>CAZTZN010000380.1:0-1525 GCA_964617715.1 uncultured Armatimonadia bacterium | reverse complement strand
TGCAGCAGTTCCGGGCCCAGCTTCTGCTTCACGACAAGGCGAGAGTGATCTTCGAGCGGAGTCTGCACCTGGCGCGGGAGACGGGTCTTTTGAAGGGGCGCAGGTCGCGGCTGGCGGTGGACAGCACGCAGGTGCTGGGGCGGGGCGCGGTGGAGGACACCTACAACCTGATCGCGCACGGGATCGCGAAGCTGTGCCGGGTGCTGGCGGCGGTCGAGGCCCCCCAGATGAAGGTCGAACGCTGGGCGCAGCAGCGCGGCCTGACGCGCTACTTCGGGTCGTCGATCAAGGCCAGCCGGGACGTGGACTGGGACGACGCCGAGGCGCGGGAGGCCTTCCTGACCGAGCTGATCGCGGAGGGCGAGCGGGTGCTGGCGATGGCGCGGCAGGTGCGCTGCACGCTCGAGGAGGGCAGCGAGGGAGACGCGCGGATCGCGCAGGCGGCGGAGCTTCTGACGGTGCTGTTGTGGCAGGATGTGGAGCCGACGGATCGGGGCCAGCGCCTCAAGCGAGGCACGGCGCAGGACCGGGTGCCGTCGGTGGAGGACCCCGAGCAGCGGCACGGCCACAAGAGCCACAATCGCAGCTTCACCGGCCACAAGCTGCAGGTGGCGACGGACGTGGACAGCCAGGTGATCGCCGACGTGGAGGTGACGCCGGGCAATGAGCCGGACGGTCAATCCGCGGCCGGCCTGGTGGCGCGCAGTGAAGAGGCGCTAAGTGCGGGGCTCGAGGATGCCGAGGACGACAAGGACGAGACCGGGGGCGTGACGGTCGAGCAGGTGATCGGCGACACGGCCTATGGCTCCGCGCAGGTGCGCAAGGAGCTGGGGGATCGGGAGGTCATCGCGCCGACGGTGAAGGGCGGCCGGGGTGCGGCGATCCCCAAGCACGAGTTCGAGATCGACCTGGACAACGACCGGGTGACCTGCCCGGAGGGCCAGACGACCGAGCACTACACGTGGGTGAACTACCGCAGGTGTAAAGATGAGCCACCGGTGAAGGTGAAGCGCTTCGTGTTCGACACCGAGGTCTGCCGGGCCTGTCCGCGGCATGCCGAGTGCGTGAGCGGGAAGCTGCGGCGGGGGCGGTCGATCACGCTGCATCCGGATGAGGGAGTTCTTCAACAGGCGCGGGCGCTGGAGAAGACGGAGTACTTTCGGGAGACCTACCGTGAGCGGGTGGTGGTGGAGCACCGGATCGGGCGGCTGGTGGCGCTGGGGATGCGGCACAGTCGCTACTTCGGACGGGCGAAGACGCAGTTCCAGGCGCTGCTGGCGGCGGCGGTGGCGAACTTCACGCTGACGGTGGGCTGGATGGGCTCCAACGGTGGCTTGTGCGCTTTTCTGCGCCGTATTCTGCGGCGCTGCCGGCCGCAGGATGCCATTCGCGGACTCACAAGTCGGCTGTGGCCCAATCGGGAGACGATCCAACTACCGGCGGCCGCGTAAAGCAATCGCTCAGATACGCCATTCACACACCAGTAGCTGTCGCCAAAAAGGCCGCTTTCCGGCCGGGTTTCTAG
>CAZTZN010000379.1:0-1555 GCA_964617715.1 uncultured Armatimonadia bacterium | reverse complement strand
TGTCCGCCACCTGTCGCTTGGTAAGCCCCACCATGCGCCCGATCTCCGCCGCCCGGATGGCGCGGGCCTCGCCCTGGTGCCAGCGCAGGATGTCGCCCACGAGCCGCGCCTCGTCAGTCATGGCCCGTCGCCTCCCCCTTCCCCCGGGGCGTGCGGGCCGGAATCGAACCGACGGCGTTGCCGGCCGCGCGGACCACGCGCCGCATGATTTCCCGCATCTCATCCGCCGCCGCCAGCCTCACCATATCGTCGTTGAAGTCCTCGCCCGTCGCGTCTCGCCACCGCTCCAGCTTGCGGCGCGCGAGTTCGCGACAAGCCAACACCAGCGCCTCTCGCAGGCGTCGCACCTCCGCCTCGGCGCTACTCACTGCGGCCACCTCCGCTCTGAGTCGGGGTAATGCTCGTCGGCCCATGCGACCGCGCGTTGTGCCCATTCCAGCACGTCACCGTGGAGGGCCGTCACCAGCGCCAGCAGTCCCTGCCAGAACGCCCCCACCGCGGCATACACGCGTTCGCACAACTCGGGGGCGATGGTCTCGGTGAGGAACACGATGATTGCGCCGACGAAGGCCAGGCCTGCGAGGGTGCTGATGGTGTCAATCATCGGGGGTCATCTATCCTCGTCATGGTATGCGGCGCGCAGGCGCGGGCCTACAGTTACCGGGAAACAGCCCGTCGCGCCACACGGTTATCGAGGCGGCTCGAACCCCGCCCGGCTTCGCACCGCATTCGCGGCTCCTGCGCGCCGAAAACGTGCATGTCGTGTGGGGCCGGAGCGTTCTGCGTCGGTGCGTGAGAGAGGCTGCTTCGGTGTGGTGCGATTGCCCCGGCCCAATCCTCACCTCCCGTTGCGGAATGCGCGGACACGCGGTTGCCGGCGGCGCGTTCGGCCCCGAAGGCCACCCCCACCAGCAACTCCGCTGGCCCGCCCGGCCCGTACCATTCACGCCACGTCATCGCGCACTGCTCCGCTCGACCGGTCCTGCTCGTCCCGGCGCTGTCGCTCCACCACCAGCTTGATCCAGGAGGCCAGCACCTCGACCAGGTATGCACGCGCTTCCTCGCTCAGTTGCAGGGGACGCCGCCGCTCGTCACTCATCAGATGCCCTCCGTGGGAAGAATGCGGGCCGCGCGGGGGTGAGGGGGGCTGAGGCGCCGGGCGCCCCCGCGCGACCCTCCTTTGCCGCCGTATCCGCCCGGCGCAAACCGGTGGCAAATCGGAACATCGGCGATTACGCCCCCCGGCCCGCCGCCAGGATCGCACGGTGCAGGGAGCGCTGCCGGGCGCGGGTGTGGATGCGCCGACCGGCCAGAATCTCGTCCAGCAGCGCCTCCCCGTCCGCCAGGAGCTGGTGCGCCCGCTCCACGCTGACATCCAGCCGCTCGGCCTCCTCGGCGATGAACTGGCTGACATCCGCCAGGTCGGCGCGCGAGGGCCGTGGCTCCGGCTCGATCGGCTCGCCGCCGAACATCAGGTCGTAGTGCTCCTCGGGGTCGAGGTAGTTGAACCCCATCAGCTCGATCAACTCGCGTGTCGTCATCTCTCTCCCCTCAC
>CAZTZN010000378.1:0-1556 GCA_964617715.1 uncultured Armatimonadia bacterium | reverse complement strand
GGGCGAGCCCGGAGAGGCGGAGGCCGAGACGGTGGCGCTGTGCGGCGCGCCGCAGCCGCCGGAATCGAACCTGGCGCGCGCCGAGGGTGTGCAGGTGTCCGTGGACAGCAGCTACTCGGGCTACGGGCCGACGCCGCTGAACGATGGCCTGATCTGGCCTGAGGGCGTGCACTGGACCGAGCGCGCGTGGGCGTCGGCGGAGAGCGGCGCCGACCACTGGATCGAGCTGGCGTGGCCCGAGCCGGTGGACATCACACACGTGGTCGTCTACTGGAACATCGAGGACGGGCGGCTGCACGCACCGCGGCAGGTGCGAGTCGAGGCGCCGGCAGACGACGCGTGGCAGTCCATCGCGGAGGCAACGCCTGGGGAGGGCGAGGCGGTTTCGACGATCGTCATCGCCCCTACGCGCACCACCCGCCTGCGTATCGTCCAGCCCGCCGGCCGGGGCCCCGAACACCGCCCTAACCTCATGTGGGTGACCGAGGTCCAGGCGGGATAGTGGACGGCTGCCAGCAACGGCTGCCAGCGACGGCAACGGCGGGGGCCTCCCGCTCAGCCCGCGTCGGCCACCAGCACCCAGTCCTGCGCGTCGGGCGTCGCAATGCCCTCGCCCGAGCCCTCGGCGGGCCGCCATGCCGCCTCGCGCGGGTCGAACCAGCGCAGGCGCGCGGGCAGTTTCTCCGTGTCGAGCCGCAGCACGCCGCCCGCCGGTGCGTACGCCACCACCAGGTCGCGCTCGGCGCTGGCGGCAACCGCCACGAAGTTCCTCGGATCATCCCCCCCGGGCTGTTCGGCCAGCAGCTCCTGAGCGGGGCGCAGGCGCCACCACTCAATCTGGTCCATGAGCCTGCGGATGGCCGACATCCCCGCGATGCCGGGCATGTGCAGGCCCTCGCGCCACGGCCCGACCTCGCCGATGTTGGGGTGATTGGGCGCGGGCCCCGCCTCGCTGCTGAACACCCAGGTCGGGTTGTTCCCGTAGGTCACCCCCGCGGTCGGCGTCACCAGCAGGCTCAGCCACGCGGCGCGCCGCACGTCCAGCGGGCTGATGCGGTAGTCCGAGCCGTAGGCCGGATGATCCTCGTAGTTGGGCTCGAGGTTGATAATCGGCTTGCCCAGGCTCCGCCAGCCCTGCGCGGGTGGGCCCATCGCGATCCAGCGCGAGGTCTTCTCCGGGAGGCCGTGTCCGCTCTGATAACCCAGGAAGTTGAACCACTCTTCGGCACCGAACTCTTCGGCCACCCAGCTTGAGCCGCACGGGTGCATCGTCACCAGGCGGTCGCTGTCGGCCCCGAACACCGCGCGGCCGATACGCCGCCACCGCTCGGCGACTTCCGCCTCCTGATAGCGGCCGTCGCCGCCGAGCAACCAGACCACGTTGTGCGCTCCCCAGCGCGCCACCATGTAGCGGCACAACCGGACCGCGCTCTCTTCGCTCAGCACCTGCCCCGGGTCGGTCGCGGTAAGCGTCCACAGCATCACCGGCGCGGCGACCAGACCCGCCTCGTTCACGGCCGCGACGCGCGCATCGAGCCGCTGGAACTCGGCAGGGC
>CAZTZN010000377.1:0-1560 GCA_964617715.1 uncultured Armatimonadia bacterium | reverse complement strand
GGAGGGGCCGGTCGCCTGACCGGCCCGCCGTTGCCTTACGGCGCCCGCCGCCGCCTCATCCCCGCAGGCAATCGGTGATACCGCGCAGCACGCCGGGCAGGCGCGTGCCCAGGCGGATGAACAGCACCCAGCTCGCCGCCAGGAAGGCCACCATCCACGGCAGGCTCCCCGCGAGCAGATACATCACCAGCCCGAACACGGCCGGCAGCTCCGCAATCGCCGCGAGGATGACGACCGCGCGCGTGTATGACTCGAGCGTACCATGTGTCAGCGCACTGCGCTCGAAGGCCAGCGACACCATGAAGGCGACCGCCGCGATCAGCAGCAGGCCCGTACCCGCAATCTGCTCGACCTCGCCCAGGTCCGGCGCTCGGTAGCGAACCACGAGTTCCAGGATTGCGACCAGCCCGCCGTAGAGCAGCGTTGACGCGAACAGAGCGAACAGGATCACCTGGATGACGCGCACGCGCCGGTCGAACTCCACGCAGGGGAAGCCGCAGTAAGGACAGGCCCCGCCCCGAAACTCGTGCACTTCCTGTCGGCACTGTGGGCAGAGCATCGGTCGCTCCTACGCGTCGCTCTTCAGGTGCTGCGCCAGCGCGTCCAGTGGAACCTGCTTCTGCTCGCCGGAGAGCATGTCGCGCACGGTGGCGACGCCCCGCGCGATCTCGTCGCCGCCCAGGATCACCGCGTTCAGGTAGCCCTGGGCGTCGGCGTAGCGCATCTGCGCGCGAATCGAGCGCCGCCGGTAGTCTATCTCGGCCTTCAGGCCCGCGGCCCGCAGGTCGTGCAGCAGCCGGTAGCCCGGCAGCCACGCCTCGTCGCCGATGGTCACGATGAAGCTGCCCTCGCGCGGTCGCTCCTCGTCGGCGAGGCCCAATGCCTCGCGCACCAGCAGCACGCGCTCGATGCCCATGCCCAGCCCGACGCCGGGCGTGGGCGGCCCGCCGCACTGCTCGACCAGGCCGTCGTAGCGTCCGCCACCGCCGATGGAGTCCTGGGCGCCCAACGCGTCATGGCGGAACTCGAAGGCGGTTCTGGTGTAGTAGTCGAGCCCGCGCACGATGCGGGGGTCGATCTCGTAGGGGATGTCCAGCGCCTCGAGGTGCTCGCGCAGGCCCGCGAAGTGCTCCGCGCACTCGCTGCAGAGCGCGTCGAGCATGGTGGGCGCGTTCGCGGTGATGCGGCGGCAGGTCTCCTGCTTGCAGTCGAGCAGGCGCAGCGGGTTGGTCTCGAAGCGCCGCTGACAGTCGCGGCACATCTGCTCGACCGAGTCGGCAATCGAGGCCTTCAACTTGTGCACGTAACCGGGGGCACACACCGGGCAGCCGACCGAGTTGATGAGCAGACGTGTGCCGTCGATGCCCAGCGCACGAAAGAAGCTCAGCGCCAGGTCTATGACCTCGGCGTCCACGGCCGGCTCGGGCGAGCCGATGGCCTCGACGCCCGCCTGGTGATGCTGGCGGTAGCGACCGGCCTGCGGTTTGTCCTGGCGGAAGATGGGGGCGATGTAGTAGAGCTTGACCAGCCGCTCGCGGTCCTGGCCCTGCAGGTTCTCCT
>CAZTZN010000376.1:0-1571 GCA_964617715.1 uncultured Armatimonadia bacterium | reverse complement strand
GACCTCCCACCGCAGGCGGACGAGGAGACGTCATAGGGAGCGGGCCCGTAGCACACCGGCCGTCGTTATCGCTGGCGGGCTCAACGACCAACGACCCGGCCGCTCCGAACGGCAACGGCGCACGGGCGAGGACGCCCGCGGCACGGATCGCATGAGAGGAATCGACAGGGCCGCTCGCTATCGGGCGGCCCTTGTCGTTCACGGTTGCCGTTTCCCGGTTCCCGGCCGTTACTCGAACTTCTCCGCCAGTTTGCGCAGGAAGTCCGCGTTCCACGCGAACTTCTCCTCGAGTGAGTCGAACTCCGCGAAGTCCTCGGCCGTCAGGTAGCCGTCGTAGCCGATGGCGACCAGCTCGTCGGCGATAACGTCCCAGTCGAGCACGCCCTCGTCCACGCGCACGTTCCCGCCCGGCAGCCGTTCATGCTGACGCGGATCGCCCGCCGCGGTCATGCGGTTCTTCACGTGCACGTTGCGGATCCACCGCCCCAGCATGCGCACCTGCACCCACGGGCGCTCGAACCCCTCGCTCACCGCGTTGCCCGGGTCGAAGACCACGCCCAGGTTCGGGTGCTCCAGCCCGCGCAGCATGTCCAGGCACTGCCCCGCCGAGGCAATGTAGCGGCCACCGTGCTGCTCGGGGGTCACCACGATCCCATGCGCCGCGCCCATCTCCGCCACGCGCGCGATCTGATCGCGGAAGGCCGCGCGGCAGACCTCGTAGTCGTAGCGCCGGTCGTAGTCGGCCGACGAGATGCGCAGGAACCCCGCGCCCAGCAGCGACGCGGTGTGCAGCGCCCGCTCGATGCCATCGAGCTGCGCGATGGCCTCCTCGCGCTCCACGCGGCCGGCCTCCCAGTAGGTGGTCAGGCCTGAGACGTGCAGGCCGGCGTCCTCGACCATGCCGCGCACCCGCACCGCCTCCTCGTCGGAGATGTCGGGGGTGATGTGCACGCCGTCCTCGCGCATACGGATGTCCACGGCGTCGAAGCCGGCGCCCGCCGCCAGCTCCACCGCCTCCTCGAGCGACACGGTGTTCGCCAACAGCGTGTAGAGCGATATCTTCAGAGCCATCGTCGGCCTCCTCAGGCAGCATGTTGCGGTGCGCGGCGCAGGTTCGCCACGGTCGGTCAGGGCGCCTCCCGCCTGACACCGGGAAACCCTGAAGCCGCGCGCGGCGAGTATTCTTCACTGTCGGACTTGGGTTTGCACCGAGGGGGACGGTGTTGTATAATGCGGCGGTTGGTGGCCCGCTGCTCAGGGTCCGGGCCGAGTGAGCCCGCGCGGGCCATCGCCGGTGGCCACACGCCGTCGCCGGCGTCCCGCACGCGGTCATCGGCCGACGACCAGGCCTACTACTCGGCGCGCCCACGGCGCCGTTCGCGGAGGATAGCCCCAGATGTCAGAGGCGAGCAGCTACTACGTCGGCATCGACGTCGGCTCGGTGAGCGTAGATGTTGCGGTACTGGACGAGCAGGGGGAGATCATCGGGACGAGGTACGTGCGCCATCACGGACGGCCCATCCAGGTCGCGGGCAGTGCCCTGCGCGAGACCGTCGAGGAGCTGGGTCGCG
>CAZTZN010000375.1:0-1594 GCA_964617715.1 uncultured Armatimonadia bacterium | reverse complement strand
GGCGTGATGATGAACCAGGCGGTGCACCTGATCAACACCGCGCTGCAGATGGGCTCGCGGGTCGAGGACCACGCCACGCCGCGCGCCGTGCAGGCCGAACTCTACCAGGCGCATCCCAACATCGAGGTCGAGGACCTCGCGGCCATCCGCGCCGACCTGGGCGAGGCCACGCTGCACTTCTACTGCACTACCAACTGCGACCGCGACTACCGCACCGACCTCGACATCTTCGGCACCCGGGGCCGCGCGAGCTGGGACACCTCCAGGGCCGTGGTGCATCTCGATGGCCAGGACGAACCCATCGTCTTCGAGGAGCCCACCGACCGCGACGAGATCCACAAGAACCTCATCGCGTGCATCCGCGGCGAGAAGAGCACGCTGCACGCGCCCGCCGGCGAGGCGATCAAGTCCACGCTGACCATCGACGGCGCCTACGTCTCCGCGGGGCAGATCAAGAAGATCCCGTGGAGCGACATGACCGGCATCCACCACTTCGTGGACTACGCCGCCGCCCAGCGCAAGCTCTTCAGCGAACTCGGCGGCTGGGGCTACGCCACTGAAGCGGTCGAGATCGACGAGAACTTCAGCTTCAACGGACTCGCCGACGATTGACACAGCGATGCCGCGCAGGTTGGCCTTCCGGCCCCTCTTGTGTGTCGCCCCCCGTCGGTGCCGTTCGGAGGGCGCGTCTTCAGACGCGCCGGCGTCTGCTGACGACCGCGGGGCGCCCGACAGCCGGGCGCCCCGCGTCAGCATCGCGAGAAGGAGTGCCTACAGTGGATGACTACCAGATCGGTGCGTTCGCGCGACCGTGGACCACGTTCACCTGGGACGAATTCCTGAGCGGGGTCGCGGGCGCAGGCTATCAGTACATGGGCTTCATGCGCCACCCCGAGGCCGAGCTGCTTCCGGGGACCGACGATGAGAAGATCGCGTGGATCAAAGACTCGCTCAGCCGCCACGGCCTCACGCCCACGTCGGAGATCTCGCTGCATCACACCTCGCGCTGCCCACTGCATGGCGGGACCGAGGCGGCGGTGCGGGAGGCCTGTGCGGTGATCGACGTGATGGCCGCGGTCGGAGTACCCTACTACATCTCGTGCGGTACGCCCGAGGAGTCGCTCTACGACACGCTCTTCACGGTGCTGCGCGAGGCGGCGGCCTACGGCGCAGACCACGGCGTGACGGTGACCCTCAAGCCCCACGGCGGTCCGGGTGGCACCTGCCGCGATCTTGTGCGCGTGGTGGAGATCGTCGATCATCCCAACTTCGGCATCTACTTCGACCCGGGGAATGTCCTCTACTACACCGGCCACAGCCCGCTGGAGGGCCTCGACGAGGTCGCGCCCCATGTCGTCGGAGCAATCATCAAGGACCAGACCGGCGGCATCGGCGCTCCGGTGACCATCGAGCCGGGCACCGGTGACGTGGACTTCGAGACCATGTTCGGCGTTCTGCGCACGGGCGGCTTCACCGGCGGCCCGGTCATGGTTGAGTGCCTCGGCGGTGACGGCCTGGAGGACACCAACATACGCGCGGCGCGCGTGCGCGAGAAGGTCGAGGGCTGGCTCAGAGGATAGCTCACGGCCAACGG
>CAZTZN010000374.1:0-1597 GCA_964617715.1 uncultured Armatimonadia bacterium | reverse complement strand
CGTCCACGACAATCCGGATCCGCACTATCGGGGGCGGGTGCGGCTGCTGTGCACCGATCCCCGGGCCGAGATCCCGGAGAGCGTCGAGTTCACCGCGGATGACGCCGGCATGGTGGTCGTCACCGGATTGCGCCTGGGCTCCGACGGGGTGCATTACATCACCGCCATCGACGAGGACGCGGGGATCGCGGGGCGCTCGAACCCCATCACCGCCGAGGACTGGTACGGCGGGAGCAGGGTCTGGTTCGGCGATATCCACGTGCACACCTGGCACTGCGACGGCCGGGCAATGCCCGAGGAAGCCTATCACCGGTCGCGCCACGTGCGGGCCATGGACTTCGGCGCTATCACCAACCACGTCGAGGGCGCCAAGCGCTACGAAGTGGATGACTTCTGGCCCATCATCCAGCGGCTGGCGCGCGAGTGGAACGTCCCCGGCGAGTACGTGGCCTTCCTCGCCTTCGAGTGGGGCGGCTGGGACCTGTTCGGCGACAAGTGCGTTTACTATCTCGACGACGATCAGCCCTACTTCGCCGCCAACGATCCGCGCAGCAACCGGCCCGACCGCCTGTGGCAGGTGCTGCCGCGTGGGCGGGCGATAACCATCCCGCACCACGTCAAGTTCGGCGGCAGGACCGACTGGGACTGGTTCGACCCGCAGATGCAGCCGCTGGTCGAGATATACTCGCAATGGGGCATCGGCGAGGACCTCGGGCCCTGGTGCGTCCAGCAGGCCCTGGCCCGCGGCTACCGCTTCGGCTTCATCGGCTCCTCGGACAATCACAACGGCGAGCCCGGCGAGCCCACCAGCGGCATCGCGGCGGTGCTCGCGCCCGAGCTCACGCGCCCGGCGCTCTTCGCGGCCATGCAGGCGCGGCGCACCTACGCCACCACCGGCGCGCGCACCCTGCTGGCGCTGACCGTCAACGGACACGGAATGGGCGAGGAGCTACGTGCCCCGCGCGATGAGCCGCGCCGGATTCGCATCCGCTGCGCCGGTACCGGCGCACTGGCCGAGGTGGCCCTGCTGCGCAACAATCACGAGATCCACGTGCTGCGCTCCTGCGGCGAGGTGGCCGACCTCGAGGTCCGGGACGACGAGCCCCTCGAGGGGCCCACCTGGTACTATGTGCGCGCGGTGCAGCGCGACGGCGCGATGGCCTGGTCCAGCCCGGTCTGGATCGACCCGGAGGAGTGATCGAGATGACGCGCATGACGGCGATTGCCCTGCTGATGCTGACCATGACGGCGGCGCTGGCGCAGGAGACTCGAGATGCGGCGGTGCTGGAGGTCGTCGGCGGTGGTGTTGAGGGCCGAGCCCCCTATGACGGCGGCGGGAAGCTGCGCTTCACCGACATCAGCATCGACGCCCAGGTCCTGCACTACGACGGGGGCCACGAGCTGACGCTTCCGCTCACCATCCGCTACGAGGTGCTCGAACCGGCGCCCATCATGCTCACCTCACGCATGGGCACCGAGTACTGGCGGCTCTACCACTTCGGCGCGGAGACCATCTCGGCCCTGCACACCTACGAGAACATCGAGCTGTCCGAGCGTGGTGGGCATACCGCGACGCCGCGGGACCTGCGCGCCTGGT
>CAZTZN010000373.1:0-1684 GCA_964617715.1 uncultured Armatimonadia bacterium | reverse complement strand
TGGCGACCGATGGAGGACAACTGGCTGCGCTTCGAGCCCCGCAACTACGATGCGCTCGGGGTGGACTGAGATCCCCCGCACTCGGGTGCGACGATCGGAAGCAAAGCGTGTTGCAGCGCCCCGGCAGGTGAGGTCGGAACACGGGGGTGCCCATGTCCCCGTCTGTCCGGGGCGCTCAACCCGCAGCCTACCGCCGATAGAAGGCCTCCAGCGCCGGAGGAAGCTGGCGGTAGGCGGCGTAGAGGTCGTCGTAGGCGGCGCGGCCCTCGCCGGGTTCGATGGTGCGCTCGCCCAGCTTCGCCGCCGCCTGGCCCTCCGCGACCGAGCCGAACACCCCCGCGCCGATGAAGGCGAAGATCGCCGCGCCCGCCACCGTCGCCTCCTCGTTGGCGATGGTGGTCACCGGCAGGGCGGTGACGTCCGCGCGCAGCCGATTCCACAGCCGGTTCTTCGCACCACCGCCGACCAGGCGGATGCCGCGCGGCTCGAAGCCGGTGGATGTGCGCAGGATCTCCACCGCGTGGCGAAGCTGGAAGCACAGGCCCTCCAGGCCCGCGCGGTAGACCTGCCCGCGTGATGTGTTCAGGCCGAGGCCGAGGATCGTGCCCTTCGTGCGCCAGGGCGCGTTGGGGCCGGTGTCGGGCACGAAGCTCGGGATCATCGTGACCCCGCCCGCCCCGGGCGCGATCGCTTCGGCCTCGCCGATCATCGCCTCGTAGGCCTCGCCGCGCGCCGCGATCTCCCCGTAGAGATTCTCGCGGATCCACTCCAGCGGCCCCGAGCCCATCATCAGCAGTTGCGGGTTCCAGCGCCCGGGTTCGGCGTCGGCTTCGATGAGCAGGCCCGCCTCGAAGCCCTCACGGGTCGCCTCGTAGCGCTCCTGGCGCAGCATCAGGATCTCCCAGGTGCCCGAGGACAGGATCGCCTCATCCGGGCGCGCGCCGGAGCCGACCGCGGCGAACTGCGTGTCGTGGCCCGCCGCGACCACCGGGATACCCGCAGGCAGGCCGGTGCGCGCCGCGGCTTCCGCGGTCACCGCGCCGATGACCCCGCCGGGCTCAACCCAGCGCGGGAAGTCGTCGGGCGTGAGGCCCGCCAGCGCCAGCAGCTCCGCCGACCAGTCGCGCGCCGCCATGTCCATGGCCATCATGGTGCCCGCGGCGGTGGGGTCGATGGAGCGCTCGCCCGAGAGCAGCATGGACAGCAGCCCGGCCATCATCAGCCACGAGTCCGCGCCCTCCAGCGCCTCGGGGGCGTTCTCGCGCAGCCAGATGAGCTTGAGCAGCGTGTCGAAGGGAATGACCTGGTAGCCGGTGATGCGGAACAGCTCCCACGGGTCAACACGCTCGCCGATGGTGCGCGCCAGCTCCTCGGTGCGGGAGCACTGCCACGAGATGACCGGGTAGGTCAGGGAGCCGTCGCCCGCGACCGGCGCGCCGTCGGCCCCGAAGGTGGTGACGGTCACCGCCCGCACACGCGCCGGGTCAATCGCGCTGAGCGCCTCGGCGCAGGAGTCGGCGAGCCTGCCGAAGACCTCCTCGAGGTCCCAGATCATCCAGCCCTCGGGCGCCCCGGGCTGCCGGACCGGATCATTCGGGCGGCTGGCCGCCGCGACCACCGCGCCGGTCGGATCGACCGCCACCGCGCGGGCGTTGGTCGCGCCACAGTCGAGCACCACGACGAG
>CAZTZN010000372.1:0-1708 GCA_964617715.1 uncultured Armatimonadia bacterium | reverse complement strand
CGCTCAGCCCGTAGAAGTGCGCCTCGTAGGTCTGGCCGGAGAAGTTGATCTTCATCCCGTGCGAGAGATGCCCGCCGTGCTCGATCCGCATGGCCAGGATTCTGTCGCCCGGCTCCAGCATGGCGTAGTAGGCGGCCATGTTCGCCGAGGTGCCCGTGTGCGGCTGCACGTTGGCGTGATCGGCGCGGAACAGCGCCCGGGCGCGGTCGCGCGCGAGGTTCTCGATCTCGTCGTAGTACATGCAGCCGTTATAGTAGCGGCGGCCGGGATAGCCCTCGGCATACTTGTTGGTCATAATCGAACCCGCGGCGGCCATGACGGCGCGCGACGCGTAGTTCTCGGACGGGATGAGCATCAGCGTATTCTGCTGACGCTCAAGCTCGTTGGCGATAATCTCGGCGACCTCGGGGTCGGCCTGGGCGAGAGTGCGTGACATCATGCTCATTGTCGTGTGACCTCCATCAGGCGGGTCGGCCCGTCTCGATTTCATATTTGCGGGGCACGGCAGTGACACGGCATCGCTTCCCCGCTCCGCCCGTCTCACCTGCGCGAGACATCTACGGAGCGGGGCGCGTACCCGGACCGCCTCGCGCCTGGTAGTAAGAGATGGTGCTCATGGTGCTCTCAGTCCCACGCGTCAATGGGCTTCGTACGTCAGGGCAGCTCATCCATGCCGTAGGCGAGCACGAGAGTAACCGCCTGGGCGTCTTCGCCCATCTCGGCTTCAAGGACTTCCCACACCATGTGCTGCTTCTCGCGCTCGCTTCTGCCATTGAAGGCAGGTGAGACAATTCGAACATGCACGCGCCTCAGGTAGCCTTCCTCGGTCTCAATGGCGGACTCGGGGAATGCTTCCTTCAACGCCGAACGCGCCTTCTCCGCCAGCGTATCGTAGTCGTACTGCACCGCAGGCATGCTCTGCACCTCTCGATCTCAGACCAATCGGTTCCTCACCCAGTCGTGCGTCACCCTGCAGGCTTCGACGAAGGCTTGGGCGTCGTCGGGTGACATCCGGAAGTCCCTGAGATAACGCCAGTTGTAGTCTCAGCGCGCGCACTGCGACCAGTACCGCTTCATCTCCCGGTCCGTGTCCAGGTCCGGCTCCAGACCCGACACCGCCAGCAGGAGACTCAGGCTGTGCGACCTTACCCCTACCAGATCCGGCCCATCCGGCATGGACCTGTAATGCTCGATGACGTCTGACCAACGGACGAAACGTCCCCTGCCCTGCTGGTCCAGGCGCCGAATGATGTAGACCTTCAGGATACACTCCACCGCGTATCCGGCCAGATAGCAGGCTCCGCACAGATGGCGACGATGGACGTCTGACGCGCCGGCGTGTCGCGTCGGCGGCTCGAGCAACTCAAGGGCATCGTCCAGGCGTCGGGGCCCAGCCTTTCGCAACTCAGAATACCCATCGTACTTCAACGTCTCCTGCTCCTCCGTTCGCATGTCGCGCCGGAACCGTTGCCGTCAGCTTGCCGCCGCTTAATGCCAGAAATGGCGCATGCCGGTCATGACCATCGCGATGCCATGCTCGTCGGCGGCCGCGATGACCTCCTCATCGCGGCGCGAGCCACCGGGCTGTATGATCGCCGAGCAGCCGGTGGCGGCCGCGGCGTCAAGACCGTCCCGCGCCGGGAACATCGCATCTGAGGCCAGTACCGCGCCCTGCGCGCGGGCCCCGGCCTTGCGGGCCGCGATGATC
>CAZTZN010000371.1:0-1712 GCA_964617715.1 uncultured Armatimonadia bacterium | reverse complement strand
TGCAGGACGTGCTGTGGGGCGAGAAGCACATCAAGTGCTTCAAGGCGCTTAAGGCCTCTGCTCTGCACAGCACGGTTGACGAGTGGACCCGCCGGAGTTCGTACGGTGATGAGTGGGGCGTCGCGGTGGCCGAGACGGCCAACCCGCCCATCAGCAGCGCTGACCTGGCGCGCCAGGTGGACACCGTCAGCTTCTACCGCAGCCGGCGCGAGGTCTCGCACGTCATGGCGCTGGTGAGCACGATCGATCCGGCGGCGGAGGCCGAAGAGGAAGAGGCCGGCACCCGGCAGATTCTGGGCCGTGTCGAGACCGACATCTTCACCGGCGACCGCGACGTGTTCCCCACCCGCATTCGCGGCCTGCAGTCGCATGTTCTGGATCAGGGCGGCGATCTGGTCTATGACGCGCACGGCCAGGCGGTGAACACGCAGGACGCGTTCCATCATCTCGCCGGCGTGGTCTACAACGAGGGCGGGGACATCACACAGGTGTACCTCAACCCTGCGTGTCTCGCAGACATCAACGCGGCGCTCGCGGAAGCTGAACGCATTGTGATTCCGACGCAGACCGAGGACGGGCGCATCGTGCACGGCGCTGCGCAGACCGCGCTGGCCCACGCCTACGGCGTGATGAACTTCGAGAGCGACCGCTTCATCCGTGCGGGCTGGACCATGAAGGCGCCGGACGCTGCGGTGGGCCCGGACGCGACCGAGATACCCGGCACGCCCACCGTGAACTCGGTGGCGGGCAACGCCGGGTCGATCCACGATCAGACCAACCTGCCGGCGGGCGATTACTACCTGCGTGTCTCGGCGGTCTGCGAGCACGGTGAGAGCGCTGCCTCGGCCGCACAGGCGGTGACCCTGACTGCGGGCAAGGCCATTCAGATCACG
This sequence comes from uncultured Armatimonadia bacterium, assembly GCA_964617715.1. Classification (GTDB taxonomy): domain Bacteria; phylum Armatimonadota; class Zipacnadia; order Zipacnadales; family UBA5352; genus JALGVA01. Next base: position 819 of record CAZTZN010000371.1, on the reverse strand, counting down.
GTAACGCCGGCTGACGCCAGGAACACCGGCTACCGTGTGTATCTGAGTGCGGTGGACGCTGCCGACGGCAGTGACTGCCGGTTCCACTGCGAAATTCCCGCGACCGGCGAGCAGCAGGTGCTCACGATCGATGGACACTGGGTGACCGGCAGCACCAACATCTACCTGCTGTCGATGGACCCGGCGGATCGCGCCATCGACTGGCGTCAGCTTCTGCCACTGACCCGCATGAACCTGGCCATCACCGGGCCGGTCATTCCGTTCCTGGTCAACCTCTACGGGTACTTGCGCGTGATGAAGCCCAACTGGCACGCGCTGATCAAGAACGTGATCCCGAGCACGGTGGACTGGGCGCCGCTGGGATAGCGGCGTAGTACGGTGACACCACAGCAGGCCGGGGAGACGCCGCACAGCGTCTTCCCGGCAACTTTCATGAGGAGGTCGCACAATGGCTAACACGCTCCCTGAGCTGACCACCGAGCAGGTAAAGAAGCTTGACCGCATGTGTCCCGTGGCCGGCGACGTGGACCTGGGTACGCTGCTGGCTGCGATCATGGCGATGCTGGAGGCACACGAGACCACACTGGCGGATCACGAGACGCGTATCTCCGCTCTTGAAGGGGCATAGCGGATAACGAGGAGGCCTGATGATGCCCACGATTAGGAGCAAGAGGTTCGCCGGGAAGCAGGTGTGGCTCGGCGACGGCCTGGTGGCGTTCGGTGATGACGGCGTGGCCATCGGCGTCATCAACCGCGGCGGAGAACCGATCAGGCCTCCGGCGCCGCTGGGACCGTCGCAGGTGGAGGCGGCATATGAGT
>CAZTZN010000370.1:0-1724 GCA_964617715.1 uncultured Armatimonadia bacterium | reverse complement strand
ACGCCGTGCGCGAATGTGACGGCTCGGAGTACCAGGGATACCTCTACGCCCCGGCACAACGCTGGATCGACCTGGCGGTGGACCTCGACGAACTGATGCTCTCCGAGGTGTCCGAGGACGAGAACGGTCACCTGGATGTCAACGAGATCGACGCCATCGTGGTGGCGGATATCAGCAACCTGCCGGGCGAGGCGGGGCGTTCGCTGGGCATCAAGGAGGGGCGACAATACCTGTGGCTGGACGAGGTGGCGCTCAGCGACCGCCTGGCACCGCATCGCTCCGCGCGCGGCCCCGAGGGCGAGATCATCATCGACGACTTCGAGCGCCCCCCCCTGCTTTGTCTGCCCATCGGCGCCCCGCAGCTTTCTTTGATCGCCGGCCCCGATGACACCGACCCGTCGGCGCTGCGTATCGAGTACCGCAAGGGCGGCTATCGCTGGGCCGGTTTCGTGGCGGCCATCGGCTATCTCGACCTCACCGGCTGCCGGGAGCTGTGCCTGCGCGTGCGTAGCGACGTCGCCGCTCCGCTGACGGTGGTGCTCGAGGAGCGCGACGGCACCAAGTACGCCGTGCGGCGGCTGCTCAAGCCCGAGGAGGGCTGGCAGGACCTCGCCCTGCCGCTCTCCGCCTTCTCGCTCGATCGCGCGACGCGGGACGAGAACGAGCGGCTCGATCTGGAGCAGCTTCGCGTGCTCATCCCGGTGTTGGACACGCAGCGGGCGGAACTGGCGGAGGGTGAGCACGGCGCCTGGAGCATCAGTCGCGTCTGGTGTCGCTGATCACGTGCGCCGGCGCTCGAAGTCGGCCTCGGCGTTCTTGAGCGCCGCCAGGGCCAGGGCATCGTAGATCGCGCGGCGCCAGCGGGCCGCAAGCTGGGCCGCTTCCAGGCCCTGCTCTGCGGCATCGGCGGGCGTGACCGCCAGCAGCTCGCGATCATCGGCGCAGACGACCGCCCCCTGCTCGGTCTTCCTGGCCACGAGGCGGTTGGGAGTGAAGGGGCGGGATAGGACCTCGGTCAGCGCATCGGCCGCCCGCTCCACGCGCTGGCCCGGCGCCAGGGGCCCGGCGTTGTGGGTGATCTCTATCACCACGGCGCCGTCGATAAGCAGTTGGCCGGTCTCCACCTCGCTGTCGCCCACTCGTATCGATTGAGCGCGCACCGAGGTCTGCAGCGGCCGCACCGCCTCCGCCTCTTCCGGCGCCGCAGCGGTCAGCCGTCCCGCCACCGCAGCCGTCACCGCCGCGCGCAGATCGGCGTAGGTCCAGGTGAAGCCGGCGGGATAGCGGAAGTTGACGATGCGCCGCCGCCCCTCCTCCTCCCAGGCGACGGTGGTGCTGCCGTTGATGAAGATGGCGGCGCTGTCGAGATCGGCCTCGCGCCACCGGCGGAAGCCCTCAGGGTCGTCGATGTCCACGACGTGCAGGTCAAGTCGGTCGGGGTAGCACTCCTGCAGGGTTCGTAGCAACTCCACGGTGGCCTGCCGCCCCGGGGATTGCGCGTGCACCCAGGCGGTCACGGTGACCCGTGCCGGCGGCGGGGTCGGCTGGGGCTGTCGGCGGGCACAGCCGCACAGGGGCAGCAACACCACTAAGACCCCCAGCAAGCACCGGTGGACACCCTCACCCGCCGGTTGTCCTGCTCTCCTTGCGCTCAGCGCAATCACCTCGGAGGCCTTGCTCGATGCCCGCAACAGCGATTAAAGCTTACCATCCCACGCGCGCAC
>CAZTZN010000369.1:0-1741 GCA_964617715.1 uncultured Armatimonadia bacterium | reverse complement strand
GCCCTCGCCGCTTGTCCAGAACTCGTCCGGCTTGAAGGCGCCCGGCCAGCCCCTAACATCAAGTATCAGTTTCTTGGCACGGGCCCTACCACCCGGCGTCAGCAGCGCGCTGCGCAGGTAATCCGCCGGCCAGGCCACGCGCGTATCGAGGATCGCGACCGGGCCCTCCTCGCTCTCACGCACCTGCTCGGCCACCTGCTCGCTCCAGGTCACCAGCACCGTCGCCCCGCGCGGCACATCCGCTTTACCCCAGTCGAACGGCTCTTCGGCGACCGCCAGCTCGGCGGGCTCGGCCCGTCCAGATGCCTCGACCGTCACCTCCAGCGCCTGCCCGGCCTCCAGCGTCACGCCGCTGACCAGCAGGTGTGCGCGGCCGAAGCGCGCCCGCCTGGCACGGGTGCTCCCGCCCAGCTCGCGCCAGTTGCCCTCCACCGCCGACAGGTGCGAACCGGGCGCCGAGGCGAACAGCTCGACCTCGATCGGTTCATCGGCCTCGAGGCACTCGATAACATATTCGGTTTGCGCCACCTTTCGGCTCACCGCCATGCGCAGCCGCGCCTCCCCCACACGCAGGTTGCTCACCGTCATCGCCATCGCGCTTCCCGGCAGGTGCGGGGCGAAGCGCACGCGGCGGTTGGGCGCGTCCGGCTCAAATCCCGTCAGGTATTGCAGCACCGCGGAGGCGTTGATGCCGCCCTCCCACGGCCGCACCCGGTGCAGACCCCACACGTCACGGCTGGGAGTGTCGTCGGGCCGGTTCATCTCGGCAAAGCCGCCCGCGGGCTCGGCCGCCGCCAGCAGCCCCTCCAGCGCCTGCTCGGCTGCCGGGTGATCGATGGCCGCCAGCGCCGGCAGCACGACCTCGTCGAAGGCGCGCAGGTAGTGGATGTCGCACGCCTGCGGGGGTAGCGGTAGGTTCATGTTGGCTGCAAAGCCCGCGCCCACTCCAACTTCCTCCAGGAGTCCGGTGCCCGGGTACAGCGGCGTCTGGTGCAGCGAAAGATAAAACACGTCGTCGCGATGATAGAACGCCTCCTGGGTGCCGTTGCCGTGATGGACGTCGAAGTCTACGATGGCCACGCGCCGGGCTCCGTCGCGGATCAGGGCTTCGGCCGCCAGGCCGACGTTGTTGAAGAAGCAAAAGCCCATGCCTGTGTTCAGCCGCGCGTGATGCCCCGGCGGACGCACCAGGCACAGGGCGTTGTCTACCTTGCGCGCATGGACCGCCCGCGCGGCTTCGATACACGATCCGGCCGCGACGCATGCGGCGTCCCACGTGCCTGCGGTGGCGATGGTGTCGAAGTCGATGTCGCCTCCGCCCGCCGCCGACAGGTCGCGGACGTGCTGCACATACTCCCGGTCATGCAGCCACTGCAGCTCCTCGGGCGCCGCCGGGCGTATGGGGAGGCGCACCATCTCCTCCTTCAGGCCGCTTGCCTCCAGCCGCCCTACAGCGACTTCGAGGCGCTCCCGACACTCAGGATGGTGTGCAACGCCGTGATCGAGAAAAATGTCGTCGTAGACCAGGCCGGTGGTCATCTCTCACTCCTGCGTGCTTCCGCCATGCGCGACGCCTCCCATGCGAGGGCACACGGGAGGCGTCGCTTATCGATCAGGTTCGGTCTCTGCCACAGACGCACATACCGTCCCGGGAGTTCCCTCAGCTCACGTCCGCCAGGGCCTGCTTGAGGGTCTCGAGCCCGATGCGCGCATGCTCGCGGGGGTCGGGCTCGAAGTCGAA
>CAZTZN010000368.1:0-1755 GCA_964617715.1 uncultured Armatimonadia bacterium | reverse complement strand
GAACGGCTGGTGTGCGGGGGAGGTGCTCTAAGGTCGCCCACGAAGACCGCATGCACTCAGCCGGACAGGCGGTATGGGAGGTGAAAAGCGTGTCGAAGCACGATGCCCGGCCCGAGGGCAGCGCCGAAAGGATCGAGCGCCGGGAGTTCATTCGAAGGCTGCTGGTGGGGGCGATCGGGGTCCCGACTGCGGCCGCCGCCCTGCTCTCAGGCTGCGACGGTAACGGACTGCTCGACAATCAACCGGCGGGGAACCTGACCGCGGAAGTCGCCGACATGCGTGCGCTGCAGACGCAGCTCATCAACTCCATCCAGCAGTTGGACGAGGCCGCGGATGCGGATATCACCGACTGGCTGGCGCAGATCAACGCTCAGCTTGCCGTCGTCTGGCCGCTGATGGTTGCGGCGTCCCGGCAGCAATTGCGCGACAATGTCGCCGACGATATGCAGCCGGTGCTGGGGCAGCTTGACCAGTTGGGTTTGAACCCGGCCTTTGCGGGCAACGCGCCGCAGATCACCCGCCAGCAGTTTCAGGACGCCTGGGACCGCGCCCACCAGTTGGCGGGGGTGACCCCGACCGCGGTGCCGGCCCAGCAGGACGACAATCGGCCCTACCTGCTCTGGGCCTACCTGTTCATGCTGCTGATCCTCTTCCCTTCGATGACCGACGACGACGCGGCGACATACGCCGCGAACGCCGCCGACCGCGACACGAGCAGCCGCGCGCTCGGCCTGTGGGATCTGTTTCACATGGGCTCGGTGAGTTGCACGCCGTGCCTGTTCAGCCAGATCATCTCGACGGTCGTCGGCCTCTACCTGATCCTGTACCTGGGCATGGCCTGCCATGCGGCCGGCGCACCGGGCTTGTTGTTCGGGCGCGACTGGCTGGTTATGCTGGTGATGATCGCGGCGCTGCTGCTCCTGAACTTCGCATAGCGAAGTGCCCACGACAACCCGGGCGGCGCACCCGAACGGTGCGCCGCCCTCGTTTTTTGTGGGCAGGAAAGGGCCACCGCAGCGGCGCAGTCAACAGGCGAGCATGATCGGGCGCGACAACACACCTGGAGGTCCGACGATGAACCGGCGACCCAACATCCTGTGGCTCACCTGCGAGGACATCGGTCCCAACCTGGGTTGCTACGGAGATACCTACGCTCACACGCCCAACCTCGACGCGCTGGCCCAGCGGGGCGTAATATACCGAAACGCATGGTCGAACGCCCCGGTATGTGCGCCCGCGCGCACCTGTATCATCACCGGCTGCTATGCTACCTCCGCCGGTGCCGAGCACATGCGCAGCCTCCTCCCCATCTCGCGCGCCATGTCCATGTTCCCGCAGCTTCTCCGCGCGGCGGGCTACTACTGTACCAACAACTCAAAGGAGGACTACAACCTCGACAAGCCCGGCCGGGTCTGGGACGAGTCGTCGGACACCGCACACTGGCGCAACCGGGCGGATGGGCAGCCGTTCTTCGCAGTCTTCAACTTTACGGTCACCCATGAAGGCATGATTCGCAAGCGTCCCTGGCATCTCGAGCATGATCCGGAGAGGGCGCCCGTTCCTCCTTACCACCCGGACACGCCCGAGGTGCGGCATGATTGGGCACAGTACTATGACATCATCACCGCCATGGACGCACAGGTCGGAGAGGCGCTGCGCGAGCTCCAAGAGGCGGGCCTTGCCGAGGACACCATTGTGTTCTTCTATGGCGACCACGGCTCAGGCATGCCCGGACACAAGCGCTGCGCGCGCGAC
>CAZTZN010000367.1:0-1785 GCA_964617715.1 uncultured Armatimonadia bacterium | reverse complement strand
TGCGCATAGCGCACCGAGTCAAGGACATCCCAGTCGAAGCGCGTCTCGTCGAGCTGCAGGTGCTCAAGCAGGCGGCGCACCGACGGCTCGGGCGCGGTCGCCATCTCCTCGAAGCTGAGCGTATGCAGGCTGCCCGGCAACACGGCCCCCACGTCGCCCTGCGCACGCTCCCCGGCCGTGGGAGCTGCCCGCCACCGGTGCCAGCGCATCACGCCCGCCATGGTGGCCAGCGCGGTGCGGCTGATGGCGTAGGTGCCTATCCCGCGCGAGGAGCTGTTCTCCGGGACCCGCACGCCCCCGTTCACGCCCACGATGATGGCCACGTGGCCGTGGCCGCGAGAGCCGTTCACGCCGTTCATCCAGAACACCATGTCACCCGGCCGCAGCCGGTCGGGGAAGGCCTCCGCTTTGGGGACCCAGAGGCCCAGGTGGCAGCGCCGACGCCCCGGTGATCTGCGCGACCTCAGTGCGCCCGTCCTACGCCATCGTCCTCGCCCCCTGACACGCTCCTGATGTGTCCCCCATCGACCAGCCGTCACAGCGTCCAGCTCCGGCCCAGCTCATCGCACCGCCACGAAGTAGCCCGGCGGCTCGAAATCCGCTGACAGCCACTCGCGCTGGTGCAGCCACAGCCACCAGGTGGCCACCGACAGGTCCGCCGGCGTGTGCACATCCAGCCCGAACTCGTCGCGCACCACGCAGCCGATCTCCGTCCCCAGGAACGGGTAGATGCTCGGGCCCGGCCGGTAGCTCCCCGGGAACACCATCGGCCCGCCGTCGTAGCGCACGCAGCCCGCGCACGCCTGACGGTTGATCGCCGCCCGCGGCACCTCGCCCAGGAAGGGCCGCACCCGCTCCCCCTCCACCTGCCACAGCCGCCACGGATGCACGTCCTCCACCGGCGCCACCGTCAGCACGCCCGTGACGTCCCCGGCCTCATGGCGCGCCAGCGCCCGGCGGATGGTCGCCCCGCACACCGTCGGCGAGTTGCCCATCAGCGCCACCACCGTTTCGCCCCCCGACCCCAGCGCCGCGATGGCGTGGTCCAGCGACGCGTGGATGGTGCCGGTGTCGGTGCACAGCTCCGCCGGCAGCCTGTGCGCCCGCGCGCCGAACTCTTCGCCCACCGCCAGCAGCTCCGCCCCGTCCGAGAGCAGCACCGCCGCCAGCCCGGCCTCGCGCGCCGCCATCACCGGATACGCCACCAGCGGCCGCCCGTGGAACTCGAGCAGGTTCTTGGCCGGCATCGACTTCGACCGCCGCCTGGCCAGCACCAGCGCCGTCGCCATCACACGCCCCCTCTACCCGACCGGTCACTCGCCCGCCAGCATCCGCTCCACCCGCGCCACGAAGGCCGGCGCGGGGTCGCCCGCGAAGCCCGCCCGCGGGAACTCGAAGGCCGCCAGGTCCACCGCGCGCTCCACCCTCGTGATGCGCCCGGTCTCCGCCAGCCGCTCCAGCGCCTTGCGCAGCTCCCGCTCGCGCGTGCGCGACGCCGGGAAGATCCGGTCCACCGTCTCGTGAAACCACAGCGCGTACGTGTCGTCGAACATGGTCGCCATCAGGAACGCCCCCGAGAAGCAGTTCTCGATCCCCAGCACGAAGCGCGCCGCCCGCTGGTAGTCCTCTGCCTCCACCGGCGTGCGGCACTGCGCCACCCGCGCCCCGGGCACGTCCGTGGGGCCGCGCTCCAGTCGCGGGTGGTCGGCCCGCCCCTCCAGCCACGGCACGTAGGCGTCCGGGTAGTGCGCGCGCATCCCGGTGTTGGCGTTGCGCACGATGGTC
>CAZTZN010000366.1:0-1816 GCA_964617715.1 uncultured Armatimonadia bacterium | reverse complement strand
AAGGCCACGACCTGAGCAGCCGTCGGTTGCGACGGGAACACCGGATAGCCAGGCCGGTAGGAAGGAGCGCATGCAATGCGCCAGCTCGTGATCATCAGCCTCATCGTCGGCATGGTCGGGCAATGCGCCGTCGCGTGGGCGCAGGGAAGTCTGCCGGAGAAGAAGCTCATTGCGGTCGGCTGGGACATGCCCAACGCTGAGCGTATGCGCGCCAACCTCGAGCTGATGGAGACCCGCCCGCTGCAGGGCTGCTCGGTGCGCTTCGCCGGCCCGCGCAACGCCCCCAACATGTGGTTCTCGTTCACCCGCGAGCCCTACGATCCGGAGGTGGTCGCGCAGTTCCTCGCGGACCTGCAGGCGGTGCAGCCGCAGCGGCTCACCGATCGCTTCCTGCTGCTCAACGCCAACACGGGCGAGGTGGACTGGTTCGATGATGAGGGCTGGGCCGTGATCGTGGACCATTGGCGTACCGGCGCGCGCGTGGCCCGCGAGGGCGGACTGACCGGCATCATGTTCGACCCCGAGGCCTACACCAAGCCGTACCGGCCCTTCGACTGGAGGACCCAGCCGCAGGCCGACCGGCACACCGTCGCCGAGTACCGCGCGATGGCACGCCAACGCGGTCGCGAGATGATGGCGGCGGTTGCCGAGGAGTACCCCGATATCACGATCTTCAGCCTGTTCATGCTCTCGGGCCTGCGCACCGCGGCCGAACGCTCCGACCCGATGGCGGCGCTCGCCGGCAACTCGTACGGTCTGCTGGCGTCACTCCTTGATGGCTGGCTGGACGTCGCTCCACCGACGGTCACTTTCGTGGACGGCTGCGAGCAGGCCTACCGCTTCAACAGCCGGCTCGAGTACCTCGTGGCGGGCAACGCGATCCGCAACACCTGCCGGTGCCTGATCTCGCCCGAGAACCGCGCGAAGTACCGGGCACAGACGCAGGTGAGCTTCGGCGTCTACCTTGATGCCTACGTCAATCCACCCGACGCCTCGTGGTACATCGACCCAGGGGAGCAGACCATCGCCGGGCGGCTGGCCGAGAACCTCGCCAGCGCGCTCGAGGTCGCCGACGAGTATGTCTGGCTCTACGGGGAGCAGGCGAGCTGGTGGCCCAACCCGATCTCCGACGACATACGCTGGCCGGAGAAGTTCCCGGGGATCGAGGAGGCGCTGTGGATGGTCACGGACCCGCGCGGCTATGCCCTGCGCATGCTGGAGCAGCAGGCCGCCGACGCGACGAATCTGCTGACGAACGGCGACTTCTCGGGCGCGGCTGCCGCCGCTCCAGACGATGGCACTCAGCCTGACGACTGGCAGCAGGGCGTGGCGCCGCCGCCATGGGGCTTCTGGCAGTCGGGCAGCACATCAGACGGCGACCCGGGCTGGGACCGCGAGGTCGGGCACAACGCGCCGGGCTCGGGGACGCTCGCCCGCATCGGTAACGGCTGCCTGATCCAGCGCATCGACGTGCAGCCCGGCGAGCGCTACCTGGTCACCGCGTGGCGGCGTATGCAGGGGCAGGGCGCGGCGTCGGTGCGCGTTCGCTGGCAGACGCCCGAAGGCGCCTGGCACGCCGAGCCGATGGATCGGTTCCTGAGCGGGCCGGCCACCGGCGACGACTGGCAGCAGTTCGTCGGGCTGGTGACCGTGCCCGAGGGCGCGGGCAAGCTGGTGGTGCTCTTGAGCGCCGAGGGCCAGCGCTCCGAGCAGGACGTGATCTGGTGGGACGACGCGGCGGTGTTCCGGGCGGATTGAGGCGGGAATCGGGAGCCGGGAACCGGCAACCGAAGGCACGACAACGACGGGGTCGGTC
>CAZTZN010000365.1:0-1856 GCA_964617715.1 uncultured Armatimonadia bacterium | reverse complement strand
CGCAGCAGACTCCCGAGAGACCGCAACGCGGTCTCTCGGACCCCGCTCCGGCCTGTGTCGTTCACCGTGACAGCGCCATCCCGCGCAGCTTCGCCAGGCTCACCTCCGCCAGGCTGTCCACCACCAGGTCGGCATCCGCGAGTTTTTCGGCGTCCACGGAGCTGGTGACCGCCACGCAGGTCATGCCCGCGGCCTTCGCGGCGGCGACCCCGGCCGGCGCATCCTCGAAGACGATGCACCGTGCCGGCGCGATGTCCAGCCTCTCCGCAGTCACCAGGTAGATCTGCGGGTCCGGCTTCTTCTTCGTGACGTCATCACCGGTGATGACCGCGTCGAACCACTCCAGCTTCAGGCCCGCGCCCTCGATCACCGGGAACTGCTTGTCGGAGTTGCCCGAGGTGGCGATGGCAAGGCCGACATCTGCGGACACGCGCGCCGCCTGGACGATCGCCATTACCCCGGGCATGGCCGGAAGCGGTTCCTGCTCGAGCAGTTCGAAAAAGTTCTGCTTGCGACGCTCGACCGCGGCCTCGGTGTCGATGCTGACCCCATACTTCTCGGCCACACCCTCGACGTAGCGCTCATCGCCGGTGCCCACGAACTCCCGGTAGTCCTCGGGCTGTACCTCCACGCCGTAGAGCTGGCGCATCATCAGCGCGCTCGCGCGCGCGTTCAGGGCCTCGGTATCCGCGATCACGCCATCGACGTCGAAGATCAGCGCCCACTGCATCATCAGCACCCTCCATCGCCACCAGCCTCAACATCCGAGTTCATCTTGCGCTCTCCGGAGGCCGAATCCTCCCCCGGCAGGTGCCTCGCTTCGACGCGGCCAAGTATATGCGAAGAGGTTGAGCAGACCAGAGGTGCTGGAGGCGACGGTCATGCGCAGAATCGCGGCGATACTGCTGCTGGTGGGGACAGTGGCGCCGGCGTGCGCACACTGGGAGGCGCGCGACGACGTGCCCGAGTGGGCCCGGCGCGGGCGACTGCACTGGTGCCTGCACTACTCAACGGCCACCCGCGAGCTGGTGGATCTGTTCGCCGACCACCACCAGACACTGCTGCACGGCGGCAGCTTCGACAGCGAGGAGACCGCGCGCTACGCCGCCGAACGCGGCCTGCGCTACATGCCCTACGTCTGCTCGCGCACCACTACGGTGCGCGAGATCGAGCAGAACCCGCAGCTTGCAGGCGCAGTGGTGCTCGACTCCGAGGGCGAGGAGGTGCTGGCCTACGGCAACCCGGTGCGGCGCTACGGCTCACTGTTCACGGAGGCCTGGCCGGAGTGGGTGCGCGAGCGCACGCGGCGCGTGTGGGATCGACCCGACGTGGCCGCGATCTTCTACGACAACGCCTTCTGGACCCTGCAGGATTACCATCCGCAGGCCGTCGCCGCCTGGCAGACGTGGGCGCGCGCGCACGGCCTCGACCCGGCGCCGGGTGGCCCGCCCACCGAGGGCGAGCTGGCGGCGCCCGCGCGGGCGTTCGTCGCGGAGACACTCAGCCGCTACCACATGGGCCTGCACGAGTTCTGCCGCACTCACCGGCCGCCGCTGCTGAACTCGCCGAATCTGGGCGGGGGAAGCGGCTACGGTCTCTCCGCGGTCGAGGCGGGGGCGATCGACCTGGTCTTCTACGAGACCATGAGCCATCCACCCTTCGACCGCAACGGCTTTCGCTACAAGGTGGGCCTGGCCGCCTCGCACGGCGCGCCGACCGGCATGCTGATGTACATTCCGGCCCGCGTCGGCGAGGCGCGCGGCGAGAAGACCTGGCATGAGGGCATGCATCATTTCTTCTACCCATCCTCGCCGCTGCCTGAGGAGTTCGCGCTGGCGGCGGCCGAGGGGGCGGCC
>CAZTZN010000364.1:0-1905 GCA_964617715.1 uncultured Armatimonadia bacterium | reverse complement strand
TCGGCCTGCAGCTCGTCTACGACGTGGCGCACAACGTGGCCAAGTTCGAGGAGCATGAGGTGGATGGCGAGCGCCGGCGCCTGTGTGTGCATCGCAAGGGCGCCACACGCGCCTTCGGGCCGGGCCGCGAGGAGGTCCCGCCCGCATGGCGCGACCTGGGCCAGCCGGTGATCGTGCCCGGCGACATGGGCACCGCTTCGTGGCTGCTGCTGGGGACGCACGAGGCCATGGCGCAGACCTTCGGCTCCACCTGCCACGGCGCAGGCCGGGTGTTGTCGCGCACGGCCGCCACCAGGGCCCGCCACTCGCGCGAGGTGGCGGCGGACCTCGCGGCTCGTGGCATCACCGTGCGCTCGGTCGGTAAGAAGACCCTGGCCGAGGAGGCGCCTCAGGCCTACAAGGACGTGGATCGCGTGGTCGGCGTCACGCACGACGCAGGTATCTCTCGGCGCGTCGCGCGGATGACGCCCCTGGCCGTGGTCAAGGGGTAGCTCCCAGCGGCCTGCTATCAGCCGTCAGCTTACGACAACGACCGCCGGCGGGCGGCAGCCGGTGTGGCGCGCGGGATGCCCGCCCCACGGCAGTGCTCCGTGGCGCCGGCTCCCAGCCCCCCAGTGCCGTTGTTGTTCGCTGTTACCGTCAGCCTGCCGCTTGCGGCTGGCGTTCAGAGAGGATGTCACTGTTGGGACTTCAGATCGCTCTTGCCGCCGGCGCGCTGCTGGTTATCCTCGCCGGTTGTGAGCTGTTTACCAACGCTATCGAGTGGTTCGGCGCCAAGCTCAACCTGTCCACCGGCGCCTGCGGCAGCGTGCTCGCCGCGGTCGGCACCGCCTTGCCCGAGACCCTCGTGCCCATCGTCGCCTTCATCAAGGGCGGCGAGGACGCGCGCGAAGTCGGCACCGGTGGCATCCTGGGCGCGCCCTTCATGCTCGCCACGCTGGCCTTCACGGTCACCGGCATCGGCGTCCTCGCCTACACCCGCTCCGGGCGCCGCGAGAGCGCCCACATGGCCGTGGACTCCCGCGTGCTCAGCCACGACCTGGGCTACTTCCTGGTCGCCTACCTGGTCGCGGTCGGTGCGTCGTTCCTGCCTGTCCGGGAGGCCAAGTGGGCGGTCGGCGTCGTACTGGTGCTGGTCTACGCCTACTACGTGTGGATGCACTTCAAGACCGGCACCAGCATCGCCGACGAGTACCACATGATACCGCTGCGCATCCAGCCCAGCGCGGTCGTCCCGCGCCTGCGCTACGTCTCGCTGCAGTTGCTCCTCGCGCTCGCCTGCATCTTCGTGGGCGCGCACCTGTTCGTGGATCATCTCACTATGCTGGCGGGCATCGTGGGCCTCTCGCCGCTGGTGCTCTCCATCATCATCACGCCCATCGCCACCGAGCTGCCCGAGAAGTTCAATTCTGTGCTGTGGGTGCGCGATGGCAAGGACACCCTCGCGATGGGCAACATCACCGGCGCGATGGTCTTTCAGAGCACCATCCCCGTGACTGTGGGCATGTTCGCAACACCTTGGATCCTGGACACCGTTGGACTGGCCTCGGCGGCCATCGCGCTGCTCTCAGGCACGCTCGTCTACCTGCACATGCGACTGCAGGGCAGGCTGTCCCCGTGGGCGCTGCTGGTGGGCCTGCCGCTTTACGGCGCCTTCCTGGCGGTCGCCCTCACCAACGCCGCCGTCGGCCACTGACGGCCGCGTGACCGTCGCCGGCATGGACTCACGGACTGTCCGCCGCCGTTGGCCCTAGCCGTTCAAGGAGCTGAGTTGCATGATCGATCACAGAATCATCCGCGAGACCCCCGACGTGGTGCGCGAGGCGCTGCGCAAGCGCCGCTTCGACTACGACCTCGACCGCCTCATCGAGCTGGAGGCGCGGCGCCGCGAGCTGCTGGCGGTCG
>CAZTZN010000363.1:0-1906 GCA_964617715.1 uncultured Armatimonadia bacterium | reverse complement strand
CGCCTCCTCCGCCCCGCACACGCACCACGCCTCCGGGTCGGCGGTCATGGCGTAGTACGTGGCGTGTTCATCACTACCCCAGAGGTCCGTCGTAATCAGCACATCATCCAGCGTTGCCCGGCCATCACCGAGCCGCAGGTACTCAGTGGCCGTGACAATCTGTGCCCCCGTCCGCGTCCCGACCGGCGAGCCGTCCTCGTATACGTCCATCTCGCCCGCCGCAATCCGGTAGACGATGGTCACGCAATGCCAGACGTTCTGCGTAGGTCGCCACTTCAGCGTGGAGCTATCGTCATAGCGGCTGCGGGCCTCCGCCTGCTCATCCTTGTAGTAGCGGAAGCTCCATCCGTTCCCGACTGCCGAATCAGGCCGCGTCTTGACGAGATCGTTGCGGGTGTAGCCCTCCGCTGTGACGGGCACCAGATACCACAGGGTGACCGTCCCCCCGCCACCCAGACACCAGTCCGTCAGAGCCTGCAGCCGCACCTCGACACCGCTGAAGTCGAGCGCAGTGCCGACGATGCCCGAGACCAGCGACGGGTCGCCGGTGCGCGCGTACTCCGGCTTACCTGTCCATTCGCTCAATGGTGCCCCTGCACCATCACAGGGGAGATAACCCACTGTCGCGCTGCCCACAACCGCGCTCCCGTCGTCCTCGCCCGTCGGGCTCGTGCAGCCGCGGTAGGCCCGGAACTCCGTGTTGGTGTCGCCGCTCAGAGGCGCCCGCACCCGCAGCCACAGCTTCTCGTGGCCCGCCGCCTGCGAGAACAGCCCCGCCTCTGCCCGCCGCCAGGGGACGGGGTTATCGTCGGCGTCCGTGACCTCCAGGTCAGAGAGGTCAGCGGCCAGGCCTGCCACGAATGATTGCGCGGCGGTGTTGATCCCGGCATCCATGTCGCAGACGCAGAGCAGGTTGAGCGGCCACTCCTGTGTGCCGCTCCATCCCACCTGTGCCGCCTGCACGGTCGGCTTGACCACGTGTGTCGCACCTGCCGGCTTTGGCATCGTCCGTCCTCCCTATGCAGGTAACCACGTGCTGTGGTCACGGTCGATGAAGTCCGGCGATCCGCCACTGCCGTCGCCGTAGACACCCCATACGACCACTACCGTCTCCAGCAGATAGTCGGGCAGCAGGTCGTCCGTGGCGCGCGTGGCGCGCAGTGCGTGACGCGCCTGGTTGACACTGTCCTCATCCCAGGGTTCTGCCTCCGCCACGAACTCCTGCTCCTCGGTGTGCATGGCGTCCACGTGCGCCTGCAGGTCGGCGGCGATCTGCTGCTCGATGGTGGTGTGGTCACCGGCGGCCCGATGCAGCGCGCCCCAGTACACCACCCCTGTGCCGTCGTTTTCCGCCGCCGCACTCTCCAGGTCATCCACCCGGGCGTCCAGAGACAGGGGCGGATTGTCCCCGAAGTACTCGCTCCCGATTGCGTCCCGAATCGCCTGCAGGTCGTCGTCGCTCCCGGTTGCCGCCGCCAGGGCAGTGAGAGCGCGCGTGTATGTCCGCTCATCCACGATCTGCGTGATGCCAGTCGCCCCAGTGGTCACCGTCGCAATGAGCAGCGCACCCGGCACCTCCTCGCCGGTCGCGTTCACCACGAACTGCACGGTGCCGTCTTCGCGACTGTCCGGGTCGCCAGGATTGACGCGCGTGACGGCCTGCACGTAGACGGCGCTCGTCGTGTTCGCCTCCAGCGCCAGGTTGAAGCTTCCGGAGGTCGCCAGGTAGATGAAGGTGTCGCCGTTCTGCACAATCCCCGCGCCCGGCGCGATGGTCACGGATAGGCCGCTCCCGGCGGTCACCGCCCAGCCGTTCTCCGTGGCGACGCCCGCGCCGATCGCGCGCAACGCCCCCACCAGTTGACTGTCGAGGATGCGCACGACGCTGTTGAACTGTCCGGACGGC
>CAZTZN010000362.1:0-1944 GCA_964617715.1 uncultured Armatimonadia bacterium | reverse complement strand
CGACTAGGCCGGTGCCCCCCGAGGAGCGTTTCCAGGGCGTCGTGCGCGTCAGCGAGGGTGAAGTCATTTATGATGACTACGCGGCTCCGACAGTGGACGGCGGTCCCCTCAACATTGAGTTGACCGAGATCAACGCCGAAGTGGACATGCGACGCCCGGGATGGGCGAAGGTCGCGCTGTCGGCTCAGGAGCGGCTGGGCCGAGTGGGGGGGCTGGTCATCGAGGCCCAGGCCGAGACGGACAGCGGCTTTGTCTGGGCAAAGGTGGATCTCAGCGCGATCGATGTGGCGTGGTGGTACCAGACTTTCGTCCCCGGCCGCGATCTCTTCATCAAACGGGCCTGGGCTGATGTGACAGGAACCTTCGGGATGGTGCCCGGCGACGGAGGGATGCGCACCTCGGCTTCGGCCGATATCCGGTTGCGCGATGCAGCCGTGCGACTGGCTGCCCTGGGGGGGCGGGAAGTGGTGGGCAGCGTCGATGCCAGCGCGACGTTGGACGGCGTTCAGGTGCATCGACTCGACGCTCGAGTCGGCGGCGTTCAGTTGAGCGCCAGCGGGTTTCTGGGGGACTTCGGCGATCCGGTGCTCGACCTGAGTTTTGAGGCCCATGCACCACGTCCCGAGGTACTGCTGGACCTGCTGCCGGAGGATACCGATCTGCGGCGGCAGCTCGACGGTCTGGCCGTCACCGGCCCAATACTCGCCTCGGGACGGTTGAGCGGCCCGATCGGGCAGGCGATGCTGAGCGCCCGGGCGTCGGTGCCGGGCCGCGTGCGTTATGCCAGTGAGCAGGTGGGTTCATTCGAGGCGGGGCCTCTCGATTTGCAGGTGGACGTGGTGGATCTGGCGGAACCCAGCGTCCGCGCCCGAGCCGAGATACGGGACGTGGATCCGACGGATGTCACGCCGCTTGCGGCCATGCTGCCGGCCGAGCTACAGGGCGAGCAGGTGGCGATCGCGCCGATAGCTGCCGTGCAGGCCGATCTCCTGTGGTCCGCACAGCTCCCCGTGGCCCACACACGTATGGCGTTGCCTCGAGTGGAAGTCGGGCCCCTCGCGGTGGATGACATCTCGGCTGATCTTGCGCTCATTGACAACATGCTGATGGTCCGCGAGCTTCATGCCGAGCCGCTGGGGGCGCAGTTGAGCGCCGACTGTGTCGTGGACCTGAGCGACTCGGAGGCACCGTGGGTGTGGGCGCGCGGGGAGATCGCCGGGCTGCATGCTGACCGCGTGCAGCGCCTGCCCTGGCTGCAGTCGCTCGAGGAGACTCTCGGCGGCACGGTGTCGGCGCGTTTCGCCGGCAGCTTCGGCTCCGAAGGCCCCTCACTTGTCGCCCAGGCGATGCTCGACGCGCCCAGTTATGGCCCGTACGGCGTCGAAAGCGCCCGAGGGATAGCCATCCTCGACGACTCGGGAGTGCAGGTGCGCGGTCTGAGGTTCGAGGACCCTCTGGGGAGCGGGTGGGCGCGCGCGGTGGTGCCCTTCGAGGGCGAGTTAGCGGCCAGCTTCGCGGTGGCGGGCGTCGAGCTGGGACAGGCGGCCGAGCGTTTCGATCTGGATGCGGATGACCTGCGGGGCGAGGTCTACGTGGCCGGCGATGTGCGCGGCACCATCGATAATCCCGAGGTGGATGCGACCATCAGGGCCTTCCAGGCCGGGTGGGGGCGATACACCATCGATGCGGCCGCCGGTGAGATCCACGGCGGGATGAAGAGCCTGCGTATCGACAACCTTTACGCATCCTCCGGTCGCATCGTCGCCCGCATCAACGGGACGCTCAGCGAGCTCGATCTCGAGGCGCGTAATGCTTCCCTGGATGGGAGGGTGATCATCGCCGGGGCGGTCGATGAGTACGCTCTGGATCTGGCCGATCTGCAGGATCAGGACATCGCCGGAGCGGTTCAGGCGGATATCACGGTCGGTGGTACGCTCAAACGTC
>CAZTZN010000361.1:0-1945 GCA_964617715.1 uncultured Armatimonadia bacterium | reverse complement strand
TCCCCGCCCTACAAGGCGCCGACAACGGCCGGGCGGGCTCCCCAGCCCGCCCCTCCGCACGGCACAGGCAACAGCGGACGGCGACGGACGTCGTTGGGAGGGCCGGGTGATGCCTTCGTGGCGGCGGCGTCCTCGTCGGCGACCGCCGTCTGCCGTATTCGCGCCGCACGCGACCCATCTGTGCCGCCGACACTCCTGTCGGCGGCATGGGAGAGCCTGTCGTTCGGAGGGCGGCTCTTCAGAGCCGCCGCCGTGGTCGTTGTCCGTTCCGGAGCGGCCGGGCTTCAGACGGGGCGAGTCGTTTGCCGCCCGTCGCGAAGGCGACGGGACGGCGACGGCAGGCGGGGCACAGGTCCCCGCCCTACAAGGCGCCGACAACGGCCGGGCGGGCTCCCCAGCCCGCCCCTCTGTACGGCCACGACAGCGCGGGCCCCTATGAGTCCTCGGGCCACGGATTCTCCTGGTCGCCCACCTCCGAGCGCAGGCGCGCCAGCTCCTCCTTGAGGTCCGCCACGACCTGCGCGTACGCCGGATCGTCGTAGACCGAGTGCATCTCCCGCGGATCCTCCTCCAGGTCGAACAGCTCCCACTCCTGCGGCCCCGGCTCTTCCTCGTAGTAGAAGATCAGCTTGTAGCGATGGGTGCGCAGACCGTAGTGCGCCCACACGCTGTGGCCGCCGTCGATGTGCATGTAGTAGCGGTAGTAGAAGCTCTCGCGCCAGTCGGCGGGCGTCCGGCCACGCAGGTTGTTGCGGAAGCTCCGGCCCTGCATCTGCCGCGGCGTGTCGAGACCCGCGTAGTCGAGAAACAGCGCCGGGAAATCGATGTTGAGGATCAGGTCATCGTTCACCGACCCGGCCTCGATCTCGCGCGGATAGCGCACCACGAAGGGCATACGCAGCGACTCCTCATACATGAAGCGCTTGTCGTACCAGCCGTGGTCGCCGAGGAAGAAGCCCTGGTCGGAGGTGTAGATGACCACCGTGTCCTCGGTCAGGCCCTCGTCGTCGAGCCAGTCGAGCATGCGGCCGATGTTGTCGTCCACCGAGGCCACGCAGCGCAGGTAGTCCTTGATGTAGCGCTGGTAGGACCAGCGGATGAACTCCTCCTCGCTCAGCCCCGCGGGGGGCTCGACCTTGAGGTCACGCTCGTTGAAGTCGCGGCCGATGCGCATCTTCGCCTCGCGCGCGGCGGTCCCCCGATGGGAGTAGTCGTCGAACAGGTTCTCGGGCTCGGGGATGTCGATATCCTCATACATGCGGGCGTGCCGGTCGTCGGGCTCCCACGGCCGGTGGGGGGCCTTGTGGTGAGTCATCAAAAAGAACGGCCGGTCGCGGTCGCGACCCTCCAGCCAGTCGAGCGACATGTCGGTGATGATGTCGGTGACGTAGCCCTCGAACACCCGCTCCTCGCCCTGGTCGAACATCTTCGGGCTGTGGTAGAGGCCCTGGCCGGGCAGCACGCACCAGCGGTCGAAGCCGCGCGGGTCGTGGATGCCGCCGTGGCCCAGGTGCCACTTGCCGAAGATCGCGGTCTGGTAGCCGGCCGCCTGGAGGAGCTTGGGGGCGGTCATCTGGCGCTGGTCCATGCTCTCGCGCAGCGTGGGCACACCGTTGAGGTGCGAGTACTTGCCGGTGAGAATCGACGCGCGCGAGGGCGTGCAGATCGAGTTGGTGCAGAAGCAGTTGTCCAGCCTCATGCCCTCGTCGGCGATGCGGTCCATCTGCGGCGTCTCGTTGATGACGCTGCCGTAGCAGGTCATCGCGTGCGCCGCATGATCGTCGCTCATGATGTACAGGATGTTCGGTCTGCGCTCGTCGCTCATGTCGCTGCCCTTCCGTGTCCGGCTGTTGCCGGCCTCACGCCAGCGCGCGGATGCGCTCGTCCTGCTCGGGCGAGAGTTCCCAGTCGAATATGTCCATGTTCTCGCGCAGGTGTGCCTCGC
>CAZTZN010000360.1:0-1988 GCA_964617715.1 uncultured Armatimonadia bacterium | reverse complement strand
CGACCGGCCGGCACCTGCTGCTGGCCATACTGATTGAGGAAGTTGTGATCGATGGTGATCTGCAGATACTGCCGACCGGCACCGGTCCCCGGCTCCTCGGCCCGCAGCGTGAGCGTGCCCCAGTCATCGCTGTCGCGCAGTTCGTCGGGGAGACGATCCTTCAGGGTGTGCTGCACCTGCAGCTTCTCCACCTGGGGCTGCAGGTGATACGCGGTCCTGCTGATGGCCAGCTCGCTGCCTGCCGCACCGAACTGCTGTCGAGTGCCAACGCGCTCCACGTTGTTGATAATGCCGATCGTGGTGCCGGACCAGATCGGGTGATAATCCACCCCGCCGACGGTCCACGACGAATGACACCAGTGCAGCACGGGCGCGGTGGGCGTCTGCGCCGCCTGACCCGTGGCGGGGATGATACACGTGGGGATCAGCTCCACGGTGGCGACCACGGGCTGATTCTCCGCCCACGACAGCCGCAGGCTGTTGAACAGGGAGTCTATGCCCTGCTCCGCGAAGCCGCCACCGAAATCAGTGAAGGCGCCGTACTCCAGCGCCAGCAGTTGCAGCCCGGCGATGGTCCCCGCTGCGTCCGGGGCGGCGTGGTTGCGCACCGCGTAGGTCAGAAACGTGCCGTCGGCCACGATAATGCGCGTACTCAGGCTGTGCTCACGCCGCCCGTGTACGGTCGTCGCCGTGCGCATCAGGCCCGGCGCTTCGATCTCCTGCACGCCCTCAGTCGTTTGCACCAGCGGGCTCTCCACGTAACCTGCCAGCGCCGTTACCGTCTGCTCCACAGGATCGGCCACAGCGTTGGTGGGGACCAGTCGCCCCGACTGCGGCAGGCAACAGAGATAGCCCTGGTATCCACTACGATAGGCAGCACCGTCATATAGAGCCATATTCGCACCTCCTGAAACGCAGCGACCGCCCTCGCGGGCGGCCCCTCATGTCCGAACCGGTACTGGGCGGCTGCTATCCGGGCTGCTTGTGCCGCGTCGGGTCCACCAGCAGCCACCGCCACCCCTTCTGCGGTAGCGGCGGGGCCGGGTCGCCGGGGTTCAGGCCCGCCTCGCGGTCTTCCACCACATTCCCCTCGGCGTCCACGACTACAAACTGGCCGCCCGGTTCCGGCACCTTCTCACCGGGGCGCAACACGACCGGTTCCTCTGCGGCCACGTCCCTTGGCCAGACCTGTTCGCCGTCGCGGCGGATCGCCACCGGCGCGCGCAACGCCATCGCGCGCTCGGCCTCCGCCGGTGTGACCCCAACCGCCTCCCCCGGTATGAACTCGCGCCCGCCCAGGCACAGTATGCGCACCGGCGAGGTGCCGGTGTAAACCGCCTCATATCGCGGCATCGTCATCACCCCTGCGTCCACATGTTGGTCTGCGCGGGCGTCTGCGTCATACGGAAGTCGGCCTGCCACCCGCCAAAATGCGGCCAGTTTGCCGGAACCACCGAGAACCCTGCCGGGTGTAGCCAGTTCCACACCATCACGCCCTGGGCGTTCCGGCGCATCCCCATGACCGACGGCATGGTCAGCACCCCGCGCACCGCCTGCGCTATGTCGAAGCTGCGCTGAAAGTCGCGCCGCGTCATCGGCTTCGGATACGCCGCCACCACCGCGACGCGGCTTTCGTCGGCAAACCGGTTGGTGAACTCCTCCGTGCTGATCGCCGCCGACACCAGGATCGCGGGCATACGCGCCGGGTCAAGCTCAACGCCCGCGTAGTCCCAGGTCTTGACGGCCGGCAGGCTCAGCGCCGCCAGCACCGGCGGGAGGTTGTCGTGCAGAACGCTGAGTATCTCATCCAGCGCCGGGACCGCCCGCGGCATACCGTTGAGGTTGGCGATGATCTCCTCAACCGTGAACTCGGCCATTTCGGTTTACCTCCAGCGCCGCCCGGCGGAGCAGGTCGATGATCTCCCTGGGCCCAAGCAGGGGCCGAATCGCCTTGCTCACCTTGCTCCGCCCCTGCGCCGCCATCTCCT
>CAZTZN010000359.1:0-2027 GCA_964617715.1 uncultured Armatimonadia bacterium | reverse complement strand
CCTGCGGGCCGCCTCCCGGCGAGGGCGCCGGGAGCACAACGGCAACGGCCGATCGCCAACCGCAGGGCCGCTCAGGCGCGAAGCGTCTGCCCTGACCCCGGCCTGCCGCATGGGAAAGACACGGTCGCCGTCGTTGACGATTGCCGATTATCACTCTCGATTGCCGCCGTTAGCCTTCCGACGAGGTGTCACCATGGAGCAACTCAACGAACTGCGCGACGACCTCAAGCGAACCCGCCACTGCGGCGAGCTGTGCGCCGACGACATCGGCGACACCGTGGTGCTCAACGGCTGGGTCAACCGCCGCCGCGACCACGGCGGGCTGATCTTCGTGGATCTGCGTGACCGCTCCGGCCTGGTGCAGGTCGTGTTCGACCCGCAGGTTGACGCCGAGGCCCATCAACTCGCGCATCAACTTCGCTCCGAATACGTTGTCGCGGTCCGCGGCACGGTCTCGCGGCGCCCCGAGGGCACCGAGAACCCGGACCTACCCACCGGCGAGGTGGACGTGCGCTGCGAGGAGCTGGCGATCCTCAACGTCTCCGAGACGCCGCCGTTTTCGTGGCTCGATGAGACCGAGGTGGACGAGAAGGTGCGCCTGGAGTACCGCTACATCGACCTGCGCAGTCCGCGCATGCAGCGCAACCTGCGCATCCGCCACGAGGCCGCGCGCGCGACCCGGCGCTTCCTCTCCGATGAAGGCTTCCTCGAGGTCGAGACGCCGATGCTCTTCCGGCCCACGCCGGAGGGTGCGCGCGACTACCTGGTGCCGAGCCGCGTCAGTCCGGGCAACTTCTACGCGCTCCCGCAGTCGCCGCAGATCATGAAGCAGCTTCTGATGATCGCCGGTGTCGAGCGCTACTTCCAGCTCGCCCGCTGTCTGCGCGACGAGGACCTGCGCGCCGACCGCCAGCCGGAGCACACCCAGATCGACCTCGAGATGTCGTTCGTCACGCGCGAGGACATCTTCGACCTGACCGAGCGCCTCTTCGCGGCGATCTTCCGCGAGACCATCGGCGTCGAGCTGCCCACCCCCTGGCCCCGCATGACCTACGCCGACGCAGTGGCGACCTACGGGACCGACAAGCCGGACCTGCGTTTCGGCCTCGAACTGGTGGACATCACCGAGGTGGTGCGCAACGCCCAGTTCAGAGTGTTCGCCAGCGTGGCGGCGTCCGGGGGCGTAGTCAAGGGGCTATCCGCGCCCGGCTGCGCCGACATCGGCCGCGCGCAGATGGACCGGCTGACCGAGTTCGTCCAGGAGCATAAGGCGAAGGGGCTCGCGTGGTTCCAGGTCACCGAGGAGGGGCTGGAGGGCCCGATCGCCAAGTTCTTCTCGGCGGAGGAGCTGGCGGCGATCAGCGCCGCCTTCGACGCCCGAGTCGGTGACATGCTGATGATCGTCGCCGACCAGCCGGAGATCGCCCACGAAGCGCTCGACTGGCTGCGGCGCGAGATGGGCGAGCGCCTCGGCCTGATCGACGAAAGCGCGTGGGCGCCGCTGTGGGTCTACGATTTCCCGCTGTTCGCCTGGAACGAGGACGAGAAGCGCTGGGACGCCGAGCACCACCCGTTTTGCATGCCGCACGAGGACGACTGGGAGCTGCTCGACAGCGACCCGGGCAAGGTGCGCGCACTCTCGTACGACGTGGTGCTCAACGGCTATGAGACGGCGTCAGGCTCGATCCGAATCCACCGGCGTGACATCCAGGAGAAGGTCTTCAAGGTGCTGGGGATCTCGCGCGAGGAGGCGCAGCGGCGCTTCGGGTTCTTCCTCAAGGCCTTCGAGTACGGGGCGCCACCCCACGGCGGCATTGCGCCGGGCTTCGACCGCATCGTGATGCTGCTGTGCGGCGAGCCCAACATCCGCGAGGTCATCGCCTTCCCCAAGACGCAGAAGGCGACGGACCTGATGTCGGGCGCGCCCGCCCCGGCGGACCCCAGGCAGCTCAAGGAGCTGCACATCCGCCTGGACCTCCCACCGCAGGCGGACGAGGAGACGTCATAGGGAGCGGGCCCGTAGCACA
>CAZTZN010000358.1:0-2043 GCA_964617715.1 uncultured Armatimonadia bacterium | reverse complement strand
CCCCGGCCACGGCCACACCGACTTCGCGGCCGCCTTCGCGGTTCTCGATCGCATCGGTTGGGACGGCTACATGGCGCTGGAGTGCCGCCCGCGCGGCGATCTGGCCGAGGACCTCAGGCGCACCGTCGAGTTCCTGCGCTCGCAGGCGTAGCAGGGAGGCGACCCGTGGCGACGGCGGCGGACGGCCAGCGCGCGCTCACCGTCCTGACAGTCATCACGCCGGCCCGCTTCTCCGGAGCCGAACGCATGGCGGTGTACCTCGCCGACGGGCTGCAGCGGCGCGGCCATCGGGTGGTGTTCGCCTGCAAGCGCAACGATCTGCTGCTGCAGGCGCTGGCCGAACGTAACATCGAAGCCCGCGTTCTGCCCATCTCCGGCAAGGCCAACCTGGCCGCGCCCTTCGTGCTGGCGCTGGAGGCGCATCGCGTCGGCGCGGATGTCATCCACACCCACCTCTCCACCGCCGGCCTGTGGGGCTCGGTCGCGGGCCGACTGGCGGGCGTGCCCACCCTCGCCCACGTGCACGCGCTCAACGCCCAGACCTGCTTCATGCTCGCGGACATGGTCGCCACCTGTTCCGAGGGCGTGAAGGACCATCTCGTCGAGCAGGGCATGCCGGCGTCGATGATCCGGGTGCTCTACAATGGGGTCTACCCCGAGCAGTTTGAGGGCCTGCCGGGACGTGAGGCGATGCGCAAGGCGCTCGATCTGCCGCCCCAGGCGCCGGTCATCGGCGCCGTCGCCCATCTGTCGCCCAAGAAGGGCCAGCGCTACCTGATCGAGGCGACCGCGCTGCTGCGTGAGCGCTGGCCGGAGCTGGTGTGTCTGCTCGTCGGCGAAGGCGATGACCGCAGCTCGCTGGAGCGGCTGGCGGGCGAGCTGGGTATCGCCGACGCGGTGCGGCTGCTGGGCTATCGCGACGATGCGCCCGCGGTGATGCAGGCCATGGACGTGGTGGTGCTGCCCTCGGTGGCCAAAGAGGGGCTTGGGGTCGCGCTCATCGAGGCGGCCTTCGTGGGCAGACCGGTAGTGGGCAGCGATGCGCCGGGTATTCGCGAGGTCATCGTGGACGGCGAGACCGGACTGCTCGCACCCCCCGGCGACGCCGCGGGACTGGCGCGGGCGATCGCCGCCATCCTCGCTCACCCGGCGCTGGCGCGACGCATGGGAGAGCGGGGCCGGGAACGCGCCCGCGAGATGTTCACCGTGGACCGCATGGCCGCGACCGCCGAGCATATCTACCGCGAGCTGCTCGCGGGCCGGGAGTAGGGGCCGACGCCGGCATCTGCGAGCCGCACCTTCATCGCGGCCGATAGTCGGGGACCTCGACCGGTTCGCCGCCGTTCTCGGCGGAGATGTGCGCACAGATACCGGGCACCGTGTAGTCGAGCGCACGGTAGACGTCGATGGCGGGCGGCGTGTCGTCGAGGATGCAGCGCACGAAGTCATTGCACATGAAGTACTCGCTGGTGCCGTGGCCGCCGGCGGTCGCTTCCGGCGGTGCGTCGGGATGCGCGACCCCAACCGGCAGCTTCATGGGGCCCGGGAGGTTGGGGGTGCGCTCGGAGTAGAGCATGTGATCGCCGCCGAAGCGCGGGCCCTCGAGGTAGCCCTCCGTCCCGTAGATCACCATCCAGTGCATGGATGGCTGGCGCGCGATCGAGAACGCGCACAGGATCTTGACCACCGCGCCCGACTCGGTGCGAAACAGGCCGACCTCGGCGTCGATGACCCCGTACTCGGGCATCACGTTGCTGCCGGTGTGCATCCCGACGGCGCTCACGCAGCGCGTCTGCATAATCTCAAGGATCGGCCCCAGGTCGTGGGTGCAATAGTGGATGGGGGGCAGCGACGCCCTCCAGGTCGGCCCGGCCTCTGACCCGGGCGTGATACCGTCGAAGCGATCGTGCATCATCGACCGGCAGTCGTGCACGTACTCGCCTTCCGCATATATGGGCCTGCCGATGTCACCGCGCCGGACGATCTCTTCGTAGGTCTGGATGTAGGCGAAGTAGCACATGTTCTCGGCGAACATGTACTTGA
>CAZTZN010000357.1:0-2067 GCA_964617715.1 uncultured Armatimonadia bacterium | reverse complement strand
CCCGGCTGCGCAGGAGTTCGAAGTCTTCGACGACGTGGTCGCGCCGCAGAGTCCGTGGTCACTGTCCACTACGCCCGATGACGACATCATCGCCATCGGCACGACACTCTACAGCGGCAGTGGGACCGACTACGAGGTCACGCCCGGGCGGCTGGTCATGTGGAACTGGCGCACGCACGAGATCGTGAGCGAGATCACGCCGTGGGAGGACGAGGTACAGATCAACAGCCTGCTGCGGCTGGGCAACGAATTGTGGATCTGCGGCGCGCCCAACGGCTACATCGCGGTCTATGACTTCGAGCGCGGCGAGATTGTGTATACGGACGACTATGACTACGGCTCGGCGCGGCTGGTCTATCGGCCCGAGGACGGGATGATCTACGGCTGCTTCGGCGGGTGGGTGACGCGTATCAACCCGACCACGCGCGAGCACGAGCTGCTGGGCACCTGTCCGGACGCGAGCAGCCGCATCGCCATCGTGGGCGAGTGGCTCTACAGCTTCATCGAGAACCGACTGATGCGCTTGAAGATCGGGCAATGAGGGCATCCGCATGGTGAGGCAGACGTGAGCGCCAGGTCGGACGGACGCCGACGTCTGATCGGCGTGCTCAAACGCGTGGCGGCGGCGGTGGCGGTGGCGGCCATGCTCGCGTGGGTGCTGTGGGGCGCATGGACCGATGCCCGGCAGATCGACTGGACTCGCCTGCACCTGCGTCCGGGGCTGCTGGTGCTTTCGTGCGTGCTGCTGGGGCTGGCCTTCATCTGGCACGGCCTGGTGTGGGTGCTGATGATGCGCATGCTCGGCTACCGGCTGGCGGTGCGCCCGGGGCTGCGCGCGTCGGCGCTGTCGCAGCTCGGCAACTACATCCCCGGCAAGGTCTTCATCGTGCTCTTCCGCGTGCGGGTGGCGGCGCGCTACGGCGTCCCCGGCGTGCCGGTCGCGGGCAGCGTCGGGCTGGAGACGCTGCTGCGCAACCTCATGGCGACGATGCTGGGCGCGCTGGGACTCTACCGCCTGGGGGCGGGCGCATCCTCATTGTGGGCGCTCGGGGCGATCGTCGCATTGTCGCTGGTCTTCGCCCACCCGCGTGTGTTCAACGCCATCGCGGGATGGGTGTTGCGCCGGCTGCGCCGGGCGCCGCTGCCCCGCGGGCTCACCGGGCCCCAGGTGCTGGGGCTGCTGGGCTGCTACCTGGTCTACTGGGTCCTCTACATCGCGGGTTTCCTGCTGGCCATCGAGGGCACCCTCGGGGTGAGCGCGCCCGAGCTGGTCCCGCTGGCGACCGCGGCCTTCGTAGCGCAGATCGGCAGCACGTTGGCAGTCTTCGCGCCGGTGGGGCTGGGCGCATCGGAGGCGAGCATGGCAGGGGTGCTGGCGCTCAGCGGAGCGGTCGCCGCCCCCTACCTGGCGACGCTGGTCGTGCGGGTGTGGCGCACCGTGGGGGAGATGGCGCAGATAGGCCTGGTGCTGGTGATCCCGATGCCGCCGCCACCAGAGCCGCCTGCCGCGCGTGACCACGGCGCCGACCCCGTGCAGGTCGAGGCGGATCACTGAGTCCGTCCGCGCTCAGCAGCCGGACAGCAGCGACCGGCGGGCGCCCACGGCGGCGGTCGGAAGCGCGTCCGGCGGCGCGGCAGGGAATACGCACAGCACTCCGGGCCGGTCGCGCATGAGCCGCAGCTCGCCACCGTGGCAGCGGCAGATGCGGCGGGCGGCGTCGAGCGTCAGGTCGTCGAGGGAGAGGCCGCGCGCCCGGTCGGCGAGCTGCGGGTCATGCGAGTGCACGCCGACCGCCAGCTCGACGATGCGGGTGGCGCCGGCGTGGCCGACGGCCGCCAGGCGCGCGACCACGCGCTCACCCGGGCGGGTGAGCGCAATGACCGAGCGCAGCGCCCCCGTGATGGCCTGGCGCAGCGGTGCGGGATCACCGCACACAGCCGGGATGGCCTGAGCGGCATCGAGCACCAGCCATGCGCCGACGAACTGAGCGTCGCGCGCGAGGTCACGCACGGTCTGCCGCGTCAGCGCGTAGATGTCCACACTCGCGGACGCGGGCTCCCGGGGCG
>CAZTZN010000356.1:0-2125 GCA_964617715.1 uncultured Armatimonadia bacterium | reverse complement strand
GTGACGCCCGTCGCACGGACGACGGCCGTGTCCGCCCACAGTCAGACCGCTTGCGGTCTGCGTGTCGGCAGCACGAAGCAACGGCGACTGCGGCCGCGCCCTACCCCCCCGCGCCGAGGATGTCGATGGCCTCGTCGCCGTACTCGGTGGAGAGGTCCGCCTGCAGCGACAGCAGCGCCTCGATGCCGATGACCCCCGAGCGCAGCTTGGCCATGGCGTCCGAGGCCATGGGCACCATGCCCTCGGAGATCGCCGCATGGCGCATCGCTTCCTCGTCCACGTCGCCCAGCACCATCGCCTTGAGCGTCGGCGTCATGCGCATCAACTCGAACAGCCCGACGCGGCCGCGGAAGCCGGTGCCCCGGCAGCGCTCGCAGCCGGTCCCCTCGGCCACCACCGTGATGCGGTGTTCGGCCAGGCGCCGGCGCAGCGAGGGCGCCTCGGCCAGCACCTCCTCGACCTTGCGGGTGCTCTTGCAGTCGGGGCAGACGCGGCGCGCCAGGCGCTGGGCCAGCACCGCGCGCAGGCCCGAGGACACCAGGTAGGGCTCGACGCCCATCTGCAGCATGCGCGTGGCCGCCGCCGGGGCATCGCTGGCGTGCATGCTGGTGAGCACCAGGTGGCCGGTGAGCGCGGCACGGAAGGCCGCCGCCATGGTCTCCTCGTCGCGCGCCTCGCCCACCATGATCACGTCCGGGTCCTGGCGCATCATCGCGCGCACGTGCTCGGCGAAGCCCACGTCAATGTCCGGGCGCGCGGTCGCCTGGTTGACGCCGTCGAGCTGGTACTCGATGGGGTCCTCGACGCTCTCGATGTTGAGGGCGCGCTGGCGCAGGTAGTGCAGGGCGGCGTAGAGCGTAGTGGTCTTGCCCGAGCCGGTCCCGCCGACGATGGCCAGCAGACCGCGCGAGGCCTTGAGCAGCGCCTCCATCTGCTCCTGCAGGTTGGCGGACATGCCGAGCTGCTCGAAGGTGATGTAGAGGCGGTTCTTGTCGAGCAGGCGCATGACGATGTTCTCGCCGTGCACCGTGGGGCGCAGCGCCGAGCGCACGTCGATGCGCCGCCCCGCCGCCTGGGTGGTGAAGCGCCCATCCTGGGGCCTGCGGCTCTCGCCGATGTCCATGCCGGCCATGATCTTGAGCCGCGAGATCAGCGCGTCCTTGATGGTGCCGGGCAGCGAGTTGGGCGGCCCGATGACGCCGTCCACGCGGTAGCGCACCTGCAGACCGTCGCGCCGGGACTCGACGTGGATGTCGCTGGCGCCCATGCGCACGCCCTGGGTGATCAGCGTGCTGGCGAGCTGCACCACCGCGGGCGTGTCGGACAGGTCGGCGATGCGATCCACGCCCTCGGCCAGGCCCTCCGCCCGCCCGGCCATGCTGGCGTCGAGGTCGATCAGGTCGTCGGAGGTCCAGTAGGTATCCATGGCCCACGCGATCTCGGGGTCGGAGACGCGCAGGGGCCGGACCTTGTACCCGGTCTGACGGCGGATCTCATCGATGGCGGTCACGTTGTCCGGGTCGCTCATGGCGACCTCAAGGGTGTCCTGATGGGCCGCGACGGGAAAGGCGCGCAGGCGCCGGCCGAGGTCAGGCGGGATGATGTTGACCACCTGCGGGTCAATGTCCATGTCGCGCAGTGACGCCACCATCCGGGCCTCACCGCCGGTGGCCTCGCGCAACTGCTCGTGGGTCACCAGGCCGCGCTGCACCGCGAGGTCCAGCGCGGACGTGTCCGAGCGCATGGCCTCCTGGTAGACCTCCCGCGCCTGGTCGGCGCTGATGGCTTTCTGCCGGTGGAGGATCCTCAGGACCTCCTGCTCGCGTTCCCAGTCGATCATGGCCTCTCCCGCGTCCGGGTGTGATCGCTGCGGTGCATATTCGCCGCAGCCGGCGCATCCTCCTGCGAGCGGTCGCCGGTCGCCGGTCACAAGTCGCGAGCTGCACGGCAACGACCGGGCGGTGTAGGAGCAGCCTGCCAGACCGACAGGATTCTGCCGGCCTCCCGCCTGCGGCCGCCGTCGTCGTCTGTAGGGCGGGGACCTGTGCCCCGCCTGCCGTTGCCGTCGTCGTCTGTAGGGCGGGGACCTGCGCCCCGCGTGCCGTTGCCGTCGTCGTGCCGTTCG
>CAZTZN010000355.1:0-2190 GCA_964617715.1 uncultured Armatimonadia bacterium | reverse complement strand
GGGCCGATAATCAACACACCGCCCTGGGCCAGCTTCAACATGAGCGCACTCATCGCGCGGAGACCGAGAGCCGCGGCGACCTGCGCATCTGTCGGGGCCTGCGCCTGCGCTCGCTGGAGCTGGGGCTCACGGGCGTGGCGGACGTGGTCGAGTTCCACCGCGCCCGTGCGCCGGACGACGACGCTGCGGTCCCGCTCACCGGCGTCGAGGGACGATGGCGCCCCTTCCCGGTCGAGCACAAGAAGGGCCGCGAGAAGCCCGACCAGGCCGACGAGGTGCAACTGTGCGCCCAGGCGCTCTGTCTGGAGGAGATGCTGGGTACCCGCATCCCGGAGGGCGCGCTGTTCTACAACGCCTCGCGCGACCGCCTCCAGGTCGCCTTCTCGGCGGACCTGCGCGCGACTACCATCGACGCCGCCCGGCGGCTGCACGAGCTGGTCGCGAACGGGGTCGTGCCGGCGGCCCAGCCGAGCAAGCGCTGCCGCGGCTGTTCGCTCGTGGACGCCTGTGCGCCGAAGCTGCCCGCGGAGGGGTCGCGCGCCTCGCGTTACCTGTCGTCCGTGCTGGAAGCGATCCTTGACAATCAGGAGCCAAACCCATGAAGCGGCTGCTCAACACGCTGTATATCACCACCGAGGGCGCCTACCTGAACCAGGACGGTGAGACCGTCGTGGTCTCGCGCGGCGGCGAGCAACTGCTGCGCTTTCCGCTCCACGGCCTTCAGGGCATCGTTGCCCTGGAGCGCGTCGTGTGCAGCGCTCCACTGATGGGCGCCTGCGCCGAGCGCGGCATCGCCCTCTCCTTCCTCGACGCCTACGGGCGCTTCCAGGCGCGCGTCTACGGACCGGTTTCGGGCAACGTGCTGCTGCGCCGCGAGCAGTACCGCCGCGCCGACGACCCCGACGCCACCTCCGCCCTGGCCCGCGCCGTGTTGATCGGCAAGGTCGCCAACGCGCGCGCCGTGCTGCTGCGCGCTCAGCGCGACCACCCCGACGGCTCCGGGGCCGCGGAGCTGGTGGAGGCGGCACGCCGGCTGCGCGAGATCGCGCGTCGGCTCGTCGGTCCGCTGCCGCTCGACACCGCCCGCGGCTACGAGGGCGAGGCGGGCCGCGTCTACTTCGGCGTGTTCGATCACCTCATCTCCGCCCAGAAAGAGAGCTTTCGCTTCGAGCGCCGCTCGCGCCGGCCGCCGCTCGACCCGGTCAACGCCCTGCTCTCCTTCCTCTACTCCCTGCTCACCCACGACGTCGCGTCGGCGCTGGAGACCGCCGGGCTTGACCCGGCGGTGGGCTATCTGCACCGCGACCGGCCCGGACGGCCCGGGCTGGCGCTCGACCTGATGGAGGAGCTGCGCCCCGTTCTCGCCGACCGGCTGGTGCTCACGCTCATCAACCGCCAGCAGGTCCGACGCGAGGGCTTCCGCGCCACCGAGAGCGGGGCCGTGACGATGGACGACGAGACCCGCAAGTCCGTGCTGGTGGCGTATCAGCAGCGCAAACAGGAGGAGATCACCCATCCCTTCATCGGCGACAAGGTCGCCGTCGGCCTGATCGCCCATGTGCAGGCCATGCTCCTGGCGCGGCACCTGCGCGGCGAACTCGACGCCTATCCGCCCTATGTCTGGAGGTGATTGCCGTGATGGTGCTGGTTACCTACGACGTGAACACGGAGACCGCCAAGGGGCGTGGCCGGCTGAGGCGGGTGGCGAAGGCCTGCGAGGATCGCGGCCAACGCGTGCAGAATTCCGTCTTCGAGTGCCTGGTGGACCCGGCGCTGTGGGAGGTGCTGCGGGCGCGGCTGATCGACATCATCGACCCGGAGACCGACAGTCTGCGCTTCTACTTCCTGGGCAGCAACTGGCGGCGACGGGTGGAGCATGTGGGGGCGAAGGCGACGCCCGATCCGGAGGGCCCGCTGGTGGTGTGAGCGCGCCGCGCGAACCCCCGGCCCCCACGATTCCCCCGGGGGGTTCGCGCAACCCCGGAGCCTAAGGCTCACAAGGGCTCCGCGAAAGGAGGTGAGATACGAACGATGACGAAAGTGCGAACTCCGGTGGGGTTCGCGCGGATCGGCCTCTGACGCCATGTCGCGCACGGCCTCAGAGAGGTGCAGTTGCCCCCCCCCGCGGGGGCATGGATTGAAACACTGCCTCCCTGCCGATCACGCACGCCCCCGAGGTTGCCCCCCCCC
>CAZTZN010000354.1:0-2192 GCA_964617715.1 uncultured Armatimonadia bacterium | reverse complement strand
CGCGCGCGAAGACGTCTCGGCTGGTCGCCGAACCTCTCGGGCGCAGACTTAAGTTCTTTCGGGGAGGGGAGACCGCGCAGCGGTCGGGCGAGGGGGCTTTCTTCCAAGAAAGCCCCCTCCCCCATGCCGTTGCCGTTGTCGTTGCCGTTGCCTTGGCCTTCACTCACGGGAGAGGGCGGGGGCGCCCTCCCGACGAACCCACCGGAGTCATCACCGAAGCTCCGGAGGCGAGCCGGCGTGAACCTGATCCTGATCGTGTGCGATACGCTCCGCCGCGACTACCTCGGCTGTTACGGGAACGAGTGGGTGCAGTCGCCCGCGCTGGACGGTCTCGCGGCGGAGGGCGTGACCTTCGACCGCTGCTTCGTGGGCTCATTCCCCACGGTGCCGATGCGCCACGACCTGATGTGCTCCAACTACGTCTTCCACACCACCGGCTGGGCGCCCATCGCGCCGGGGAACATCTCGCTCCAGCAGCGCCTGCGCGAGCAGGGCTACGTGACCGAGTTCATTTCCGACCACGCCCAGCTCACCGCGCCGGGGATGAACTATCACGTGGCCTTCCACGGCATCGAGTGGATCCGCGGGCACATCGCCGACCGCTGGCGCACCGACCCCGGCGACTACCAGCCGCCGTGCGCGCTCGAGAAGCTGCGCCAGCCCGAGAACTGGCTGTGGCCGTGGTCGCGCAACTACCTCGCGCGCGAGACCGAGCGCGACTGGCCCTCCCCGCAGACCTTCGCGACCGCCTGTGAGTGGCTGGAGCGCAACCGCGCGCATGACCCGTTCTACCTGTTCATCGACACCTTCGACGTGCACGAGCCGTGGCTGCCGCCGCGCCACTACATCGACATGTACGATCCCGGCTACGAGGGCGATGAGGTCATCTACCCGCGCTACGACCACGCCGGCTACCTGAGCCAGGATGAGCTGCAGCACGTGCGCGCGCTCTACGCGGGCTCGATCACGATGATGGACCGCGCGATCGGCCGACTCATCGAGAAAGTGCAGGACCTCGGGCTGTGGGACAGCACCGCCATCGCCTTCATCTCCGACCACGGCTGGTATCATGGCGAGCACAACTACATCGGCAAGCACACCGTGATCGAGCGGGAGAAGGGCTGGCAGTTCTACGACGAGGTGGCGCGCATCCCGCTGCTGATACGCGCGCCCAACCTGCCCGCGGGCGTGACCAGCCGCGCGCTGTGCCAGCCGGTCGATGTCGCGCCCACGCTCATGGAGGTGCTGGGGCTCGACGCGCCGCAGGACACCCACGGACGCTCGGTGCTGCGCGCGCTTACCGGCTCGGCGCCGGGGGCGCGTGAGGTCGCGGTGACCGCAAACGCCATCCCGCTCGACACCCGCGTGCGCAGCTATCACGCCATCACCGACGGCGAGTGGACGCTCCAGCACGCGGCGGGCGCGGCGCAACCCGAGTTGTATCACACCGCTCAGGACCCGGCGCAGACGAACAACGTCTTCGCCGCGCACGTCACCGAAGCCGAGCGCCTGCATGCGCGCTACCTCGACTATCTCGCCGAGATCGGCTGCACGCCCGAGCAGGTCGCCTCGCGCCGGCCGCTCGGGCCGGGGTAGGCCGTGCATCGTCGGACAGGCCAAGCCCGCTTCCGGGCCGTGCTGTTGTCATGCCATCTGTCAGGAGGCACGCTCATGTTCCGTCAGGTCGCCATCGTCATCGCCACGCTTGCCCTCATCTCCGTCGCTCACGCCCAGGACGCCCCACGCGTGCTGGTCATCGGCGGCGGCTACACTCAGCAGGCCGTCGAGGCCCTGGGCATCGCCTGCGACACCGCCTCTTGGGCCGACTACGCCCGCAGCCGGGTCAACCTGTTCCGCTACCACGTGGTCGTGGGCGCGATGGACTCGAGCCGCAGCGCGCAGATCGTCGGCGATCCTGAGCGCCTGCTCACCTTCGTCCGCACCGGCGGCGTGTTCCTCGGTATGCGCCAGAACGAGGGCGACCCGTGGCTGCCGGTCCCGGTCCGCAATGACAAGGCCTTCCACCTCGGCGAGATCGTCGCGCCCGAGCACCCCATCTTTCACGAGCCGAATGAGCTGACGCCCGAGGTGCTCGCCGAGGTGCATGGCGGCAGCATCTACCGCGCCTTCCGCGACCTCGGCGAGGGCTGGATCCCGCTGATCAGCACCGGCGCCGAGCAGGAGTGGGATGA
>CAZTZN010000353.1:0-2270 GCA_964617715.1 uncultured Armatimonadia bacterium | reverse complement strand
GCCGTCGCCTCCCGTCGGCCGCCGGTCACGCCCCCGGCACCCCGCGCCACTGCCGGCAGCACCGGTCGGGCCGCCGCGATCGCCTTCATCCTCGTCATCGGCTTCACCGTGGCCGGCTGCTTCTCGGTGCTGCTGCGCTACGAGATCATCGGCACCGGCTACCTGCCGCGTGGCGCTGTCGCTCTGCTGCTCGCGCTCATCGGCATCAATGCCGCATTGCGCGGCCTCAAGCGCCTGGGCATCAAGCCGCTCAGCGCGCAGGAGCTTATGCTCATCTTCCTGCTGCTGATGATCGTTGGCGCCATCGCCGGACAGGAGTTCGCTCAGCACTTCTACCTGGACCTGGTGGGCATCGTCTACTACGCGACGCCCGACATCGCGGCTCCCGAACTCTACCTCGACGACCTCAATCCGCTGCTGCTGCCCGCGACCGACCCCGCCGGGCCGGTGGCGCGCTGGGCGCATGAGGGCCTGCCCCCGGGCCGATCGATGCCCTGGCGCGCCTGGGTGACGCCGCTGCTGGTGTGGACGCCGCTCTTCCTCGCGGTGTATTGGATGGTGCTCACCTTCATGGCCATCCTCGCCCATCGCTGGGAGAACGAAGAGAAGTTGCTCTACCCGCTGGTGGAGGTCCCGGTCGAGACCGTCGCCGGTGAGCCGGCCATGACTGCTACGCTGCTGCGCAACCCTGCGCTGTGGATCGCCTTCGCCATCCCATGCCTGCACTACACCCTCCAAGGCCTGCACGGCTACTGGCCGACGATCCCTTTCATCAACCTCGAGCAGCGCCTGCTCACCCGTTTCGCCGGCCCGTGGGCGGCCTTCAACGGCCTGTTGCTGTTCATCCGCATGGACATGATCGGCATCGCCTATCTGCTTTCGGCCGAGGTCGGCTTCTCGCTGTGGTTCTTCTACTACTTCCGCCGCTTCCAGCAGTTCATCCGCCTCGCCATGGGCGTGCGCACCAACCACTACCAGTTCTTCCAGTACCAGACCATGGGCGGCTACGTGCTGCTCGCCGGCGCGCTGCTCTACTCCGCCCGCCGCCGGCTGCGCCGCGCCATCGCCGTCGCCTTCGGCGCGCTGCAGCGCCGTCCCGACGCCTCCGACGCCGATGAGCCCTACCGGGTGGCCGTGCTGGGCTTCATCGCCTCCTTCGCCTTCGTGGTGTGGTGGTGCAGCTATTTCGGGATGAACACCGTCTGGGCGCTGGCCCAGTACGCGCTCTTCCCGCTGGTCGGGATGATCGTCGCGCGCGTGATCTGCGAGGCGGGCATGTTCATCTACAGTTGTCCCTTCGGCGGCTATACCGCCGGCTACAATGAGGCGCTGTTCAAGGTCTTCGGCACCGAGCGCATCGGCCCCATGAACGTCACGCTCATGACCATGACGAGCTGGTGCCAGATCCGCTCGACCGCCACCCAGAACATGGCCTCGGTGGCGCAGGGCTACAAGTTGGGCTCCGAGGCCGGGCTCAAGCGCCTGCACGTGATGTTGCTGGCCATGGCGGCCATCGCCGTGGCCATCCTCGCCTGCCACATAACTGCGCCGTGGGTCATCTACCACTGGGGCGCGCCCAAGCTCGCCCCCTGGCCCAGCAGGACCGGGCTCAACGCCACCACCGGCCTGGCGCGTTACATCGAGACGCCGACGCAGATGGACGTCGAGGGCTGGCTGGGGTTGGGTCTGGGGGCGGCGACCACCTGGGCGCTGTTCGCGCTGCGCCGCATGTACGTGTGGTGGCCGCTGCACCCGCTCGGCTTCGTCACCTGGATGGGCTGGCCTATCGACCGTTACTGGCTGTCGATCTTCATCGGCTGGCTGATCAAGACCACGGTGGTCCGCCTCATCGGCTTCCGCGGTTTCCAGCGCCTGCGCCCGATCGCCTTCGGCCTGATTCTGGGGATGAACGTCATCTTCACCATCTGGCTGCTGATCCACTTCATCTGGCCGGGGCCCGAGGGGATCCTCGTCGACTAGAACGGCAGGGCCGGTCGGGCGACCGGCCCCTCCGAACGGCAAACGGCGACGGCAACGGCCGAACGGCAACGCCAGGGCCGGTCAGGCGACCGGCCCCTCCAACGGCAGACGGCGGACAGGTCGCGTAACCTGCCCCACGAACGGCCCGGCGACACGTCGGCGACGAGCCGCACACCATTCCGCCGCTGCTGCGCCTTCGGCGAGATTGCCGATGACGTTCGGAGGGCGGCTCTTTAGAGCCGCCGCCGTTGGGGTCGGTCGTGATCCGAGAACGGCGGCGCGTCTGAAGA
>CAZTZN010000352.1:0-2315 GCA_964617715.1 uncultured Armatimonadia bacterium | reverse complement strand
TGAGCCGCCCACCTGCGCACCGCCGGCGACCAGGCCGCCGACCACGGCGCCCGGCACGCCCCCACGCAGAGCGCCGATACCCGCACCGGCCAGCACGGCGCTCAGCGTCGGGTGCGCCGACACGAAATCGCCGAGGCGTCGCAGCCAGTCCCATAGGCTTCGCAGGTGATCGGCGATCTCGCCCAACCGCCGTCCAATCTCCGGCAGGCTGTCCGCGAACCGCTCCGCATGTTCCGCGGCCTGCGCCAGCCAATCGGCCAGCCGTTGCGGCAACTGACGCAACCAGCCCGTAATGGCATCACGGTTCTCGCGCACCAGTCCGACCATCGCACGCAACAGGGTCAGCACCGGTTCCAATGCGGCGCTTGCCAGCTCCAGCTTCAGCGTCTGCGCCAGCAACGCCACCTGACCCTGCAGGGGCATGAGTTCCTCACGCAGCGCCCGCACACGCTCCACCTGCGGTGTGAGGTCGCGGCTCGCTCCCAGCGCCCCCTGAAATGCCCCCTCCTCCATCTGCATCAACGGCATGATCAGGTTCGCGCCCTGAGCGCCCAGCAACGCCTGTAGCATGGGGTACTGGGCCATCTCCGGGTAGCTGCTCAGCGCCGACCGCATGGCGCGCAACGTCGCGGGCCAGTCTATCTCGCCCGTGGCCGTGCGGCGCAGCCCACCCAGAGGAGCCAGCCGCGCCTCCAGGAACTCGGGCCGCATCGTCCACGACCCGAACAGGCCCGCCGTTTGCGCCGGAGACAGACCAAACGCACCGAAGGTAGAGAGCGCGCCCAGCGACTCACCTACGCCGTATCCGCCCACGTACACCATCTGCATGGCGTTGCGCGCGTATTCGGTCGCATCCCGGAAGGTGTCGCGGATCACGGTGGCGACACCCTGCATCGTCGTCGTGATCGCCTGGGCGACGCGTCCGAACATGTCGGACACGGCGTCGAGGACGATAATGCTGGCCGCTCCTATGGCTCCCGCGAACATGGCGCCGAGCGCGAGAGTCAGCACGCCCGAGCCCATCGAGCTGATCATCCGTATGCTCCCGGCCAGCAGGTCGGCGACAGCGCGGCCGATCTGCGTGATCCCCGTTCCGGTTGCTCCCAGTGGCGACAGCGCCAGCGCCATCCCGGAAGTCGCCAGGCCGACGCCGGCCCCCAACACGGACGTGACCATTCCCGCCACGTGCCCGGGAACCGAGGCCCGCGTGAACGGCGTCATGCCCAGGCGTCTGCCGGCGCCGCCTGTTGCAGGCGCCGCGTCGTCCGCGTCTGCTTCCGACAGGGCTGCTTGCTCCTCAAACTGCCGCGCCAGCTCCTCCTCGCGCTGCTGTTGCTTCTGCAGCTTGCGCTCCATCACCAGCCGGTC
Source organism: uncultured Armatimonadia bacterium (assembly GCA_964617715.1). Taxonomy (GTDB): domain Bacteria; phylum Armatimonadota; class Zipacnadia; order Zipacnadales; family UBA5352; genus JALGVA01. Next base: position 947 of record CAZTZN010000352.1, on the reverse strand, counting down.
GAGCCGCTCCTGCTCGTGGGCGGGGACGTGCATTCGCGGGTTCCACCGACCGCTGCGATCCGTCCACCCGCGCCAACCGCCGTTCACGTACTGGCGGCCCTGCTCTGCAGCTATCTCCTGCACTTCCGGATCGTGCTCGTCCCACATGAATCAGCGGCCTCCCGGCAACGCACAGCCCGGCACGCGCAATCTCATGATCTCGGCCTGTCCAAACACCCGGGAAAAGATACGGGCCGCCTCCCAGAATCGTCGGCGGCCCACTCGTATGCCCATCTCCCAGGGCGGCGCCCCGCACTGACGCCACATCAGGTATCCGTCAAACAGTTCCTGCGCCCAGTCCGGCACCTGCAGCAGCGGTTCATCCTCCCCCACCAGACGCATCGCCATCTCGGCCAGGAAAGGACGCCTCACCTATCGTCAGGGTGCTCTCGCTCAGGATCGCCCGATACAGTTCCGCCTTGACGCGGTTGGGGAGCAAGCGCTTATGCTCAGTGTCGCACGGCGCGTTCGGGATACTCCACCGCACCAACCCCACACCGAGCACCCAGTCCACCAACTCCTCCGTCGCCCGCTGCAGTAGCTTCAGTTGCTCCGGATCGGTGCTGAGCTCCAGTTCGCGTCGCAGCAGGTCCTCCGGATCGAAGTTCCGAGTGAGCTCTTCATCAATGCCCACCTCTCGCTGCAGCCTTACCAGGCGGTCAACGAACTCGTCGTAGTGCTCTCCCAGGTCGGCGATGTAGAACGTCGTGCCGTCGATCTCACGGGTGGCACAGTAATAGCCGTCCTGTCCGCGCAGCATTACCGGCATCCTGCTACTCCTCCTTACGCGTCGGTCAAACCGGCCTCGATTGTGACGCCGTACGATACCGTGGGAACGGACCACGACAGTATCCGACCGGCCGGCACCTGCTGCTGGCCATACTGATTGAGGAAGTTGTGATCGATGG
>CAZTZN010000351.1:0-2339 GCA_964617715.1 uncultured Armatimonadia bacterium | reverse complement strand
CTGACCACGCCGCGGTGGGCCCTGGAGCGGGGCGTAATCAGCGAGGTGCGCAACCTGCGCTGGTGGGAGCTCGCGGATCCGGTGACCGGTAGTCAGGTCAGCGGCTACACCGTGCAGCCGTACCTGGTGCCGCGCTCCAACCGGATGCAGGGCGATGTGATCGAGAGCGTGGGCGAGAACGATCCGCTGCCCATCGAGTGGGGGCCTGCGACCGGCGGACGGCTGGTGGCGGACTACTGGGAGACCTGTATGCCGGATGCGGAACCGCAGACGCACGCCATCGCCTGGCGCGGCACCGACCGCGACGACTTCTACATGGCTGTAACCGACAAGCTGCTGCCCGCGGGCCAGTCGTTCGCGGTGCACCTGTGGTTTCTGGGCACCGCACCGGTGTTCAGCGATGACGAGGACGAGGGGCCGTTCCTGGACTTCGTGTGGGGCGGAGGGACCTGGTCGGTGCACTTTCCACTGCTGCGCCCGCCCGCGCTATGTCGCCGCGAGAACGGCGAGTGGGTGCAGGCGCGCTCTTTCGGAGAGTTCGGAACCGACCTGTTCTCCTCCGGTGAGCCGACGTGGCTGCGCGTGTTTCATGTCGCCGGTCGGCTGGTCGTGGAGATTGAGACGGCGAGCGGCCAACGCGCGCAGGTGGTATACACCGAGACCCGCGAGGACCAGTTCGGCGTGCCGCAGATGGCGCCGATGCAGGTGCCGCGAGGACGCGCCAGCCTGTCCGGGCGGGGCGTCGCGTTCTCGGCCCAACTGCATGAGTACTGGTGGGGACGGTGGGTCGAGGAGAGTGTCGATGAGTACGGCATGGTCACGCCGGCGCACTTCGACGCCACCGGAAGCTTCTCGCGGCGCTACACGTGCAACCGTAGGGTGTCGGCAAACGCGCTGACCGCGGTCGCCTTCGGATACCACGCCAATGGCACAGTGTTCGGGCGCGATCAACTGGTCGCGGGAAGCGCAGGCAGCGTCGCCACCGTGACTGACGAGCCGGTGCTGGATACACGCAACCGCAGCACCGGCTTCCGCAAGTATACCTGCACGCTGCAGGCGCACAATCCGCCGATAGACCGCGAGTGGCTGGAGACCAGCGAGGTCTCGATGGCGGGGGCGACGACGCCCTTTGTGTACGGAGTGGCGGTGCGCGTCGGGAGCAGCCGGGTCCGACAGTCCTCGGCGCCCATCGACATTCGTCCCGCGCTGGAGCGGGTTACCGAGGACCTGGCCGATCCCGCGCTGCAGGCCGGTCCGGCCTGGACGCTCACGATCAACCGGTCGCTGTTGCCGGAGGCCATCCACCAGGACACCGGCAACCCGGTCGGCGCCGCGTGGACTGACTACGTGCAGAAGTACCACCGAATCGACGTGGATGTGAGCTGGCAATGTGACGACGGGACGCTGAGCGCGGGGACACCGCCCGATGGAGCCGGGGCCGCGCAATACGTGCGGCGGCTCATCGGGTTCATCGACGCGCTGGCACCGCAGGCCGACCGGTTCGGCGACTACGGAGGCACTATCACCGCGCGCGACTTCGGCATTCTGCTGCAACCGCCGGCCGGGATTGTCGATGGACGCTTTGCGCCGCTCGATCTGCTGCTGCACGAGAAGGCGGCGACAGGCACCGGTCGCAGACTCATGGGCTGGGAGGCGGTGCGCTACATCCTCGAAACGGCGCTGGGGCCGGACATCGCCGCCGAGCTGGTGCACATGTTCCCGGACGGCCACTACGACCTGCTCACGCACCGGCTGTTGCTCGATCCGCCCCAGGGCGGTTTCTTCTTCCCGCCACCGTGGGGACAGTCGGCCTATCAGTGGATACAGCAGCTCGCGGAACGTGATTTCGCCGTCTTCTTCTGGGCCGCCGACCCCGATGACTGGACCAAGGTGGTGCCGTACTACTGCAACTACTACACGTTCCTGCAGAACGCGCCGGAGATCGTCCTGCCTGACGCGGTCTATGAGCCGGGTGATGCCGACGAATTGCTGCAGGGGGCGGGCAGCAGGCACGATCCGCGGCAGGACTTCAACCGCGTGCTGGTGTGGGGCGCACCGCCGGGGCAGGGCAATCTGGGCGGCGTCATGCCCGCGCTGCAGGCCTTCTCGGCGGAGGCGCGGATCGAGGACGGCAGCCCGATCCCGGAACAGAACATCGACAACACCTGGGAGCGCACCAAGCTGCTGCGCGGCAGCCATTTCTGGCTGGGACGCGTGGCCCGGATCGTCGCCATCAACACGGCGCGCCTGGTGCGCGGCGTAGACCAGCGGGGCATCTCGTTGGTGGCGCGCGGCAACCCGTATCTGTGGTGGGGGTGGAAGGTGCGCCCGCAAATGTC
>CAZTZN010000350.1:0-2363 GCA_964617715.1 uncultured Armatimonadia bacterium | reverse complement strand
GATCGAAGAGCTGGGACGCTGGGGAGTAAGCGCGGAGTACGTCCGAACCCATCCGGAGCTCGCCACCGGCATCACGGTCTCCCTGTCGGGCGCGAGCGACCGGGCCTTCGTCACCTACGTCGGCACCATCGATTCGCTGCGCGGGGAGGACATCCCGCGCGAGCTGCTGGCGCGCTGCCGACACATGCACATCGCCAGCTACTTCCTGCAGACACGGCTGCAGCCCGATTGCCCGGAGCTGGCGCGAGCGGCACATGCCGAAGGAGTGAGCGTGTCGCTCGACACCGGCTATGACCCCTCGGAGGAGTGGGACGGCGGGCTGCTGGATTTACTGCCGGACGTGGATATCTTCCTGCCCAACGAGGTCGAGGCGCAGGCGATCAGCGGAGCGCGCAACCCCGAGAACGCACTGGCGGCGCTCAGCGCCATGAGCACGATCGTCGTGGTCAAGGTGGGGCCGCGCGGTGCCACGGCGTGTGAGGGCACCAATGTGGTGCACATACCCGGCTTTTCGGTGCGCACGGCGGACACGACCTGCTGCGGCGATGCTTTCAACGCCGGCTTCCTCAGCGGGCTGCTCGACGGCCTGGCGCTGCCCGATGCGGTGGCGCGCGGCAACGCCGCCGGTGCTCTGATGGCGTCGGTGGTCGGAAATGACGCTTCCATCCTGTGCGCCGCCAGCGTCCAGAACCTCGTCGAGGGCGGGCGGGGGGAAGGACAGTGTGAGGTGTAATGACCGCGTGGCTGTCACGTCGTTTGCCTCATGCGGTAAGGGCCGGCACCGTGGTCGCCACCGCGCTGGTCTTCGCCGCCACGGCTGTCGTGCTGGCGTGGATCGTGGTTCACTCTCTCTATCTTAGTCGCTACGCCGGCACGCCCCGCCGTACCCTGCTTGCGCTGCTCGCCATCATCTTGGCCACGGGCGTCGTCAGCGTTACCGGCGCCGTAGCGGTGCGCGCGGTTCTCAGGCGGCGCAGCATCGCCACCTACCTCCGGCCCGCCGAGCGCATCGTCAGCATGTTCGACGCCAGGCTCATCGAGGACGCCGGCGCACACCCCTGCATGCCGGGAGAAGCCGTAAACCTGACGCTGACCAACCAGCGCCTGCTGGTGCAGCGTCCCCCCTGTAATGAGCCCTGGCTCAGTATCGAGCACGAAGAGGTGGCGGAGGTGTCCGAGCTCAGGCCCGTCAGGTGCGGCCGTATCCGCCGTTGCCTGGTGCAGAGTCTGCAACTTCGTGACGGGCGCAGACTGACGGTGCGAATGAACGCCCCCACCGCACTGGAGTTTTTCTTCATGCAAAGCCCCTACCTGGAACCGCCGCCGCGGCAGGTGCGGGCGGTGGTGGTGGCCGCCGACGGCCCCACGCCGGCGAAGCCGAGCCAGCCGATGCACGCCCTGATACCCGACGGCAGGCCCGTGGGGTGCGTGCTGGAGTTGGGCGAGAACTATCTGCGGATCAGCGGCGAAGACTCCCCGCCGCTGGCCGACATGTACTACTACTTCCACTGGCAGCACATGAAGGTAGGGGAGGTCGCGCCGGCCGAGCTGGCGGGTATGCCGCAGCAGTGGTGTCGCCTGCGGACGGTGTTTCACGACATCTCGTCGGTGACGGTGTGCGGTACGGCGCGCGCCATCCACCGGGTGCGCGCACACGCCCTGCAGGCGGGCGCCTCACCGCTCGCCTGAGCCCGCAGCGCGGCGCCGCATGACCAGCGTCGTCTCCAGGGCATTGTGCGGCACGGCACCCACCTGGAAGTCTTCATAGGCCGCCTCCAGTACTTCCAGGGCCTCGCGCACATGCTGACGGCGTCTGCGCGTAACGAACTTCACCGTCATGATCGCCAGCCCGCCCGGGACGACCAGCCCGGCGACCTGCACCATCAGACGAGCCGAGGTCGCGGGGTGGAGGTTCATGTCATTGGTCAGCACGTCAAAGCGCCCCAGCTCGGCAACGCTCAGCTCCTCGATACGCGCAGGCAGGTGAACCACGTTGGGCAGCGCCAGCACGCGCGGGTCGAGGTCTCCCGGATCCACCGCCACGACCTCCGCCATCCGCTCGGCCAGCACCCGCGTCCATCCGCCCGGGGCGGCGCCGAGATCAAGCGCCCTGCCGCCGGCGGGGAGATCGAGGCCGAAGCGGGAGACAGCCTCGCGCAGCTTCAACTCGGCGCGGCTGATGGGGCGTTCGCCCGGCGCCCAGCGGCGCATACGCCGCAGCTCTTTGCGCAGCAGGTCCCGGGCGGCGTTCATTCCTAAGAAGGCGAGGTCCTGAAAGATCTCGACCGACAGCACCTGCTCGGGAGACTCGAGGTCCACCGGAGGCCGGCCCTCGTGGATGAGCGCGCCGGCGATCGCCCGCT
>CAZTZN010000349.1:0-2372 GCA_964617715.1 uncultured Armatimonadia bacterium | reverse complement strand
GCGAGATCGAGCGCATGACGCTGCTGCTCAAGCACGTGCGCGGCTTCACCTACGAGGAGATCGCGCAGGTCACCGGCCTGCCGGTCGGGACGCTCAAGTCACACGCGCACCGGGGCCGGCGCAGGCTCGCCGAGCGCCTCGGCGGCGCGGGATCGGGAGATGACGATGGACTGCAGCCGGATCGATGACCGGATCGACGCGTGGCTCGATGGCGAGTTGACGGATCGCGAGCGCCGGGAGATCACGCGGCACCTCGACGAGTGCGCGCGCTGCGCCGCGCAGTACGACGCGCTGCTGGCGGCCGTCGAGCGGCTCGAGACGCTGGCCGACCCGGCGGCGCCCGAGGACTTGGTGGCCTCGGTCATGGCGCGGCTGCCGGAGCGGCGGGCGGCGGTGTCGCCGGCGCGGATCGCGTGGACGCTGGGGGTGTCGGGCGCCCTGGGGACGGCCGCGAGCGTGGTGGCGGCCCTGTGGCTGATGACGATGGCGGCCTCGTGGGGCGGGCTGGCCGCGGTGGCGGGCGCGCTGCCGGCGATGGCGATGGGCGCCGCGCACGGCGCCCTGCTGCTCGGCGAAGCACTGGCCGCGCCGCTGGCGTGGGGGTTGGCGGCGAACATCGCGCTCGTGGGCGCGATCGGGCTGGCGTACCGGTGGCGGGGCAGGCTGGCGCGGAGCGGACTGTATGTTGCGGCATGACTGCCGCGTTTGAGGAGGCGGACACGATGACCTCAGTGCGCGCGAGCAGATTCGCGGTCGGGCCGATGGTGGTGCTGGCGCTCGCCTTCGTGGCGACGGTGGCGGTCGCGCAGCCGCAGGGCTTCGATGGAACGGTGGTCGTGGAGGCAGACGAGGCGCTGACCGTGGCCGAGCAGGACACCATCCACGGCTCGCTGGTCATCATGGGCGGCAGGGCCCACGTGCTCGGGCGCGTCGAGGGCGACCTGGTGGTCGTCGATGGCCGGGCGACCCTCGGGCCGACGGCGCGCATCGACGGCGACGCGCTGACCGTGCGCGGCACCATCGAACGCAACGATCTGGCGCAGGTGGTGGGCGAGGAGAAGAAGCTCTCGGCGGCACAATTCGCGCAGGTGATGGCGAGGCTGAGTGAGGCGCTGGAGTCCGAGGAGCCGGCTGAGGAGCGTGCGGAGGCGGAGACAGAAGCGCCGCCGGAGGAGCCCGCGGAGCCGGAGACCGAGACGCCCGCGGAAGCGGCCGGGGAGGAGCCGGCTGAGCCTGAGCCCGCCGAGGCCCCCGAGGGCGAGGAGCCCGAGACCGCTCAGCCCGAGCAGCATGAGGTACGCGGCGATCTGAGCGGCTACGGCCAGCTCATCGAGGTGCCCAAGGACGAGATCAGGATCGGCAGCATCGCCTCTTTCGGCGGACCGATCAACATCAACGGCACGGTGCGTGGTGACGTGGCGAGCTTCGGGGGCAGGGTGACCATCGGCGGTGAGGTGGAGGGGCAGATCGCCACCTTCGGGGCGCCGGTGCGGCTGGAACCGAACAGCCGCGTGACCGGAGACATTGCGACTCTCGGAGCCTCGGTGCACAAGGAGCCGGGAGCGATCCACGAGGGCCGCGTGGCCGGCTTCGGTGGAATGCTGCCCGGGCTCCCGCGCGCCCCCACCGCCGGCTCGGAGAAGGCCGAGGAGGACGCGGGCGGCGTGTGGGTGGCGGGGACCGTCTTCGGCGGTCTGCTCGCGCTGGTCGTGGCGGGGCTTTTTCCCAACGCGACGCGGAACGTCGCCGACAACATCGCTCGGCGGCCCGGCGCGGCCTTCGCGCACGGCGGGCTGACGCTGCTGCTGCTCGCGCCGGTGTGCCTCATCCTGGCGATCACCTGCGTGGGGGTGGTGCTGGTGCCCTTCGTGGGCCTCGGAGTCCTGGGCGCGTTCCTGCTCGGGCTGGTGGGCCTGGACCTGCTGGTCGGGCGGCAGGTGGTGGCGAGCACCCGCCTGCGCATCGCGTCGGCGCTCGGGCTCGCGGTGCTGGGCGTGGCGGTCTTCCGGGTGGCGGCGCTGCTGGGGCTGGCGCTGCAGGGGGTCGGGCTACCCCTGCTCACGCCGGTGCTGGGCTTCGTCGCGGGGGGCGCGTGGCTGGCGCTGATCGCCTTCGGCATCGGTGGGGCGCTGATGACCGGATTCGGCACGCGCGCCGATGGGGAGTGGATCACGCGGCGCTTCCGCGGCCCGGAGGCGGCCATCGAGGGCGCGATGGACGACGTCGAGCAGGAGACGGCTGACGAGGATCAAGAGGGCGCGTAGGCCCTCGCCTGGGCAACGGCGGACGGCGACGGCAGAGGCCGACGGCGTCCCGACCACGGCGGCGCGGGCCCCCGCCTGGCAGCGCGCGGCGACGCCACCAGGGCCCAC
>CAZTZN010000348.1:0-2412 GCA_964617715.1 uncultured Armatimonadia bacterium | reverse complement strand
CGCGTCGGCGCCGGCGGCGCGCACCAGCGCGCGCAGTTGGCTGAGGTTGGGCGGCGTCGGCCGCGGCTCATGAGGGAAGGGCAGGTCCCGGTCATCGTTGATCGCCACCACTTCGCAGCCCAGGCGCTCAAGGAAGGCGGGGGTGAACTCCGAGCACGCGCCGTTGCTGCAGTCCACCGCGATCTTGAGCCTCGCCGCGCCGATGGCCTCGACATCAAGCTGCGCCAGCACGGCATCGAGGTGCCGTGCTCCCGCGCCGTCATCGCGCCCCACCGGCCGCAGCTCGTCCCAGCGCGCCTTGGTGAACTCCTTCTGGTGGTAGACGTTGAGCAATTCCTCCGCCTGCTTGGGGTTGAGGTAGATGCCGTCCTCGCGGAAGAACTTCAGCGCGTTCCAGGTCGCGTCGTTGTGCCCCGCGGTGATGGCGATCCCGCCCACGGCATCCGACGACTTCACCGCGAGCTGCAGCGCCGCGGTCGGGCACACCCCCAGGTCCACCACCTCGCAGCCCGCCGCGGTCAGCCCCGCAAACACGCACGGCGCCACCATCACGCCCGACGGCCGCGTGTCGCGGCTCACCAACACCCGCCCCGTCCCCACCCAGGTCCCGAAGGCCTGGCTGAAGTTCACGAGCAGGTCGGGCGTGAGCGTCTCCCCCACCACCCCGCGCACTCCGGCGATGGTGATCTTCAGCGGTCTGCTGATATCGGTGGACATCGCGCTCACCTCAGGTCCCCGTTTGCGTCAGTCGTCGTCCAGGACCATCGCGCCCTGCCGCGGCGACACGATGATTCCGCGTCCGCCCGCGGCGTCGAGCGCCTGCTTCACTTCCTGCTGCCGCCCGGGCGCGTAGGCGAACATGGTGCCCCCGCCGCCCGAGCCGTTGACCTTGCCGCCCAGCGCCCCCGCCGCCATGGCCGCCTCGAGCATGCTGTCGATCTTGGGGGTCGAGACGCCGATGCCGTCGCGCAGGTGCACGTGGTGCCGGTAGAGCAGCTCACCGATGCGCTCGTGGTCCACCTCCGGCTCCTCCAGCAGCCGGCGTGCCTGGCGGCAGATCTCGCGGTTGTGGAAGTTGGCCACGATGCGCCTGCGGCTCTCCTCGGCCATCTGCTTGAGGAACGGCTCGACCTCCTCCAGCGAGGTGGTGCGGAAGTCGAAGTCCGGGATGTTGTCGCGCAGCACCGCCAGCCCGGCCTCGACCGCGCTGCGGCTGCGCCCCAGGACCCCGGTGGTGTCCTTGGGCTCCAGCGAATCGCCCAGGACAAAGCCATCGAGCTGCGCGGGTAGACGCTCGACCGTGATGGGCTCGCGGCAGTCAATGTAGAGCAGCCCGCCCACCGCGGAGGTGTAGTGGTCCATCATCCCGCCGGGCTCGCCGAACTCGACTACCTCAGCCAGGTGCGCCAGGCGCGCGATCTCCTCATGGGTCTGCGGCAGGCTCCCGGTCTGTGTGAGCCACGCAAAGCTTACCCAGGCGACGGTGAGCGCCGAGGAACTGGAAGCCCCGGCATTGATGGGGATGGTGCCACGGATGGTGCAGTCGTAGCCACGGTTGAAGCGCAGCCCGTTGCGCGCGACCACGTTGGTGGCGGCGCGGATGTAATCGCGATCTCCGCGGTAGGGCACGCGCCGAGCGGCATCGAACTCGTCGCGCAGCTCCAGGTCCGGCATATCGATGGCGAACCGGGTGTCATCGCGCGGGGTGCCGGTGATACGGATGTCGAGGTCGATGGCACAGGCGATGACCGACAGCCCCAGGAAGTCCTGGTGTTCGCCGAACAGGCAGATCCTTCCGGGCGCGGAGACGGTGACGCGGCGGTGCATGCAGGTCCTCCAACGCAACATCTGCGGCGGCATGGCCCGCTTCCTCGCGGCGGCAAAGCCGTCCTGTCCGCCCCCGCGAGACCCGCTTCCGTGCGACGGTGAAGCCGGCCCGGTGTCGCGCACTTCGCCTGCAGTTTAGGGCCGCGCCGCAGGCCTGTCAAGCCGGCGGCGTGAGCGCGGCGTTGTCGCCGTGCGCCGTTGCCGCACGACCATGCACTACCGCCCCCACGCTCCCATCCGCACACGTGCCCGCAGACCCGCGGCGCCCGAGTCCACCCACCCACGTCCCGTCCGCTTCAGGCGCCCGCGGGCGCAGGAGGCGGTCGCGTCGCAGACGCGTCCGCCGACGGCGCAGCGGCGCGAACACCGTGCCGACCGCAGGGAGGCGCAAGACCGCGCCGCCACCGGCGAGGCGCGCGCAGGTCCGTCCGCAGGACAGGACGGAGCGCGCGAGCCGGCCGCGGGCCCCTCGGGCCACGACCGGCCGATTGCCGCCGGCGGTCGCGACGTCGCGTGCCGTCCGGCTGGTTGCGCGCGAAACCGGGAGCGACGGGCGTGCGCCGCAGGCGCGCCCCGGCGCCACGG
>CAZTZN010000347.1:0-2439 GCA_964617715.1 uncultured Armatimonadia bacterium | reverse complement strand
GAAGAGGCCCGCCCTCCCGACAGGGGCGCCGGGGGCACAACGGCAACGGCCCAGGGCACGGCGACGGCCGACAGAGCGGCGACGGCCGACGGCGTGGCAACGGCGCCCGTCTTCCGCGGAAGGACTCCTGCCCGCCCACAGCGCAGTATGCGTCGGAGGGAGGCGTGCCATGAGCGAGAACGGGCGGTTCGTCATCATCGGCGCCGGGCCGGCGGGCATTGCGGCGGCCATCACCGCAATGCGCCGTGGTCTGCCGGCGGAGCGGATCACCATCATCGAGAAGGGCGCGCGCCGCGACGACAGTCGCGTCTCCGGCTTCGGCGGCGCCGGCGCCAACAGTGATGGCAAGCTGGTGCTCGAGTCGGAGATCGGTGGCGAGCTGGCCGCGCACGTGGCGGGCATGGCGGGGCTGATCGAAGAGGTGCTCGAGCTGTACCTGGGCTTTCTCAGCTCCGAGGAGCGCGCCCCCGCTGAGCGGATGCGCGGACGTTTTCGCGACGATCAGGCGGGCGAGCACATTCAGCGCGCCTGCATCCGGGCGGGCCTGGAGTACATACCGGCGGACATCATCCCCTTGGGCACCGCCACCTGCCGCCGCGTCGTGGACCGCTGGTACGACTTCCTGAGCGAACACGGGGTGCGCATCCTGCTGGGCACCCGAGTCACCGACTTCACCGCCGCCGATGACGGGCGCTGGCTGGTGCGCTGCGAGGACGGTGAGGAGCTGGTGGCACAGTGGCTGCTGGCCGCGCCCGGTCGCAGCGGGCACCAGTTCCTGGTCGATGCCCTCAACGAACTCGGCCTCGACAGTGTGCACGGCCCCATCGACATCGGCGTGCGCGTGGAGACCGACGCCCGCGTCACCGAGGCGCTGACCGAGGCCACCTGGGAGTTCAAGCTGCGTGGACTGATCGAGGGCGAACGCGTCCGCACCTTCTGCGTGTGCCCGCAGGGCTCGGTGCTGGTGGAGCGCTACGGCCCCGACCTGCTGGCGGTCAACGGGCAGACGCGGCAGGAGAGCCCGACCGGGTGTACGAACTTCGCGGTGCTGCACACCATTAACCTCGACGACCCGTGCGACTGCCCCAACGAGTACGCGCAGCTTTACATCCGCACCGCCAGCATCCTGGGCGCGCGCAACCCGATTGTGCAGACCTGGCCGAAGTTCGAGCAGCGCCGCCGCTCGCGCGCCCGCGACCTCGCCTACAGCTTCATCCGACCCACGCTCGAGCGGGCGCTGCCCGGCGACATCCGTCTGGCGCTCAACGCCAAGTCGTGCAGGATCATCGAGGCCTTCATGCGCGCGCTCGACAGCGACGGGCTGCTCGAGGGGCTGTGCAGCAACCGGACGCTGCTGTACGCCCCGGAGGCGAAGTTGTACACGGTGCGGCCGGCGACCCTGAGCGAGCACCTGGAATCCGAGCGCGCCAACCTGTTCTTCGCGGGCGATGGCTCGGGGCTCACGCGCGGGCTGGTGCAGGCCAGCGCCAGCGGCATCGTGGTCGGCCGCGAAGTGGCCCGACGGGCGACGGCGTAGCCTCCCGGATGCGCAGAGGGCGAGCCCGATGGCTCGCCCTCTCATCACGTGCAGACCGCCGCGGCCGCTACTGCTGCCCGGCCGGCGCCTCTGTCGCCGGGGCCTCCTCGGCGGGGGGCTCGGGCTTGGTGGTGACCGCCTCGACGCTCGCCTGATGCTGCTGGTAGCGCTCGGCGTCGCGGTAGCGCTTGAGTTCGTCGAGCAGCGTGCTCAGCCGCTGGATAAGCTGATCGAGCATGTCATCGCCCACGATCGCCTCGTAGACCTCGAACTCACCCAGCTCCACGGCGAAGTCGGAGCCCCAGTTCTCGGTGATGTCGAGCTTGATCCAGCGCGCCTCGGCGGGCATGAAGTCGAAGCTCTGCTTGATGCCCCTCCGCACCACCAGGTACGAGCCCACCGTCTTGTACGGGCCATCCACACTCTCGGTGGAGACCGATACGCGGATGCTCTTGGCCCAGCGGCCGAGGAACTCGGGGTCATCGGTGGTCGGATCGACCACCACGCGGCTGATCAGGCGCGTCTCGGGCAGCTCGAAGATCACCCACTCGGGCCGATCCTGCGAAGGCACACCGCGCGAGCGCCAGCCGTAGGAGTCCGCCGGGGTGTGTGAGCCGACCACAAACTTGCCGTCGATGAGATTGGTCACCGACCACACGCCGAGCGGCTGTCCGTTCTCGTCCACCGCCTGGCTGGAGAACTTCGCGATCCTGCCGCCGTTCTCGGCGGCCACCAGGTTAGTGGTTCCGGCCACCGTTGGCGCCGACCAGCACGGCACGACGGCCAGGATCAGTACCCCTGCCGCCAGCAGTGTCTTCATCCGCGCTGCCATCTCTCCCTCACTCCTATCGCCAGCTCCGGCCTCGATGGGTACCGGCTTGCGCATCTCCTTGGGCCCGTGA
>CAZTZN010000346.1:0-2450 GCA_964617715.1 uncultured Armatimonadia bacterium | reverse complement strand
GTCAGCTTTCGGCTCATGGTTGTCCTTCCCACGTCAAACTCCCGGCGCGTGGCCGCGCCGGCTCTCTCCACGGCTGTGCGCGACTGCTCGGCCTCGAGCGCTTCGACGGCCATCCCCTGGATGGGCTCCTCTCGACGTCAGTTCTCGACCACGAAGAAGCGTGGATAGGTGGTGACCATCCCCCGGTTGTCCGTCACCACTACCGTCAACTCGTGCACGCCGTCGTCCAGGTCGGCCGTGTTGATGCTCACCGCTCCGGGCTGGGGCGGCTCCGTGTCCTCGTAAAGCGGGTTGCCATCGAGGTTGATCGCGACGCTCTGCAACGTCAGGCCGGCCATCATCTCGACGTCGAAGTCGAGCGCCAGCTCACCCGCGATGAGCGGCAGTTCCTCCTCAGCCGGTGGCGGCCGGCGGAAGGTGATACGGGCCGTCGTTCGACCGCCGATCCGAATGACTGTGCGATCCGGGCCGTGGGCGTTGTCGTGCACCCACAGGTTGCCCGGCGGATCGACCTGCTCAACCGCCTGCTCCACGTCCGGCGCCGTGAACCAGTTGTGGTGGATCTCGGCGATGTCGCGCGGGATCCCCCGGATCCGTGCGCCGAGGGCGTCGCCCATCTCGCGCACCGTGTTGTGGTGGATCAGGATGGTATCGCCCGCGATCTTTTCGTGCCCGGCCTGCGCCAGGGGGCGGTAGGCGTGCATGTCGAAGCAATGGTAGCGCCGCCCCCAGGAGGGGGGGATGTCGCCGCCGACAATGATGTTGTAGCGCGCCTCGTACCCGGTGCCGGGTGCGCCCGTGCCGGCGATGGCGTGCCAGACCCAGTAGATGAGGTTCGCCTCGATCAGCGGCGGCGGCCATGCGCCCCCGACGACCACCACCGGATAGGCGTGCACATCGTGGATGTGGTTGTGATGGATGTGGCAGGAGCCACCCTTCACATCCACGCCGGAGTGATGGACGTTGGAGATCTCGCAGTTGTCGATCTCCACGTCGGCCCCCACGACCATGATGGCGCGACTCCACGAGCGCGGGGTCCGGTCGTAGTCGATCTCCGCGAAGTTGCAGTCTCTGCCGCGTATGCGCAGGCCGGTGATGCGCGCGTTGGCCCGGGCCAGGAGCATCTGTTGGCCGTCGGGCAGAGCGCTACCGTGGATCACCGGACCCGCGGAGCCGTCGTGCCCGCGATTCCCCGCCAGCGTGACGCCTTCGGGGATAGTCACATCTTTCCGGTCGCCCAGGTCGATCTCCGCGCCGGGCGCAACATACACGATCTCTCCCGGCTGCGCCACCGACAGCGCCGCCAGTAGTTCGTCGGCGGTGCTTACCGTGTAGTCGCCTGCATTCACGATCCGGCTGTAGCCCTGCCCGCCACCGATGGGGTCGCCAGTCGGGTTGGGTTCGGCGCCGTAGACCTCCACCTCACCCCGGGCCCCGGCGCACATGGTCGCGATCAGTACGCATGACAACACTGCACCCATGATCGGCCCGCCCGGCAATGTGGCTCACCTCGCCGATGTGCTGTCCACTCGCTGCTCGGCCCGGCCACCGACGTTTCGTCGTCCCGGAGGCGGTTCCCTTCGCGCGGCGCGCAGGCAGGATTCGGCGCCGGCAACGGGAACCACCGTCCGACCCTTGAGCGCAATCAGGGGAGTTGATGGTCATGCGCGAGGATCGGCGCGCCGTGTGGGGCTACCAGGCGCATCAGGACGAGGCCGGCAAGCTGCCGACCCCCTTCCCGCGCACCATGGGCCCCAACGCATCCAGCTATGTGCAGGAGGTGATCGAGAGCGGCCTCGCTTCCGACATGGTCGGGCGCTTCGAGCGCGCCTTCGCCGAGGCCTACGGGGTCACGCACTGCATCGCCACGCCCGGCTGCACCCCCGCCCTGGCGACCCTGGCCGCGGCCTTCGACTTCGAGCCCGGCGACGAGATCATCGTCAGCCCAATCACCGACTACGGCACGCTGCAGGGCCTGGTCGCCGAGGACTACATCCCGGTCTTCGCCGACACCGATCCGGACACGGTGAACATGAGCGCGGCCACCATCGAGCCGCTCATCGGCGATCGCACCCGCGCCATCCTGTGCGTGCACAAGACCGGCCTGCCGTGCGACATGGACCCGATCAACGACCTGGCGGCGCGGCATGGCCTCATCGTCTACGAGGACGCCTGCCAGGCGGTCTTCGGCGAGTACAAGGGGCGGCTGTGCGGGACGCTGGGCCACGCGGCCGGGTTCTCATTCGACGCGGAGAAGACCATGGGCTCAGACGTGGGCGGGTGCGTTATCACCGATGACGACGACCTCGCCGAACGCATCCGCTTCATCGGTCAGAGCCGCGGGGCGCGCCGGCGCGAGGGCTTCGGGCGCCTGCATACCGAGCCCGGCTACGCCTACCGCATGCCCCACTGCACCGCCGCCATCTGTCTGGCACAGCTCGAGATCATCC
>CAZTZN010000345.1:0-2470 GCA_964617715.1 uncultured Armatimonadia bacterium | reverse complement strand
GGCTTCGTGGGCATCGGCTACATCGAGGGATGGCACGTACTGGTCGGAGCACACGTCGATGTGAAGTTCTGACACAAGACGAAGGATGCCTTGCATGATACGGAGAACACTACCCACAGCAGTTTCCTCTCGTATCCCTCGTTCCCCCTGCGTTCCTACGGTTATGTCCGCAAGACGGAGGTCATGCGGATGGTGTGGACCGACGTGGAGACGATCGGCAACGGCTACCTGGAAGTGACACGAGATGGCACGGGACAGATCGACGGGTTCTATCACGTGCCGGGCACGACCGTGCGCGTGAAGACCGATCGCAGCGGGTTCGTGCAGATTCGCGACGGGCGCAGGCGAGAGTTCCGCAACCTGGGCCGGGAGGCCACGCCGGATCCGGAGAACGGGGAGATTCCCAACGAGATCATGCATTTCCGCAAGTACACGCCCCAGTCCACCTACTACGGAGTGCCGGATGTGTTGCCGGCAGTCAGCGCCGTAGCGGGGGATCGGGCGGCGGCGGAGTACAACGTGAGCTTCTTCGAGCACAACGCGGTGCCGCGGATGGCGGTGATCGTCGAGGGCGGGCAGATGTCGAAGGAGCTGCTGCGACAGATCCGGCGCTTCATGGAGACCGAGATCAAGGGCCAGGCACACAAGACGCTGGTGCTGGAAGTGCCCGGTGGGGGCACCAAGCTGCGGCTGGAGCGGCTGACGCAGTCGGAGAAGGATGACGCAGGCTTCCTGGACTTTCGCAGGGCGAATCGGGACGAGATACTGATGGTGCATCGCGTGCCGCCGGGGAAGATAACCATCGTCGAGAACGCGAATCTGGCCAACAGCAAGGACCAGGACAAGACCTTTCGCGAGCAGGTGGTGCGGCCGGAACAGCGCCGCGTGGAGTTCCAGCTCAACCGGATGATCCGCGAGCAGATGGGGATCGTGGACTGGGAGTTCCGGTTCCGCGAGATGGACCTGAGCGAGGAGCTGCAGCAGGCGGAGATCGCGCGGATCTACGCGGAGATCGGCGTGTGGAGCGCGGATGAGATCAGGGCCAGGCAAGGCCTGCAGCCGTTGGCGATGGAGAGAGGCGGGGATGCCTAGTGCCGGCTCGCGCAAGTTGCGGCGAAAACGGCGCGACAGGCGAGGGCACCTGTCGTACGAATCTGCCGCGCCCAGAGACAACGAGAGCCGATGACGCAGTGCTGACCCTGCGCATGCGCAAGCCCCAGGGAGGCGCCGGGAGTACACAAGGCTGTGGAGGCATGCACCAGACGAGGGAGCGTCGGTGAGGCGGAGAGCATGGAACGGAGGTGGTCCGATGGCGTGGCTGGAGGACGCAGGGAGCTTCGCGGTGACGATGCCGCTGTGCAAGGTGTGGGAGGACGAGCATGGCGAGATGCGCTTCGAAGGCGTGGCGTCATCCACATCGCTGGACCGGCAGCAGGAGCGGATGACGCCGCGGGCGATTCAGAAGATGGCGCAGCACAAAGGTCTGGAACTGCTGCCCTCGCACGGAGCAGGCCCGCTGGAGGAGCTGGGCGTGATCGAGGAGGCGTGGGCCGATAACGAGCAGTTTCGGGTGGCCGGACGTCTGGACGGGAGCAATCCGGCGGCGCGGCGACTGTTCGAGAAGGCAGCCAGTGGGCGGCAGTTCGGGCTGAGTGTCGGAGGACGCGTCACCAAGGCGTTCTGGCGCTACGATGAGGAGGCCGGGCGGCAGGTGCGCCACATCGACGACGTGGAACTCGACCACGTGGCGGTCTGCCGACCGGGGGCGGCGGCCAATCCGGACACCTACCTGGCGGCACTGGCGAAGGCAGCCGAAGGGGTGATCGAAGAGCCGCCGGGTGATGCCGACGAAGACGCGATGCTGGTGCGCATCGGTCGGGCGGCGGTGCACGCGGCGCGGAGTCTGTGGCCGTTCGCGAAAGACCAGGACGCCGGCGAAGACGAAGTGGACCACGATGGCGCCGGCGACGGGGTGAGAGAAGAGCTGGCGGAGCTGCGGGCGTTGCGCAAGGACCTGGAGAGCGCGCTGGGGGAAGTGCGTGAGGCGCTGGAGACGCTTGCGAAGGGCGAGGCCGAGGAAGACGAGGACAAGGTGAAGATGCCTGCGCAAGGTGCGTCGCAGGTGTTGCCGGGACAGGATCGGCGCGATGGCGGGGGGCTGTGGCGCGGAGTGGTTTGAGGGGGAGTGACGGCGGACGGCGACGGCAGGGCCGGTCAGGCGAGCGGCCGTGCGAACGGCAAACGGCGGACCGGCAAAGGAAACGGCAACGGCGGGCCGGTCAGGCGACCGGCCCCTCCGAACGACAAACGGCGATGTTCGGAGGGCGGCTCTTTAGAGCCGCCGCCGTCGGGGTCAGTTGTGATCCGGGAACGGCGGCGCGTCTGAAGACGCGCCCTCCGCACGGCCATGATGATGGGTTCCGAGTGGGCGGCCACAGGGTTCGAGAGCGGCCCTGCGGGCCGCCCCCCG
>CAZTZN010000344.1:0-2513 GCA_964617715.1 uncultured Armatimonadia bacterium | reverse complement strand
GAGTGGTTGTCGATGTACATCGGAGCGACGTCGCACGTGCTCATGGACGCCGGGCTCGAGGGCAGCCTGCGCGCGATGGCCGGGATGGGCTGGGAGGGCGTCGAGCTGGCCCTCCCCCACCTGCGCGAGATCGCCGGCGCCGAGAACCCCGAGGGCGAGGCCGAGCGGATAGGGGATCTTGTCGCTGAGCTGGGCATGCGCATGCCTCAGGTTCACTTCGAGGTGGCGGCGATGGGGTCGCTGGATGACGAGAAGCGCGATGCCGACCTGACGCAGGTCGAGCGGCACATGGAGCTGTGTCTGCGCATGGGCATCAGGGTGGGCGTGCTCCACCCGGTCGGGGGGATGCCCGGCGATCTCGACGAGTACGCCCGCGTGGCGCGCACGCGCATCGACAGTTTCGCGCGCGTGGTCGAGTTCGCCGCCGAACGTGGCTTCAGTATCGCCATCGAGAACACCTACGATCCGCATGGTGACGAGACCTCGGCGATGGGACGACGGCGCTTCGGCTCGGTCATCCCGGACCTGCTCGAGGTCATCGACGCCGTGGGCATGGACAACTTCGGCATCTGCCTCGACACCGGACACACCAACCTGCAGGGCATTCCCGTGGGCGAGGCCCTGCGCCAGTGCGGCGACCGGCTGATTGCCACGCACATGAACGACAACCACGGCCATGCCGATGAGCACATCGAGCCCTTCCGCGGCACACTCGACTGGCCGAGCGCCGTGGCCGCCCTGCGCGAGATCGGCTATGAGGGCATCTTCAACCTGGAGATCGGGCCGCTGCGCGGTCAGCCCATCGAGGCGCAACAAGCCTGGCTCGAGAGCGTACTCACCACGGCGCGCTGGCTGCTGAACGGAGGCCTAACAACATGACGCCCGCAATGTGGACCGCGATCATAGTGGAGCTGTCCCCGACCGAGGCCGTGAGGGCGCTGGCCGGGATCGGCTGGGAGGCCTTCGAGCTTTCCACCGAGCACCTCGTGATGGTTGCCGATGCCGACGCGCCCGAGCAGGCCGCAGATGAGTTGCGCGACCTCGCTGATAAGCTGGGCGTGGCGATCCCGCAGGCACACCTGCTTATTCACGCCAACGTCGCGGCCGCGGATGACGAGGCCCGCGAACGCGACCTCGCCACGGTCATGCGCCAGATTGTGCTGTGCGAGCGCATAGGCATCAAGGTCGGCGTAATCCATCCGGGCGGCGAACGGCCCGCGACCCTCGATGCAGAGCGCGCAGAGCGCGCGCGCCGGGTGGAGAGCTTCGCGCGCCTGGCGGGCCACGCCGCTCTGCACGGCTTCGCCCTGGCGGTCGAGAACATGAACGACGCCGCTCGGGCCACCCGCGGGGCGCTCGGCCAGCGCAGCTTCGGCGCGACCATCCCCGAGCTGCACGAGCTGATCGACGCAGTGGGCGCCGACAACGTCGGCATCTGCCTCGACGTGGGCCACGGCAACGTGCAGGGCCTCGACATGGCCGAGGCGGTGCGGCAGTGTGGCGAGCGTCTCATCGCGCTGCACATCCAGGACAATGACGGCTCGCGCGATCAGCACCTGGCCCCCATGCGCGGCACCATCGACTGGGAGGCCGGCATCGCGGCGCTGCGCGAGATCGGCTTCGACGGCATCTTCAACCTCGAGATCCCCGGCGAGCGCGGTCTGCCCGTTGATCTCACACTCAAACAGATGGAGGGCGTGCTCGCGACGACCAGGTGGCTGCTCAGCCGGTAGCGGGAGGTCGGCTCATGCGCACGATGGCGACGATCGGCGTCACGCTCACCGTAGCATTGGCCGGGACGACGGTGCTCGCGCAGCCCGAGGACCACTACTGGGAGCTGGGAGCCGGCTGCTACTACGGCGGGACCGGCGGCCTCAGTGAGCTGGACGTCGCGCGCTACGACTGGCTCTACCTGTGCTTCGGCAACATCGGCGCCACGCCCGAGACCGTTGAGGGCATCAACCGACTGCTGGAGATCAACCCCGACCTCAAGGTAGTCATCCGCGTGTGGCCGATCATGGGGCTGGGCGACTGCCCCGAGAACCGCTACCAGGCCACCTTCCTGCACTACCTGTACAAGCCCGGCGTCCGGGAGGGCGTAGTCGAGAGAATCAATGCGCAGGTCTCGGTGGTGCTCGACAACATCACCAGGCCCGAGAACGTGGTGGGCCTGACCTTCCTCGAAGAATTGCCCGGGCATTTCAGTGGAGACCCCTTCCGCACCAACGAGACCGGCGGCGCCCTGACGTGGGACCTCGAACGCTTCCGCGCCGAGATTGAGGCCGAGCGAGGGAAGCCGCTGGTATGGGATGACGATACGCGCCGGTGGTGGGGCGAGAAGTGGGTGCAGGTTCTGGGCGAGATCCACGCGGCGATGAAAGCGGCCTCCGGCGGGCGGCTGGTGTGGTACTACCAGCAGACCAACCACGCCTCGCTCGACATGGTGCCGGAAGGCACGCCGCTGCAGACGCGCATGCTCATGCCCATACGCTGGGCCGACATCATCAAGCCCG
>CAZTZN010000343.1:0-2546 GCA_964617715.1 uncultured Armatimonadia bacterium | reverse complement strand
GCGAGATTGCCGATGACGTTCGGAGGGCGGCTCTTCAGAGCCGCCGCCGTTGGGGGCCGGTTGCGATCGGAAAACGGCGGCGCGTCCGGGGGCGCGCCCTCCCCACGGGCATGATGATGCGTTCCGGGAGGCCGCCACAGCGTTCGACAGCGGCCCTGCGGGCCGCCCCCCGGCGAGGGCGCCGGGGGCACAACGGCAACGGCCGAACGGCAACCGCAGGGCCGATCAGACGACCGGCCGCGCGACCGCCAAACGGCAACGGCCAAACGGCAACAGCGGGGCCGATCAGGCGACCGGCCGCGCGAACGGCAAACGGCGACCGCAACGGCACAGGCGGGAACGGGGTCCCGCCTCCCCATCAACGGCGACGACCAGGCCGTGGCATCGGCCATCACCGTCCCGCCGCTCAGAACGGCAGCTCCGGTGGCGCGGGGATCTCGACGGGCATGCCGGTCTCGATGGACAGCTCCCCGGCGGCGCCCACGCAGGTGGCGTCGCGCGCGGCCAGCGTCATCGCCACGTCCATCTGCTCGGGGTCGCGCACCCAGTCGAGGAAGGCCTGCTGGATGAGCGGGTCACCGCCGCCGTGCCCGCCGCCGGTCGAGCGCGGGTGCCACTCGTCGATGTGATCGGTGTGGCGGTACTGGTTGCGGATGATGAAGTTGCATTCGTTGTTGTACTGCGCGGTCATCTTGCCCCGATCACCCACGAACCAGAAGTCGCGCGTGTACTCAGGCGTGAAGTGGCACTCCGTGTATACCGCGCTCTTGCCCGACTCGTAGGTTACGATCACCTGCGAGTTGTCGTTGACGTCGGCCTCCTGCGCGAAGACGCAGAAGTCCTCCTTCTCGATGGTCACACCGTAATCCATCAGGAAGCGATCGTGCCGCACAAAGAACGGGCAGTCCTCTGCCTGCTCGCAGTCGCGGCAGCGCTTGTCGTTGGCCTCATCGCCGCCGTAGTAGAGCAGCGAGCCGGTGGCGTAGACCCTGGTGGGCCGCCCCGCGTCCATGAACCAGTTGAGCAGGTCGATGGTGTGCACGCCCTTTTGTATCAGCAGCGAGACCGTGTACGCCCGCGTGCGCTGGCGGTCGTGGTAGAAGTAGTTGCCGCCTACCGAGACGTTGTCCACCGCGATCCCGGTCATCACCTCGCCGATCAGGCCCTCATCGAGGATCTCGCGCATGC
This sequence comes from uncultured Armatimonadia bacterium, assembly GCA_964617715.1. Taxonomy (GTDB): domain Bacteria; phylum Armatimonadota; class Zipacnadia; order Zipacnadales; family UBA5352; genus JALGVA01. The sequence goes on along the minus strand of CAZTZN010000343.1, from coordinate 1,358 downwards.
GCACGAAGATGGCCGAGTAGCGCAGCTCCAGCCCCACGCACAGCACCGTGCCCGCCTGGCCCCACGCGCGGATAATGTCATCCGAATCCTCAATCGACTGCGCGATGGGCTTCTCCAGCAGCACGTGCTTGCCGTAGCTGAAGGCCTGCACGGCGTTGTCGCGGTGCGCGAAGTCCGGTGAGGCGATGACCACGCCGGGCATGTCCTCGCGCGACAGGAACTCGTCCAGGTCGGTGTAGTAGTCGATGCCGTCGCCGAACATCGGCCGGCAACGGTCGAGCGCTGCGGGGTTCGGGTCGGCGATGGCGACCAGCTCGGCCTCGGGGTGATTGTGGTAGGCGCGGGCGAAGTAGCGTCCGCGGCCCCCCAGACCGATGACGCCGAGCCGGACCTTGTCCGATGACATGGTTGACCTCCGTGGGATAGAGCAGCCAGCTACCAGCTACCGGCAGGCAGCAACGAGTGCAGCAACCGCCGCGGCGTATCGCCGGGCGAGAGCGCCCGCGAATGCCTCCGCCTGCGGCATACGGCTGCGACCTGTCTACGGCGTTTCTCGGCAGGCGCGTGTGCTACGCGCTCTCGCCGGACAGGCCCTGAACGGGATTATCGCCGACGGCAATGTACGGCGACCGCCCGCCGGGCAGGCCGAGCGTCGCGACTTTCCCTGCCCACCGTGTCGGGACCTTTGGCGCGGCATCTGCACCGGCACGCTACGCCTCAGAACCGGTACGCCGCCACCAGCCCGGCCTGGGTCGCGACCAGCTCGGGCCGGCCGTCGCCGTCGAGGTCGGCAATGGCGACGTGCTCGGCGTCGGGCGGGCCCACGCGCCCCAGCAGCGTCCCGTCGGCGCCGACGATCGCCGGAGCCTCGCCCGCGACCGCGACCACGATCTCGAGCGCGCCGTCGCCGTTCACGTCCGCAATGGCCATCTGGCGCGCCGCCCCGCCGACGTTGCGCCGCCAGGTCAACGTGCCGTCGGCCTCGGCGCATACCAGGTAGTGGTTGCTCGAGCACGCCAGCACCTTCGGCAGGCCGCCGCCGGTGAGGTCGGCGACCGCCACGTCGGTGACCTGGCTGCCCAGGTTCAGGTTCCACGCGCGCTCGCCGCCGTGCTCCTTGATGTGCACGCCGCCGATGCGCGATCCGGTGACCATCTCGACCGACCCGTTGCCGTCCAGGTCGCCCGCCGCCACCGACATGGGGATGCCGTGATAGCCCGCGCTGACCGCGTCGATGCGGCGACCGTCGGCGTCGAAGAGGTTCGCGGTATTGTAGCGGGTCGCAATCAGCGCCTCAAGCCGTCCGTCGCCGGTTACGTCGTGCAGCGTTATGTCCAGCGGCGGGTGCGCCCAGTTGA
>CAZTZN010000342.1:0-2547 GCA_964617715.1 uncultured Armatimonadia bacterium | reverse complement strand
CGGCCGATTCCGGATGGCAACGTCCGGGAGAGCACGCTACTGTCTCGCGATCCCGCGGATCACGCGTAGCTCGGTGGTGCCACACAGGTAGACGTCATCGCCCGCGAAGCCGATGCGGCCCGGCGGCGAAACGCGCCCCACAGGCTCAATGCGCACGTCCCTGGGGTGGATGCGCACCAGCACGTCGCCGATGTAGGCCCACACGTTCCCGTCCGGGCCCACGCGGAACTCGTTCGAGCCGTGGCGGTTGGGCGAGGTCAGCAGGTTGAAGCTCCCCGGCACCGGCTTGCGGAAAAGCACCTCGCCGGTTGCCACGTCCACGCCGTAGAGCAGCCACCGATCCTCCATCGCCGGGTCGGCGCAGGCGCCCAGGATCAGCCCCGGCCGCGCCTCGACGATGCCGCCGATGTCGCGCTGGCCCGGCACCGGCTCGACCGCCCGCACGATCTCCGCGGTCGCCGCATCCAACACGAACAACCTGCCGCTCTCGGGGGTGAAGTTCGGGTTCAGGTCATCGCGTACGGCCCGGGAAGAGGCCACGATGAGCGTGCCCTCGCCGGCGGCGGTGAGCCACTCGATCTGATATGCGCTGAAGGGCTCCCACAAGCCGCCGCCGTCCTGGTGATCGGGGTCCCACCACGCGATGCCGCCACCATGGCCGTTGCGCACCAGCTTGCCGCCGAAGTACACGCGCCCCGATGCGGCGGTGGCCGCGCCGTACATCTTATGCGTGCGCGCCCACCGATTCATGCGCACCAGCAGGCGCGGGTTGCTGTCCGGACTCTCCTCGGGCGGCGCGGGGGAGTCGAAGCTGCCCCTGTGCGCGGTCCACGGGCGCTGCGGGTCGTAGACGTAGAGCGGCGATGACGGATAGCCGCTCTGATAGACCAGCCCGCCGGAGATGGTGGTCGAGTAGTGGCTCAGGTTCGACTTGCCCAGGTGCTCCATCGCGCCGGTCGCCGGATCGTAGACGAAGCTGCCCAGGTAGAAGTCACAACTCCCCAGCAGTCGCCCGTCGGGCAGCTCGGTGAGCCGGCGCAGCGGCATCGGGAACACGTCCACCTGCAGGTCCACGCGATGCCAGCCCAGGTCCTCGGGCGCGGCCCCTGCAGGCTCCTCAGCGGCCTTGTCCCACGGGTTGCGGTACCACAGCGCGGCATGACCCTCGGAGTCGGGGTCGAGTGCATCCGTGAACAGCTCCGGACGTGCGGGCGGCGGCGCGGGGGCCGGTCGCTCCGGCCACGGCGGCGGCTGGCCCTCGACCTTCTCGATGGCCTGGCCCTGATACAGCCAGTACTCGATGCGCTCGCCCTCACGCCCGAGCACCCTGCTGGCCACCGCCTCAACGCCGTCATGGCGCTGTTTGATCGAGATGACGCCGTCCACGCGCGAGGTCTCGAGCAGCACGCGCTCCTCGCCGGTCTGGTGGTTGTAGGCCACGAGGTACCAGGGCACCTTGCCCGAGGCCACGTAGAACCACTCGTCATCGGCGCCGCAGTAGTAGCCCCAGACGCCCTCCGGCGCGTGCGAGGGGCCCAGCGGCCCGAACCAGTCCACCTCTCCGGTCCATGGGTTGAGCCGATAGCCGCCGGCCCTGCGTGTCTCGTCGTGGCTGCCCGCGCCGTAGATCATACCGTCGGTGCCGAGGACCAGCGGGCGGCGCTCGCCCTTGAGCCCGGGCGCCACCACGCCCATCGACGAGAGCGAGTTGTCGGCAGGGTCGTAGACGTAGATGACCATGCCCTGCTGCCAGTCGGGGGTGGCGATGTAGAACTTGCCATCGGGTCCGAGCACCGTTCCGGCGATGTGGATCTGCTGCCGGTCGGGGATGCCGGTGGTGCTCAACGACCCGTCACCGCAGTCGAGCACGAAGCAGGTGGTGGGCCCTGAGTAGCCTTTGAAGTACCACTGCAGCACATCGTACGAGCGGCCGTCGGGGTTGGGGACGAAGTAGGTGGCGCCGATGCGGGTGCTGCGCACGGGCACGCCGAGACTCTCGATCTCCAGGTCGGGCGCGGCGGCGAGCTGCGCGGCGAGGTCGGGCTGCTCGCAGGCGGTCCACTCGGCGGCGCTCGCTGCTGAGGCGCCCACCACCAGGGCGAGCGATGCGGCAAGGAGATGCGCGGACATCGGGGATCACCCTCTCAGGCGGGTCGAACGCGCGCGTGGGGGCAGGTTCGCCGGGCGGGCGTCGCGCTCCTCGCCGCGCGCCCCGGATTGACAGCGGCGGGCCGTTGTGGTACCGTGTGCGGGCCAAAGGGGAGTAGCAGGGCGGCCCGAGCCGCCCGGGACGGTCAACACTACGAAGCCCCGGCTTCTGGTTGTCCCGCCGGCCCCCTCCGGTTGCCAGACCTTTGGCTGCATGCAGTCAATGCGTGTGGCCAAAGCTGGGCCACACAACCGGAGGAGATCATGCGTGTTCCCCGAGCTGTCGCCTCGATCACGCTTGCTGCGCTCTTCACACTGCCCGGCATCTTCGCAGCCGTCACGCACGCCGAGCTGTCCCCGCCGGTCACCGCTGCGCTGGCCGGGATAGCCGTGCTGGGC
>CAZTZN010000341.1:0-2560 GCA_964617715.1 uncultured Armatimonadia bacterium | reverse complement strand
TCCTTGGGGTAGGTCGCTCGCAAGTTCTGGACGAGGTTCACCGCCGCCTGTTGCGTGGCCGGCGTCTGGCTAGTCGTTTCGGCCGGGGAGCCTTGTTCGGCCCGCTGTCGTTCGTTCGCCAGCAGATCGAAGTAGGGGGTCTCGATGCCCTGCCGCATCAACGCTCGGCCGAGTTCCAGCGTATGCCTGGGTGCGAGTCTGCTGGCAAGGTCGGGTTCGAGCGGCGTGAGCCTAGCCTGCTGCTCCAGCCGGAGCAACTGCTCCGCCGCCGCCCTGCGGTCCTCAATAGGCATCTCGGAGTCCAGATTGACTTCGTTCCACAGCGCGGCCCATTCCTGCTTCTGCGGTTCCGAAAGGCCCTCCGGGGCCATGCTCGTGGCGGGCGGCGTCGGCTCCTGGAGCAATTGCATCTCGCGCTGCTGAGCGCCCCGCATGAGCACCCGGGACAAGGCGTCCGGTGCAGGTTGCCCCTGCTGCTCCTGCTGCCGCATGAGGTTGTCCAGTTCCCGCAGGCGGACGGTGCTGCGTGCGTACTGCTTCGCGTAGTTCTCCAGGTCCTTTTGCGCCCGCTGGCGCCGCGCGGGATCCGTTTCTCGCTGCGCTGCCATCGCCGCATCGGAAATGGCTTCGTCCATGAGGCGCTGGAACTCTGCTTCGGTTCGCCGCTCTTCCCGCAGTCGGCGAATGGCCAGGCCCTCCGGTGTCTCCTTGCCGGTGGCGATTTCCTCCGGCGTATAGCCGCGCGCCTGCATGAACGCCTCGCGGGTCTCTCCGGCCTCGGTCCGCCCCCCGTAGGGGCTGACGTAGCCGGTCCCCGGGCGAGGTTCCGGCTTGGTTTCCAGGGGCTTGCCCTGAAAGAAAATCTCGCCACCAGGTCCCCGCTCGTAACCGCCGTACATGCGCCGCAGACGCAGCTGATAGTCTTCGTCCCGGAGCCTGTTCGCGTAACGCGCCTCCGAGACGGCCATCTGCGCCTCAAGCGCCTTACGCAGATTGGCCTCTGTTGCGAGCCACTGCTTGTACTCAGGGGTTCCCACCTGGGGCCGTCGCCGACGCTGCGGAGTGGTGCGGAATCGGAACGTTTGTCCCCGAGGCGACCTCAAACTCGGAAAACCGATAGCCATTGCCGTGCCCTCATGCGAACGCTAGGTTGCCTCCGACCTGAAACGTGATCGCGCTGATGGTGATGGTCTTGAGCGGGTCGATGATGTGCCCTTCGCCGTACCACGTGAGAACCGAAATCGTCTTCGCGTCGCCGCTGGCCGAGGCATCGACGACCCCGCCGCCCGAGATGTTCAGCGCGGCAATCGTTCCTCCGGCCTGCCATTTGAACAACCCGCCCCGAAGGTTCAGCGACGTTCCGATGTTTCCGTTCGGGGCGAGCGTCAGCGTGCCGGCGGACATGGCCACCCGCTCCGTCTCATCTCGCAGCTGCACGTCGCCCCCGGAGAGATGAAGCGTCCCGCTCAGGGCCAGATCGTCGCCGATGTCCACCTGGCCGTTGAGGACATGCAAATCGGTGCCCGTCCAGCCCGCGTCCTCGAAGGCGCCGATCCCCACCATTCGGCCGCTGTCCACGTTCACGAACACGTCGGCTCCCGAACTGCTGCCGGAAAGGTTGAGGCCGTAGGCCTCGTCCCCGCCGGCGCCGCAGTCCAGAATCTCTATCCGCGTCGCATTGGCGAGGTCCAAGAAGCTATAGTCCCCCAGGCCTTGGTACACGACGTAATCAGCGTCCAATTCAAGCGGGGCCGTGCGCGAGCCGATCTTGAGATAGCATCCAGGTTCCACGTAGAACCCAGTCAGCAGCACGCTGGACTTGTCCTCTCCCGCGATGTCTTTCGTCGAATCCGCCGCCATCGCAGGGACGATGACGGCATCCCCGTTGCCGGGCACCTGATTGTTCAGCCAGTTGCCGGCGGTATCCCAGTCGTTGTCGCCGGCCGCCCCGGTCCAGACGCGAGTTGCCATGTCTCAAACCTCCCATTTGCCCAAGGGGCAGACGCCGCGATCGCACTTGAGCGCCCGCCGAAACGGCGCTTCGTAACCATCATACTGCGCGCAAGTCCACGGGTGCTGGTAGTGTTCGCAGCGCACGCAGACGTTCAGGCGGGCCTGCGTGCGCAGTTGCCGAGCCGAGGCCGTGAACTTGCTTCCGCCGCGGCGCCGCTTGCCGCAGCCGCGACACGGTTTCTTACGGACCGGCCCAAACGTCCGCTTCGCCGCCGTATCCCGTGACTTCTTCGCCGAAACCGCAGGGATCATTCGTACAGCAATCTCCCGCCGCTATCTCGCTGGAAACGCCCGTCTCGTCTATCTCGTCGCAGTGGCCCTCTTGTGGTCTCGGAGGCGTGCCGCCGCCGTCCAAAGCGATGGTGCCGCAGTAGATATAGTATGGCGTGCCTCCCACCCGGTAGTGAACCCCCACGCGGCACTCGTCTGCCAGTCCGTCGTTGTCGTTGTCCCACAGGGCGACCGTGTAGTTCCACGTCACGCCGTTGGAATCGGTATAACTGCCCTCCCAGGAACAACGCCGCGAACCGAAGTTCTGGCCTTGCCA
>CAZTZN010000340.1:0-2577 GCA_964617715.1 uncultured Armatimonadia bacterium | reverse complement strand
CCCATCCAGGTCGCGGGCAGTGCCCTGCGCGAGACCGTCGAGGAGCTGGGTCGCGAGAATATTGTGGGCGTGGCCGCCACGGGGAATGCCGGGCGGCTGGTGGCCGAGCGCATCAACGCTGTTTTCGTCAACGAGGTGGTGTCCCAGTCCACGGCGACGGCGGCGCTCTATCCGCAGGTGCGCACCATCATCGAGATCGGCGGGGAGGACTCCAAGCTGATCTTCCTGCGCGAGGCGGAGGGCACCCGGGGCGTCATCGAGGTCGCCGACTTCAACATGAACGCGATGTGCGCGGCCGGCACCGGCTCGTTCCTCGACCAGCAGGCGGCGCGCATGAACCTGTCGATCGAGGAGTTCGGCCGGATTGCGCTCGACAGTGAGCACCCCCCACGCGTGGCCGGGCGTTGTTCGGTCTTCGCCAAGTCGGACATGATCCATCTGCAGCAGATGGCGACGCCGGTCAAGGACATCGTGGCCGGTCTGTGCTACGCGCTGGTGCGCAACTTCAAGTCAACCGTCGGTTCGGCGCGCGACCTCGAGCCGCCGGTCTCCTTCCAGGGCGGCGTGGCGGCCAACCCGGGCATCGTGCGCGCGGTCCAGGATGTGTACGAGCTGGACGAAGACGCGCTGATCATCCCTGAACACTTCGGTGCCATGGGCGCCATCGGCGCGGTGCTGCACGCGATGGACAACGGCTTCCCCGAGGCCGACCTCGACCGGATCTCCGAGCTGGAGGGTCACGTCTCCTCCGCCGGGCACAATGAGCGCCTCGAACCCCTGCGCCTCGCTCAGAGCGTCATCCACCCGTCGGAGGTCCACCGGCCCGAGGTGGCGCCGGGCGAGCGCATCCCCGCGTATCTGGGCGTCGATGTGGGCTCGATCTCGACCAACCTCGTCGTCATGGACGAGGAGGGCCGGGTGCTGCACAAGGAGTACCTGATGACCGCCAGCCAGCCCATCGAGGCGGTGCGGCGCGCGCTCAAGCTCGCGGGCGAAGCCGTGGGCGAGATGGTGGAGATCCGCAAGGCCTGCACCACCGGCTCGGGCCGCTACCTGATCGGCGACTTCATCGGCGCCGACGTGGTGAAGAACGAGATTACCGCCCAGGCACGCGGAGCCATCCACCTCGACCCGACCGTGGACACCATCTTCGAGATCGGGGGGCAGGACAGCAAGTACATCAGCATTGACAACACCGTGGTCGTGGACTTCACGATGAACAAGGTGTGTGCGGCCGGCACCGGCTCGTTCCTCGAGGAGCAGGCCGACAAGCTGGGCATCGACATCAAGGAGGAGTTCGCTCGCGAGGCGCTGGCTGCGCCGGCGCCGGCGAACCTGGGCGAGCGCTGCACGGTGTTCATGGAGTCGGAGCTGCTCAAGCACCAGCAGGGGGGGGTGGGCACACCCGACCTGGCCGCGGGCCTGGCATACTCCATCGTCTACAACTACCTCAACCGCGTGGTCGAGGACCGGCGCGTGGGCGATAACATTTTCTTCCAGGGCGGCACCGCCTTCAACCGCGCGGTGGTGGCGGCCTTCGAGCAGGTGACCGGCAAGCGCATCACGGTGCCGCCGCATAACGAGAACACCGGGGCGCTGGGCTGCGCGGTGATCGCGCGCGAGAACGACGACGGCGCGGGCAGCGCCTTCAAGGGCTTCGACCTGAGCGACGTCGATTACACCATCGAGAGCTTCGAGTGCACCGACTGCCCCAATCGCTGCGAGATCAACAAGGTCATCGTGGCGGGCGAGGAGCCGATGTTCTACGGTGATCGCTGCGGCAAGTACGACATCCGCGACACCGGCGAGGACATCTCGCACATCCCCGACCTGTTCCGCGAACGTGAGCGCATGCTTCAGCGCGCCTATGAGCCCGAGGATGAGCTGCCCGACGACGCGCCCCGCGTGGGCATCCCGCGGGCGCTGTTGTACTTCGACTTGTTCCCGTTCTGGAAGGCGTTTTTCACCGAGCTGGGCGCGCGCGTGGTGCTGTCACCGCGGACCAACAAGCGCATTGTGCACCGCGGCGCCGAGCGCTCGGTGGCCGAGACCTGCTTCCCTAACAAGGTGAATCTGGGTCACGTCATCGATCTGCTCGAGGGCGGCGAGATCGACTACCTGTTCCTGCCCAGCGTCATCAACCTGCCCTGTCCGGATGAGCGCATGACCGACAGCTTCGTCTGCCCGTACATCCAGAGCGTGCCCTATCATATCAAGGCCTGCCTTGACTTCGACGACTACGACGTGGAGTTGCTCGAGCCTCACCTGTGGATGGCGCACGGCGAGAAGCACGCCACGCAGCAGCTTACCGAGATCGCCCGGCGCATCGGTGCCAATCCGCGCGATGTCAGGCACGCGGTCGAGCGTGGCTGGGAGGCGCTGGAGCGCTTCCAGGAGCAGGCGCAGGACCGCGGGCGCGAGGTGCTCGCCGACCTGGGCGAGGACGAGCGTGCCATCGTGGTGGTCAGTCGTTCGTACAACGGCTGCGACCCGGGCGCGAACCTGGAGATCCCGCAGAAGCTGCGCAAGATGGGCGTGCTCGCAATTCCGATGGACTTCCTGCCGCTGGATGAGGTC
>CAZTZN010000339.1:0-2603 GCA_964617715.1 uncultured Armatimonadia bacterium | reverse complement strand
TGGACATGTCTCATCTCCAGTTACTCGGTGATAATCGGGACGATATCCTCAACACCGGGCGCGGCGGGTACGAGCTGCTCGGCGTCGGGCGCGCGGACCAGGACGAAGGCCTGGTCGTTGTGCATTCCCGGCAGGCGGCTGGGCTCATGCAGGTCGGTGGTCAGCCGCCCCATCAGCTTGAGGCCGGGGTGGGCCAGCAGCACGAGATGGGGCGCCCGACTGAGCTGATCGCCGTGGTAGATCTCCTCGCGGTGATGGACGCGGCGAATGACCGGGTCGCCGTTGAGCTGTATTGCGGCGAAGAAGGCGGACAGCTCGTCGAGCAGCGCGTCCACCTCGCCGGGCGCCACCGTGCCCCTGGGGAAGCGGTCCGCCTCGTTCAGATAGACGCGTCCGTCCTCCAGCGCGAACGCCACCGAACCCTCCTGGATGCGACCGTACTTGCGCCCCTGGTCCTCGCTGAGCTTGAGGTAGCCGGCGGCGATCAGGTAGGCGTTCAGGTTCACTTCCTGTGCGGTGCGCTCCATGCCGTGATCGGAGAGCAGTATCAGGGTGTCATCCGCATCCAGCCGCCGGGCGAAGCGCTCGATTGTGCGGTCGGCTCGGCGGAAGTAGTCCAGGAACTCCTGGTGGCTCGGGTGCTCCGGGTCCTCCCAGTGGTGCCAGCCGAAATGGCCCAGTCGGTCGCTGCCGGTCAGCACCAGCATGAAGATGTCCGGGTCGTAATCGCGCCAGAGGTGCTCCGCCAGCTCCTCGCGCTTGGCGTGAGTCTCACGCAGCTCCTTATAGAGAACCAGGTCCGATCGCCCGACCCTGTTGGCGTCAACGTCCACGCGGTAGCCCATAGTTTCCAGGGTCTGCAATTCGCCGGCCGGGTAGACCGCCCGCTCAAGGCGTGGCGAGATGAACCCCGAGATGTGGCAGCCATTCAGCGGTTGGGCGGGATAGGTAGCGGGCACGTTGATGATCACGTACCGCTTGCTCTCATCGCGCCAGAAGGGCGGGCTCTGCAGATTCAGGAAGTTGGGGAAGGAGAGCGCGTACGTGCCCGGCATCATCTCGGTGAAGCCGAAGATGCCGTGCTGGCCCGGGTTGCTCCCGGTGATGATCGAACTCCAGGAGACCGAAGACACGGCCGGGACCGACGAACGCATCGGCCGGAATACGCCGTCGCCTCGCACAGAGGCGACGAAGGGCATGACTTCGGCATCGCACAGCTCGTCGATCAGAGAGAAGGGAATTCCGTCGATCCCGATGATAACCGTACGCCTGCTTCGCGACATTTGCCACCTGCTTTACCGGTGTCCTGCATACTCAGATACAACCGGAGCATGGACGTGCACAAACGACCAGATGTTCGCGCCGCCGCACCCGGTCAGCGTCCGTGCTCATCTGGAATTATACTTATTCGCCACCTGATGCCCATGACCTGCCGAGGTGTCCATCGAGGCCTGCGGGTCAATGGCGACGCGGCTCGGCGCGTCGGGACGCGCGGCGGGGCATCGATTGAACATGCGCCTTCGGCACGGCTGCGGGCGCGTTGCACACATCACCGGCCGCCCGGGCTTATCCTTCCAGAACGGTGACGGCGTACGCCCACGTCTACCTCTGCGGCAGCGCTGCGATGTCCAACAGTTGCCCGCCCTGCAGCAGCTTCACGCACGCAGGCTCGGCGTCCTCCGGGAGGCCCGACAGGTCGATGGTATTCGCGCCCGCCCGCGCGGCCTGCGACACCAGCGCCTCGCCATCGGCGTTGGCGATTACCAGCGTGCACTCGCCTGCGGGCAGGTCGGCCTGCACCTGCAGTGCAGCGCCCGCGCGTGTCACCGCCAGCCGCCGCGTGAGCCGCGCCACACATGCAACGCCGTCGCGCGGCAGATAGACGCGCACGCCCGCGAGGCCGTCCGCGCGCGCCACGGGCTCGATCTCGGCGCACGCCAGCATGTCGAAGAGGTGCTCGCTCTCGGCCAGCATGACCGCCAGGGCCTCGCCGTCGAAGGTGTGGCAGGTGGCGTTGAAGAGGTGATAGAGCGTCTTGCCGGACGCGGCAAAGCGGTTGACGTAGACGTAGCGCGCGTTGCCGGGCGTGACCAGCAGCGGATACGCCTCACCGAGCTGATAGGCGTCCTCGCTCTCGCTCAGGATCGTGTAGAAGTTGACCGGATAGTAGCGTCCGAAGCTCTCGACCGCGTTCCAGAACTTCTTGCGGTCGCCCAGATCGTGGCTCCAGAAGGTCTTGATCTCGCCGAAGTTGGCGCCGCCGAGGTCCAGCTCATAAGCCTTGCACTCGGGGAAGTAGAAGCGCTGGGTGTTGCACTCCAGCGGGCGCATGAGCGAGGCCACCACCGTCAGGTCGTAGGTGATGCAGCCGTCGATGTACTGCATCAGGTAGTCGTAGCAGGGAAACTCGGTGGTGAGCACCAGGTCCGGCCGCACCTCATCCATGGCCGCATGGATCATGCGCGTGGTCTCGGCGACCGCCTTGTTCCACTGTGTGATGCCGAACTCCGCGTAGGTGTGCCGGTGGTTCTCGTCGTAGCAGGCCCAGCCGCGATGGCCGTACTCGTCGAGGCGGATGCCATCGGCGCCGGTCTCGCGCATCA
>CAZTZN010000338.1:0-2607 GCA_964617715.1 uncultured Armatimonadia bacterium | reverse complement strand
GACCGGCGTCCGCGACCTGCTGCTGCGCCCGAGAAGGACCCCGTGGCGCCGCCGAGGAAGAACCAACCATCACGGGCATGTCGCTTCATCGGAGCCGGCGCAAATGAAGCTGATCGTCCAGATCCCATGCCTGAACGAGGAGCAGACGCTCCCGCAGACTATCGCCGATATCCCCCGCGAGATCGAGGGGATTGATACGGTCGAGGTGCTGGTGATCGACGATGGCTCGACCGACCGCACGGTCGAGGTCGCGCGCGAATGCGGCGCCGATCACGTCATCAGCTTCGCGCAGAATCGCGGCCTGGCGGCGGCGTGGAGCGCGGGCATCGATCGGGCGCTGCAACTGGGCGCCGACATCATCGTCAACACCGACGCCGACAACCAGTACCAGGGCGGCTCGATCCCCGATCTGGTGCGGCCTATCGTCGAAGGCAGGGCCGACATGGTCGTTGGGGCACGCCCGATCGAGGACATAGAGCACTTTTCGTGGACCAAGAAACGCCTGCAACGGCTGGGGAGCTGGCTGGTGCGCAAGGTGTCGGCCACCACGATCTCCGACGCTACCAGCGGCTTCCGCGCCTACTCCCGCGCCGCTGCCCTGCGCCTGAGCGTAGTGTCGGCGTTCACGTACACGCACGAGACCCTGATCCAGGCCGGCCGCAGCGGGCTGGCCGTCACCGAGGTGCCCATCCGCACCAACCCCAAGACGCGCGAGTCCAGACTCTTCAAGAGCATCCCTGAGTACATCCGCCGCTCGGTCAACACCATCGTGCGCATCTACGCGCTCTATGAGCCCATGGCGCTGTTCAGCACCGTCGGGGCCGTCCTGGGCCTTGCCGCGCTGGCCTTGGGCGTGCGCTACCTCTACTTCGTCGGCATCGGCGAGGGGAAGGGACACGTGCAGTCGGTCATCGTCGCCGCTGTGCTGCTGATGCTGGCCGGCCAATCATACGTGCTGGGGATGCTGGCCGACCTGATTGCCGCCAACCGCAAGCTGATCCAGGACACGCGCGCGCGTGTGCGCGAGATGCAGTTGCGCGAGGACCGGCAGGCCGATGATGGTTCATGAGAGGTCCAGACGCAATGAGCGTTGAGGAGACGCCGACCGGAAACTACTACGACAAGTACGGGTCACGCAATCCCATCGCAGCCTGGCTCATGCGGGGCTTCTTCGCCCAGCTTGGTCGGTATCTCGACTCCATCGACGGTGTTCGGAGGGTGCTGGACGTCGGCTGCGGTGAGGGCGAGATCTGCGGCTTCATCCGCGACGTCTTCTCTGGTGTTGACTACTTCGCACTCGATATCGACCGCGATCTGGCCGCCCACACTGCAAGCGCCAATCCCGGCGTGCACGGCCTCGTGTCCGATGCGTGCTCGCTGCCATGGGGCGATGACTCCTTCGACCTGGTCCTGGGGATCGAGGTCCTTGAGCACCTCGCAGACCCGGGCTGCGCGATCGCCGAGATGGCACGGGTGTCCCGCCAGCATGTGCTGGTGAGCGTGCCGAATGAGCCACTGTGGCGCGTTCTCAACCTGATGCGCGGGTCCTACCTCACGCGCTGGGGCAATACTCCCGGGCATATCCAGCACTGGAATGCTGCCGGTTTCCGGCGGCTGCTCGAAGCACGTCTGACCGTCATCAAGATGAGCCGCCCGCTCCCATGGCTGATGGCGCTGTGCCGCGCGCGGGCGGACCACGATGACTGAGATGCGGCGGGCGGTGTGGGGCCGAGCGATGAGTGATCGGCGCGGACTCGTCCCGCGTCGGCCGTTGCCTCGCGACAAAGCTACTTGGCGGCGAGGCCCCGCCGCTTGATACCCATCACGGTCGGTCCGGAGCCCCGAACTCCCCCGGCCTGAAGTCTTCGTAGCGCACGATGATGCCTCCCGGCAGGCGTGGCTCGAAGCGTCTGAGTCGTTTGCGAAGCACCTGCTCGTGCCGAGGATCGACGGCGTAGAAGAAGACGGTGTCCGACCCCGCCACCCAGTTGTCGGGAATCGTCCAGCTTGCGACGCACACCCATCGGTCCGGCACCAGTTCGAGATTGTGCAGAATCGCTATCTGTGCGTGGCGCTCTCGAGCCAGTTGGTCGATCTCCGCCGGAGGGAGCATGGCGCCCGCGCGGGCCTGTCGCCGGAGCGCGATCTCGGTTGTGGCGAGACCGATGACGTCCACCACTTGCGGCTCGGCGAGGTAGGAAATCGCCCCCACGTCCTGCGCCACCACCGGCTGCCCCCGGTAGAAACTACGCAGAAACAGGCCCATCTGATACTGCTGATGGTAGATGTTCCGGGCGCACAGCGGTGTCTTCCGCAGGATGCGGAACTGGTAGCCGTATGGCGCCATGACCATGAAGACCATCACGCCGACCAGCCCCAGGGCCTGGGCCAGGCACCGGCGGAGCCCGCCGCGGAAACCCGTGCGCGGCGCCAGGGCGGCGACGGCACCGGCGGTGAGCACCACTGAGGGACCGATGAGATGAGCGTAGTGGCGGTGCGTGACCCAGGCTCCGGGCATCGCGATGGTCCAGAACCCGGCTGCCGCCGCCAGTGTGATGCCGGCGGCCACCAGGGGGCTGCGCAGGGCTGCGGTGGGGCGGTCGGCGG
>CAZTZN010000337.1:0-2663 GCA_964617715.1 uncultured Armatimonadia bacterium | reverse complement strand
CGGCCATGCGTCGCGACGGCTACGCGGACTTCATCGACCTCCGCCACGAGGGCGGCGACTCGGTGTTCGTCGCCGTGCACGATCCCTACGTTGACGAGCCGAACGTGCGCTCCATTGAGCCCATCGCATGGGGCGATGGGCCGATGGACGTGGGCCTGCGCGTCTCTCTCGCCAACGGCATGACCGACATCATCCTCAGCTCCGGCGCCGAGGCGCCCTATCCCCGCCACGAGGCCGCGGGTATTACTTTCGCCGGTCGCTTCGCACATGTGCGGATGCGCGGTAACGAGGTCGTGCACGCGTACGGCGTGGACGCCACCGCCCTGCAGGTCGGGCAGGTGGACCTGTCCGGCCCGGGCGGATTCGAGGGCGAGGTCATCGCGACGCACCGCATCGAGGCGGGGGCGGATTTTGACGCCTTCGAGACCGACGCGCCGCTGCCGGCGGGCCTCGAGGGGCGCTGCCTGGTGGTGGATCTGGGAGGTACGCTCACCCAGGCGTTCATCATCGATCGCGTTGAGCCGACCGCGACGGGGGCGATGATCTACTCGCGCGATGAACCGGGCATGGAGATTCGGGGGGATCTGATCAAGCTGATGTACTTCCCGGGTTGGGGTATTCCCCGCCCGGCCCGCTTCCACATCGCAGACACGCTGCTGTGGCCCGCGGAATGAAGGGGGAGGTCCCACCCATGGAGGCGTTCGCGGCACCTGACATGCAGCAGCAGGCGTTCGGCCCGCGAGGTCCTGCGGGGACTTCGTCAATGCGCTCACTCGTCCTCGTCGAACGCCTCATCGCCGTTGAAGATGTAGGGTTCGCCGGGCTCGAGCCGGTACTCCAGCGTCGTGTGCAACGGCCTGAAGCCCGCACGACGCAGCACCCGTATCGCGGGCGCGTTTCCGGCGTGCACCTTCGCCATGATCTTCTTCACACCCCGTCGGGCGAAGTAACGCAGGGCGTAATCCGCCAGGCTGAGCGCCAGTCCATGCCGTCGGTAGCGTGGTCGCACGTACAGGCTGCGCAGCACTCCGTAGGGCTCGCCGGTCGCGAGCGTGCGCTTGGTGCTGAGCCACAGCCACGCCGCGATCTCGTCGGCCACCGGAGCGTCCTCCGCCGTCACGGTCTGCACGATCATCCCCTCGGGCTCGCGCGCCAGGGCCCGCCGCAACTTCTCCGCGTGGTAGTCAAGATCGAGGATCGGATCCTCCGGGAAGGACAGCCGCGCCAGTTCGCGCTCGAAGATGGCCAACACTGGGATGTCCTGCTCACAGGCGAGCCGGGAGATGCACTCGAGTGCGGGCCGTCCGATGTCCTCGGCATCTGTCATAATGATGCGTCAGCCTCCGCCGCAGCGAAGCGCGGGCAGCCTGCTTCGTCGGGAGCTCGGCAGACTGCCCGCTTCACGACGAGCACTTTTCGCAAGTCTATCCGGCGACGTCCCCAAGTGCCGCCACCGCCGCCTCCACCACCGCGGCCTCCGTGCCCTTGCCGAGCGGCGACCAGTCCGGCTCATAGCCGCCCTCATCGATCGCCGGATCGGTCGGCACGTAGTGAAGGGCATTCAGAGAAAGCTCGATGACGGCCGTGGTGGCGAACGGCGACTGCTGGCGGATCTGGAGCTCTATCTCGCACAACACTTCGCCCGGCAGACCGACCAGCCCCCACTGGTCGCCCAGCGCCATCGACCAGATCTCCACCGGCACCGTGGTCATGCCCGCATAGCGCTCGGCCATCGCCAGCTCGTGGCGCGCCCGCATGCCACCCGGGCCGTCGGGGTCGCCCGTGGCCTCCAGCGCCCTGCGCGCCTCGTCGGGGGTCGGCAGATCGCGCAGGGGCAGGTGCGCCGTACGACTGGACACGCGCAACGGCCCTGCTCCCTCGCCGTCGATCAGCTCCCACACGCGCAGCGCCTCGGCGCCGATCGACTGTCCCACGCGCTTGCGTGAATCGCCCTGCCGTCGCAGCGGCACCTGGTCTCCAGCGCAGCCGAGCAAGAACACCGCCGGACAGCCCAGCGTCAGCTCCAGCACGCGTCGCGCCCATGCCGGGTAGTCGGCCGAGTAGCGGTAGAACGTGCTCTCGGGGTCACCGCCGCACACCGGGTGGCAACCGAAGGCGAGGACCGCCGCGATCGGCGAGCCGTCCGGGCGGACCAGCTTGAGCACCGGCACTCGCGAGTTGACCGGGCCGATGCGCAGGCCCTGCACCGCCTCCTGAGGGTCGCTGAGCCGCTCACCGGGTGGCCCGCCCTTCCGCCAGGTCAGCGCCAGGTCATGGCCCACCCGCGACGCCACCAGCGCCTGCTCGAGCGGCAGCGTCAGGTTCATGGCCGTCTTCCCTTCGACCGTCACCGGCCGCCGGTTGAAGCTCACCAGGTCCGCGTCTCCGGTGCCGCACAGCGCGACCGCCGGCTCGCGCTTGCGCCACGCCTCGGCCACCGCCCCGGCCATCTGGCGCACGCACGTGACGGCGTATTCCTCTGAGGTCGCGGCCTGCAGGTCGGGCGGCAGATAGCCCGAGGCGCGCAGGGCCGGCCCCCAGTGCGTGTGCGTGGCGCAGGCCATCACCCGGTCGCCCGGTAAGTCGCACAGCTCCGGCACGCGTTCGCGCAGCATCTGAGCCAGCTCGGCGGGGATGCCGATAAGGTCGCCTACCACGATCGC
>CAZTZN010000336.1:0-2680 GCA_964617715.1 uncultured Armatimonadia bacterium | reverse complement strand
CCAAAGCCACGCTCCAGCGGCTCGATGGCGAACTTCCCGTACTTGTCGGAAAGCTCCAGTGCCACCATGCTGGGGGCGAGCTCCTCTATCATGGCTTAATCTCCTCCGCCCTGCTGTGTGACGCGACGCCCGTGCCGGCCACTAGCGCGAGTAGAACTCGACGACCTGCTGCTCGTCCACGTCCACGTTGATGTCTTCCGGCTCGGGCAGCCGGCGGACCGTGATCGTCTGGTTGCCGGCATCGACCTCCAGCCAGCCCGGCACCTCGTAGCCGCGCGCGAGCGACTGCACGATCGACTGCAGCTCACGGCTGCCCTCGCGCACCTCGATCACATCGCCTTCGCGCACCTGGCGCGACGGGATGTCGCATACCCGGCCGTTCACGGCGATGTGCCGGTGGCGCACTATCTGGCGCGCCTGCGCCTGGCTGGACGCGAAGCCCGCACGCCGCAGCACGCTGTCGAGCCTGCGCTCGAGCAGCGACAGCAGCATGAAGCCGGTCACGCCCTTGGCGTGCAGCGCGCGCGCCACGTAGCGCCGGAAGGGGCGCTCGAGCACGCCGTAGATGGCGCGCAGCTTCTGCTTCTCGCGAAGCTGCATCGCGTAGTCGGACGGGCGCCGCCGACCGCGCCGCTGGTTGCCGTGCTCTCCGGGCGGGTAGTTCTTGCGCTCCATCGCGCACTTCGGGCCGTGACAGCGCTCGCCCTTGAGGAACAGTTTCTGCCCCTCACGCCGACAGAGTCTGCAGACTGGTCCGGTATATCGCGCCATAACTGCTTTCACCTCCGCAGGCCCGGCGACGAGCCGCCGGTCGCCTGCTGTTACATGCGTCGCCTCTTCTTGGGTCGGCAGCCGTTGTGCGGGCGGGGGGTGACATCCTGGATGTTGCCCACCTCGATGCCCACCGCCTGCATCGCGCGAATCGCCGTCTCCCGACCCGAGCCCGGACCCTTGGTGAACACGTCGATCCTGCGCAGGCCCATGTCCAACGCACGCCGCGCGGCGTTTTCGGCGGCAAGCTGGGCCGCGAACGGTGTGCCCTTGCGCGTGCCCTTGAAGCCCACAGTGCCACCGCTGGCCCACGTCACCACGTTGCCGCGCTGGTCGGTGATGCTGATGATCGTGTTGTTGAACGTGGACTTGATGTACGCCCGGCCCTGCGCGGCCCGCGTCGGCGGCCGTCGCGGCGGGCCGCCACGCTCGCCCCGGGCCTCACGCGGCTGCTCCTGAGCCGGCTGCTCCGACCGCTCCCGGGCCTCGGGCTGCACGGCTTCCTCGCGCTCCTCTGCCATCTTCCTGCCTCCTGTCGGCTGCGGCGCCGGCGCCTCGTAGGCACCCGCGCCCCTACTTCTTCGCAGTCGCCCTCTTCTTCCCGGCCACGGTCTTCCGCTTGCCCTTGCGCGTGCGCGCGTTGGTCCGCGTGCGCTGGCCGCGCACGGGCAGGCCGCGGCGGTGGCGCATGCCGCGATAGGTCCCGATCTCGATCAGGCGCTGGATGTTGCTCGCCACCTCGCGGCGCTTGTCGCCCTCGATGGTGTAGTCCCGATCGATGATCTCGCGCACCCGTGCCGCCTCGTCCTCGGTCAGGTCGCGCATCTTGGTCAGCGGGTCAATCTGCGCCTGCTCGCGGATCTTCTTGGCGGTCGAGCGCCCGATTCCGTAGATGTAAGTCAGCGCGATCTCCACGCGCTTGTTGGCCGGCAGGTCTACGCCAGCTATCCTGGGCACCTGCACTCCTCCTCGATCAAAGACTCGCTACGGCCGCCCTGCGGGCGTGCCGCTTACCCCTGGCGCTGCTTGTGCCGCGGGTTGCTGCACACCACGCGCACAACGCCCTTGCGCCGGATGATCTTGCACTTGTCACATCGCTTCTTCACTGACGCCTGCACCTTCATGGCTGTCACTCCCCGGAAACCGCCACGGCTTCCCCTCCCGCGTCATCCCAGCTCCGACACCGTAAGGGTCGTCCGTCTACTTATGCAACCACACGATTCGTCCGCGCGACAGGTCATACGGCGAGATCTCCACCGTGACCGAATCCCCGGGCATGATCCGGATGTACCGCATGCGAATCTTGCCACACACGTGAGCCAGAAGTTCGTGCCCGTTCTCCAGTTCCACCTTGAAGACCGCATCCGGCAGTTTCTCGACCACCGTGCCGAGAACCCGGATCATCTTGGGCTCTTTCTTCGGCTTCGCCGTCGGCTTCTTCGCCATCGCGTTATCGTGCCCCAATCGCCGTGTCGCTCGCGCCCTCACGGGGCGGTGAGTATCCAGCAGCCGTCCTCGGTGACGGCGACCGTGTGCTCGAAGTGTGCCGAGCGGCTCCCGTCGCGCGTACGCACCCTCCAGCCGTCGGCGTCCTGCACCACCTCGGGGCCGCCTGCGTTCACCATCGGCTCGATGGCCAGCGTCATCCCCGGCGTCAGCTCCACCCCGTACGGCCCCGCGCCATCCACGAAGTTCGGCACCTGCGGCGGCTCGTGCAACTCCGACCCGATCCCGTGCCCCACCAGCGCCCGCACCACGCTGAACCCCGCCGCCTCCACGTGCCCCTGCACCGCCGCGGCGATGTCCCGGATGGTGTTGCCGGGGCGCACCTGCTCGATCGCCCGCTCCAATGACTCGCGGCGAAGATGGTGAGGCCAGGGAGGACGCTGCGGAGCACCGATACAGCCAT
>CAZTZN010000335.1:0-2744 GCA_964617715.1 uncultured Armatimonadia bacterium | reverse complement strand
ACTACCACCACCTCAACGAGCTTGAGACGCTGTTCGACGAGGTTCAGAATTTGAAGATACTCGTGCGCGAGGAGGGCGATCACATCACCTTCCTGCGCCGCATCGAGCCGGGTGGGACCCAGCGCAGCTACGGCATCCAGGTGGCACGCCTGGCGGGCCTGCCGCAGGCGGTCATCGAGCGCGCCAAGGAGGTCCTGCACACCCTCGAGCGCGAGGACATTGGCATGGGGATCGGCCCGTCCCGGGAGGCCGCGGCGAAGATCGTGCCCACCGTGCAGCTCCAGCTCTTCGAGGCCGCCCCGCATCCGCTGGTCGAGGAGATCAAGCGCCTCGACCCCGAGAACATGACGCCGCTTGAGGCCCTGCAGGCGCTGGCGGAGCTGCGGCGCAAGGCGGAGGAGATGTAGAGGCCGCGGAGGTGTCCCATGGCAGGCGAGCCCTCGTGCGGGGAGATAGTGGGCGGTACCGCTACGCGCTATCGCCGCCGGTTCAACGTGCGCCTGGTGACCGCGCGCGGCTACCACGACATCTGGGTGCAGTACGTACCCGGGCGCGAGGTCTACGAGGCCATCGCACAATGGGGCGGCTTGACCGACACGGTGCGCATCGGCGAACGCGAGTACCGCTGCCGCGCCGGCTGGTCGCCGCAGGAGTTCTGGAGGCGTATCGAGGATGGCCGCTGACGCCCCATCCGGTCGCGTTTTCGGCTACGGCATCTCCCGTGCCTCGTGGATGATGCTCGGCGGGCTGATACTCGCGGTCGCGGTGTTCGCCGCCGAGTCGCTGCTGGTCGGCGGCCTGAGTGCGTGGTCCGAGGAGCAGGCGATGGGCCTGGCGCTGCTCGCGCTGGTGCTGGGCTGCGTGTTGCTGCCGGTGCCGGTGCTGGAGATACTCTGGTGGCTGCGGGGGAGAGTAGTGGTCGGCCCCGACGGCCTGCACTGGCGCGACTGGAGCGGCTGGCATTCGCTTGAATGGGCGCAGATCATCGCCGTCGGCTGCCCGACGGCCGCGGCACATCGCAGCGACGACACGCGCCTGCACGTGGTGACCGACGGCGACTACGAGTTCATCTGCGGCTACCGGCTCCGTGAGCTTGACGAGGCGATCGAGCTGATGGTGACCTGGGCGGGGCTGCCGGAGTTGGCGCAGGTCGGCCCCCATCTGTTTCACTGCCGCGCGGGCAGGTCCGAAGAAGTGGTCGAACGCGCGGCGGAACACCTCGACACGGGCGGCTATGACCCCTGGGACTTCTGGGCCGGGCGGGCCGCGCGGTTTTGATTGAGGAGAACGCGTGATGGTTATCCTTGACGACATCCGAGCCGCCGCCCGGCGCCTGCAGGGCATTGCGCGGGTCACGCCGCTGCTACCCAGCGATCGATTGAGTGAGCGTCTCGGTTGTGAGGTGCTGCTCAAGTGTGAGAACCTGCAGGTGACCGGGGCCTTCAAGATCCGTGGCGCCTCCAACGCCATCCTGCAACTGAGCGACGCCCAGAGGGCGCACGGGGTGATCACCGCGTCGGCCGGCAACCACGCCCAGGGCGTCGCGGCGGCGGCCCGCGCGGTGAGCGCCGACGCCACCATCGTCATGCCTGAGCCCACGCCGGTGATGAAGGTCGAGCGCACCACCGATCTCGGCGCCCACGTGATCCTGCATGGCGAGAGCTTCGATGACGCCGAGGCGGAGGCGTACCGGCTTGCGGACGAGACCGGTGCGTATTTCGTGCACCCCTTTGACGATGATCACGTCATCGCCGGTCAGGGCACCATCGGCCTGGAGATCCTCGATCAGTGCGAACCCGACTGCGTTATCGTCCCCGTCGGCGGCGGCGGACTGATTTCCGGAATCGCGACCGCAATTAAGTCACTGCGCCCGGATACCGCGATTATCGGCGTGCAGGCCGAGAACGCCCCGGCCCTGTACCGAAGCTGCGAGCTCCGCGAGCCGACCACCGTGCCGGTGCGCGGCACCATCGCCGAGGGCATTGCCGTCGGCGAGCCGTGCGCACGCACGCTGGAGATCATCCTCGAGCGCGTCGATGACATGCTCACCGTGGCCGAACGCGACATCGCCCGGGCGATTCTCGAGCTGCTCGAACACCACAAACTGGTCGCCGAAGGCGCGGGCGCCACGCCGGTCGCGGCGCTGGAGGCCTGCTGCTCGGAGTTGGCCGGAAAGACGGTGGTGCTGGTCATCAGCGGCGGCAATGCGGATGTCACCACGCTCGCGGGCGTTATCGACCGCGGCCTGGTCGAGGCCGGGCGCGCGGTCAAGCTCGAGGTGACGCTGGTGGATCGGCCGGGGGCGCTGGCGAAGCTCACGGCCGCGATCGCGGAAGTGGGCGCGAACATCGTCGAGGTGCATCACGACCGCCTGAGCGTGGACTTGGAGCTGGGGCAGGCGGAGGTGGAGATCGTGTTGGGCACGCGCGGGCACAGCCACGTCGCCGAGGTCCTCGCGTATCTGCGCGAGCACGGTTGGGACGCGCGGCGCATCGACTGACCGAACCGCCCGCTTATTCGGGCACGAAGCGAACCAGACCGCGCTCGTCGTCGGCGACCATTGCCACCGCCTTCGCGTGGTACTTCTCGCCGAAGTGCACGCCCATCAGGAAGTGCCCGGGCCCCCAGCCGACCAGCCCGATCGCCGGCGAGACATCGTAGATGCCCAGCAGATTGAAGTCGAGGTCGGTTTTGAGCAGGCCCTTCTTCCCTTCGACGGTGTAGCAGCCGAACCACCACGCGCC
>CAZTZN010000334.1:0-2775 GCA_964617715.1 uncultured Armatimonadia bacterium | reverse complement strand
CACCCTGGCCGGCCTGCTCTTGATTCTGACGGCGGTGACTCCCGCCGACGCGCAGGGCCCGCCTGCGCAATACCTCGGCATGGCGGAGCAGCGAGCGGCCATCGAACCGACCCCGATCGGCGACGGACACCTCGGCCTGATCGAGTCGGGTGTGTACGTGCAGCTTCGCTTCCCGGTGCCCGAGCAGATGCCGCTTGCCTACGCCCTGACCCTGGGCAACATCGTGGGCTACAGCGGACGGGGCCGCTCCTACCAGCTCATCCTGCGGCGGGACAGCGAGGACGGGCCGGTCATCTATGAGGGCCCGGTGCGGGCGATCGGGGATGACTGGAACGCCTGCAACCGGGAGCCGATCGACATCACCGAGGCGCTCACCGAGCGGCATCTGGCGCAGGGGTACATCGACATCTTCGCGACCGCGCTGGTGGAGGGCGACGGATGGACCGTATACCGCCACAACCCCGGGCGGCGGGAGATCACCGCGTTGGTGGTCGAGGCTACTCCTGAGCTGCGTCGGTTGATGGAGGCGCTGGAGCAGATGCGGCGGCGCAACATCGCGCTGATCCCGATGCCGCAGGAGATTGCCTTCGACGCGGGATCGCTGCGGCTCAGCCCGGCCGGCCGCATCGTCATCCCGGCGGCGCCCGCCGAGGAGGACCGCTTTGCAGCGGAGGACTTGGCGGAGCAGATACGCGAGCGGGCGCGGCTGAGCCTCGCAATCGTGCAGGGCAAGCCGCCGCGTCCCGGAGACATCGTCCTGGAGCGCGTGGCGACCTTCGCGGCCGAGCCCGAGGGCGCCTATCACGTCACGATCGACGACATCGCGCGCGTGAGCGCCGGGAATGCGGCGGGGGTGTTCTACGGCGCGCAGACGATCGCGCAGCTCGTCGATCCGGACGGCCGCCTGCCTCGTTGCACCATCACCGACCGACCCAGCTACCCGGTGCGCGGCCTGCAGTACGACGTAGCGCGCGGACAGACGGTGCCGGTCGAATGGTGGAAGCGGATAATACGCGAGCTGGGACGCTGCAAGCTCAACATGCTGGTGATCTACGGCGAGGACGACTATCGCTTCGAGGCGTATCCGTTCCTGGGACGGGAGGGCACGTTTACGCCCGATAAGGCGCGCGAGCTGTCGGAGTACGCGAAGCGCTACCATGTGCAACTGGTGCCGCAGTTCGAGTCCTTGGGCCACGCCTCGGCGGTCCTGCGCCATGAGGAGCTGGCGGATCTGCGCGAGGCGGGAGGAGCGTGGGTGTTCTGCACCTCGAACCCCCGGACCTGGGAGTTCCTCGACACCGTCTACGGCGAACTGGCCGAGCAGTTTCCGTACTCGCAGTATATTCATGTCGGCGGCGATGAATTCGAGAGCGGCTTCGGCAAGTGCCCGGCGTGCCGGGCGCGCATCGAGCAGGAGGGCCGCAACGCACTCTACGCCGAGCACATGAACCGACTCAACGAGCTGTGCAAAAAGCACGGACGCAAGATGCTGTTCTGGCCGTCCCACGAGGGTTGGACCATCGAGAGCATCGATCTGCTCGACACCGACTGCATCCCCACCGAGTGGATATACCACGGGCCGCGCAGCTACCCGCAGATCGAGCAGTACCAGAAACTGGGCTTCGCGGATGTGTGGGTCTCGCCGGCGGTGGTGTGCTTCTCGCGCATCTGGCCGGATTACCCCACCACGTGGCGGGGCATCCGCGGCTTTCTGCGCGCGGGGGCTGAGCGCGGCGTGGGCGGGTGCATGACCACCACGTGGGAGTGGCAACATGGCGGGATCGTGACCAACTCGCTGCCGGGGATGTTCTACGCCGCCGAGTGTGCGTGGTCGCTTGGGCGCACCCCGGTCAGCGACTTCGAGCGCAGGTACGCGCAACACTGGTTCGGACTGCGCGCGGAGGATGCCGGCGAGCGGCTGCATGCGACCCTGATTGCGCCGTGGCCGCACCAGGGCCCGGCGGCGATCTGCTACGAGTCGCGCACGCTCACCGATGTGTGGTGGGCCGCGCCCAGGCGGGTGCTGCGCGACTTCGCACTTAAGGACCCGCGCCCGGCACAGGCGGCGGAGGCCATCGTGGCCGCCAACGATGAGGCGATCGCGCGCCTGGAGGCCTTCGCGGCCGCTGCGACGCGCAACACCGATCTGCTGCCGTACGCGCGACTGGCCTTCGAAATGTACCGGCATGCCGGGCAAAAGCTGCTGGCCATGCAGGCGGCGGCGGAGGATTACCGGGCCGCCCAGAAGGCTCTACCGGAGCGGCCGCAGACCGCGGCGGCCCGGGTCAGCCGGGCGGCGCTTCGAGTACGGGCCCTGGCCGAGCCGCTGCAGAGCATGGCGAGCACCTACCTGCAGGCGGCTGAGCAGGTGGGTGCGGCGCGGCGCGATGTCGAGCGGATTCAGGCGCTGCACGAGGAGATCGTGGCGCTGGCGGATGAGCTGGCGGGGCTCGCAGAAGAACTGCGCACGGGGGCGCGTACCGAGCTGCCGGACGGGGCGCAGTTCGGCTTCCTGTGCGGGAAGTATGTGCACATCGGCACTTGGGAGCCGGCACAGATGAGCGAGGAGGGCGCGACGCTGCGCTACGACATCACCGCGTACCTTACGGGGCCGGGCGCGCTGAGCGTCGAGTGGGAGTACCGACGCGGCGCCCACGGGGTGCGTATCGCGCGCACAGCACTGCTCGCCGACGGTGAGCGAGCGAGCGTGGATGAACATCAAGGGTGGGCCGGCTCCGGCAGCCACGACAACCTCTATCACCTGCGGCTTGAGCG
>CAZTZN010000333.1:0-2792 GCA_964617715.1 uncultured Armatimonadia bacterium | reverse complement strand
CCTCGCGGCGCAGGCACTCCGGCAGCCTCCGCACCGGCGCGAGACTCGGTGCGCGGGTCAGTTCCGCGCGCGTGGCGCGTGCGCCTTGTCGGCGGCAGGTGTGGCTTGCGGCGTGTCGAAGACTCTCGGCGTGCGACCACACTCTCCCGCGAGACGGCAGCGATGGCCCCCGACGGCGGGCTCCCTATCATCCTCGACACCGACATGGGCTTGGACATCGACGATGCCTGCGCGCTGGCGTTCATCGTCTCCTGCCAGCAGCCGTCACCGCGCAGTCCGTCCCGGGCGGACGGTGCACGGCCTCGGACGCTCTTTTTGAGGAGGCTGGGACCATGCGCATGATCGCTTCGCTCGCGCTCATCTCTCTCACGGGCGCATCCCACGCCCAATCTGCGCTGGAGCAGCTCCGGCAGGCCCCGCCCCCGATCTTCGCGGAGGAGCACACCCTCCTGCCACTGTCGTTCTGGGGGCCGGAGTTCCCCTTCGAGGTGCGCCGGGAGCTGGCCGATCGCTGGGGCTACTGCCTGCTGTTCGGCCGGCTGCGCCCGCAGCTCGTCGAGGCGCTGGACGCCCCGGAGAGCGACGTCGCGCGGACTTGCGCGCTGGCCGCAAGCGATCCTGCACGTTACCCCATGCACGTCATCGTCGCCCCGGCCTTCACCATCCGCGGGTTCGTCGATGAACTGCCCGCGGACACGTGGTGCCGGGATGAGGCGGGTGCGTTGATCGACGGCAAGCAGATCTACAGCCCGGAGGCGCCGGACACGACCTTCGAGATGATCGCCGATGCGGAGGTCGAGATGCTCCGGCCTGTGCTCGAGCGCGCTCCGATCGCCATCATCACCAACGGTGGCGAGTACGCGCTCAGCGTCATCGGCCACCATCTGCAGTACTGGCAGCGCGATCCGAAGGTGCTCGCGGCGAAGGGCGAGCGCGACTGGTACGACTACATCTCCGAGCGCAAGGCGCATCAGGAGCTGGTCATCAGCCGGCGCATCCAGGAGCTTGTCCCCGACCGGCTGCTCTACATCTACTACCACACCGAGGCGTCGCACCATGCGAACCGCTACGACGGCTGGTGGCGCTGGACGTGGGATTATCGGCATATGCGCCCGGTGTCGGACCTCCCCAACACCTCCATCTACTACCGGCACTTCAACTCCGGCTTCGCAGGGGACATGGACATGCTGACCATGGCGCTCAACGCGACCGCGCAGCAGATCGAGTACGGCGACCCACTGTCGTACAACTGGGTGACGGCGGGCTGGCCGCGCGAGGACCTGGGCGATGGCGCCATCGCCGATCCCGAGCGCTACATGGGCTACCTCAAATGCTACTACACTGCGGGGATGATCGGCGGCGCCGCGGGCTACTTCGCCTACGAGGACGCCGAGGAGTGGATCTGGCAGCTCATGTGCCTGGGCCGGGTGCACGCGCTGTTCTCGCACCTCGAGGAGTTCCTGCGCGACGGCGACCTGCTGCCGGGGCCGAACATGCACGTGTGGTCAACCGACCTGCCCGCGTACGAGTTCCCCACCGGCGTCGAGGGCACGCGCGTGGTCGCCCGCAGATATCGCGAGCGTGACGAGTGGCTGATCACCGCATGGGCTGCCGCGGGCGACGCAGCCGAGGTCACGGTGGAGGTCCCCGACCTGGGCACGGTGACCGTCAACGCTCGCCCGAGCGGCTCGGTCTACCGCGCGGCCATCGAGGACGGGCGGCCTGCGCTCGCCTTGATCGATGAGGACGGCCTGCTGCCGACGGCTGGCCTCTAGCAGACGCCCTCGCGCGCCGCGTCGATTAGCGCCAGCACATTCGCCAGCGGCACATCCTCCTGGATGGTGATGCCCGGTTCGAGGATGTAGCCGCCGCCGGCCCCCAGCCGCGCGCGCCTGTCATGCACCTGCGCCCGCACTTGGTCGGGCGTCCCGTGCGGCAGCGTGTGCTGAGTGCTGATGCCGCCCCACAGCGTCAGGTCGCGGCCGAACTCGCGCTTCAGCTCGTATGCGTCCATCGCCTCGGGCTGGATCGGGTGCAGCACGTCCAGGCCCATCGCCACCAGGTCGGGCACGATCTCGCGCACGTTCCCGCACGAGTGCAGCAGCGTCGCCAGCCCGCGCCCGCGCGCGAAGTCGAGGATGCGCGCCAGCCGGGGCGCCACGAACTCCCGCCACCTGGCCGGCGACATCATGAGCTGGCGCTGGTTCCCGTAGTCGTCGCTGATGAACACCCCGTCCACCGGCAGCTCCGCCAGCCGGGCCAGCACCGCCAGGTCGAAGGCGCAGATGCGGTCGAGCAGCTCATGCACGAAGGCCGGGCGCTCGTAGAGATCCACCAGCAGCTCGCCCAGCGGCCGCATGAAGGTGGCGCGCTCCCACAGATCGCCCGCGACCGCCGCCACGAACATCTCGCCGCGCCCCTGCGCCAGGCGCTGCGCGACGCCCTCGTAGCGCCACGGGTCCTCCGGGTCCGGCCAGTCGATGGCATCGAGGTCGGGCTCGGCCAGCGGGTACTCCAGCACATGCCCGCGGTCGCGGGTCGAGGTCTCCCAGACGACGCCGAAGTCGTCGATGATGGTGGGCCCGTACTTCGCCGGATCGGCATAAAGCGGCTTGCGCGAACGCGCGCCGAAGACGAAGATGTGATTGCCGACCGCGTCGTCGAGCGCGTCGGTGCCGAAGTGCTCGGCCAGCTTCGCGCCGATGGCGGGCACCCACATCACGTTCCACGGCGGCGGATCGGTCGGCTGGTGGCGGATGGCCGCCAGCACGCGCTCGCGCGCTGTCATGCGC
>CAZTZN010000332.1:0-2825 GCA_964617715.1 uncultured Armatimonadia bacterium | reverse complement strand
TACGCCCCCTTGCCCAAGAGCACCACGGGGATGGTGCGCAGCACGATCATCAGGTCCATCAACAGCGAGCGGTGGCTGATGTAGTAGAAATCGTACTCGATGTTCTCGACCAGGGGCAGGTCCTTGCGCCCCAGGATCTGCCACAGCCCGGTCAGCCCCGGACGCACCTGCAGGCGCAGCCGCTGCCACGGCTGATACCGCTCCACCAGGAAGGGCATCTCCGGCCGCGGCCCCACCAGGCTCATGTCGCCACGCAGCACGTTGATGAGCTGGGGCAGCTCATCGAGACTGAAGCGGCGCAGCCAGCGCCCCACGGGCGTGATGCGCTCGTCATCATCGGACGTGGGCGCGGGCGCATAGGGGTCGGCCTCGGGGCGCATGGTGCGGAACTTGAGCATGATGAACGGCCGGCCGTCGAGGCCGATGCGCTCCTGGCGGAAGATGGCGCTGGCCCCGGTCTCGCGGCGGATCAGCAGCGGCACAATCAGCCACACGGGCGTGGTCAGCACCAGCAGCACGAGGCTGCCGAGGATGTCCAGCACGCGCTTGACGGTCTCCTGCCAGGCGGGGAAAAGCCTGCGTCCCAGGGGCACCACCGGCAGGTCGGCGAGCCCCGAGATCTCCATCGAGCCGGTCAGCAGTTGCAGCGGCCCGGCCACCAGGTTGAATTGCACGGGCAGGTCGCGGCAGCGCGCGATGACCGCCATCAGCCGGTCCACATCGAGGTCGGGGTGCGCCACCAGCACCTCGTCGATCTCGTGCCGCCGCAGAATCTCCGGGAGGTCGTCAAGATGGCCGAGCACCGGCAGGCCGTCGATCTCCGCCGGCCGGGAGTGCTGCGCGCACACAAACCCGACCAGCGTGTAGCCCAGGGTGTGATAGCGACGCACGCGTTCGGCCACGACCTGGCCGAGATCGCCGCAGCCGACGATGACGGTGCGCGATTCCGCCGCCGGGCTGTCGAGCACTCGGCGCCGATACGCGGCGAGCAGCGAGCGCTCGATGACTGCGATGACCATGCCCGAGAGCCAGAACAGGATGAGCATGGCGCGCGAGTAGTCGGTGCGCGACAGGAACGAGGCCGCGGCGATGAGGATGGTGGCGATGGAGACGGCGCTGAAGGTGGCCACCACCTCCGCCATCGGGGAGCGGAAGCGCGCCACATCGTAGAGGTCACGGGCGAAGAAGGCCATCAACCACAGCGCCGCCACCATCGGCGCAGCCTGCAGGTACAGCTCCGGTGGATGGCCCAGCGGGGTCAGCCAGGTGTGAGGAGCGCACAGGCGCAGCAGATAGGCCGCCGCCATGGCCAGCAGGCAGGCGAGCACATCGCCGGCGATCAGGGCGCCGATCATCCGGCGCTCAAAGCGCTGCCTCGGCGACTCTGTGGCTCGCACCATGGGCTCACGCTGCACGGTGTCCGGCGATGGACGCGCCCCCCTCAGCCGCGCTCGCGCGCGATCAGCGTCATGTCGATATGCTGGCCGACGCCGTCGTCATCGGGGACGGCCTGGACCGCGATGTTCCACGCGCCATTCTCAGCGGTCTCCAGGTGGATGGTGCCGACGGCGGGCTCGGCGATCCAGTAGGGGATGTCGGCCATGAGCTTGATGCGCCGACACAGCGCGCCGAACACCTCCGGCTCGATGGCCTGCAGCGTCTGCCAGCGGCCACCGACCTCGGCCTGCGCGGTCGCGCCCTCAGCGCTGCCGCTGATGCGCAGCCGCCGCGCGCCCAGCTCAATCGCCTGGTTGATGAGCCGGCGCGAGAGCAGCACCGCGGGGGCGGGCGCGGTCTGCTCGGCCAGCTCCGCCAGCCGCGCAGAGGAGGTCGCGGGCACACCCAGTCGCGCCTGCTCGGCGACGCAATCGGCGACCGCAACCAGCGCCTCGGCCAGTTGACCGGTGGCCTCGCCGGTCAGCACCGCGGCGCGAACCACGGGCGGGAACACATCGCTCATGCCGGCGATGCGCCGGGCCAGCGACTCGCCCGCCTGCACCGCGGTCTCCAGCGCCACCGTCACGTGCGCCAGCGGTTCGATCTCCTGGGCGAGGACCTCGAGCGCGCTGAGCATGGGCACGTCGAGCCGCAGGAGCGTCCCCAGCTCCCGGCACCACAGCGCCAGCACCGCCGCGTCGATCCGTCGCTGCTCCATGCGACCCTCGCTTTCCTGTCGGCGCACTCGGGCGGGAAGCCCGATCTGCGCAGGGCCTCATCGCCTCGAAGGCGGGCGCCCGCGCCCGCGACGTGTGGCCTCTATGCCTCGCGCATGGCGCGCACGGCCCGGGCGCCCTGCTCGCGTGCCTCGTCGAGCTTGCCCGGGATCTCCGCCACCGCGCCCCACTTCGCCACCGCCGCCCCGACCTCACCGAGGTAGCGCGCCTTGAAACCCTGCGCCCAGCGCTTCACCGGGTCGATGACCCAGTGGCTCTGATCCTCATCGGGCGCGCCCCAGGCGGTGATGACGAAGAAGCCCGACCCCTCCATGCCGTCGCGCAGCCAGGGGGCCATGTAGTAGGCGCTCTGGCGGTCGATCAGGCACTTCATCTGCGCGGTCACGCCCTGCCAGTAGACCGGGCTGGCGAAGACGATGATGTCGGCGGCGGCCATCTTCTCGAGCACCGCGCGGGCATCGTCGTCGGCGCGGATGTCCTCACGCAGCTCGAAGACATCGCCCACGGGGCCGATGGGGCGGATGTGCAGATCGTCGAGGAAGATCATCTCGACCTGCGCGCCCTCGGAGCGCGCGCCCTCCGCGAAGGCCTCGGCCATGAGGTGGGTGTTCCCGCCCTTCCGCGGGCTGCCGAGCAGGATGACGACGGTCA
>CAZTZN010000331.1:0-2898 GCA_964617715.1 uncultured Armatimonadia bacterium | reverse complement strand
ACCACCGGCATGCCGTCGATGCGGTAGTACTCGTCCATGCCGAAGTAATTGTCGAGCCAGTACTGCGTGACCGCGCGCTGGTCCTGCTCGGAGTGATTGCCCGGAGGGTTGTGGTTGGCCCACATCATGCACCACTTCAGGTAGCGCCGGTAGCGCGCGTTCATGTAGCCCTCGTGCAGCCAGTGTTCGAGGTGGCGGCTGCCCGCGCTCCAGTACCAGTCCACCATGAACAGGCTGATGCCGTGCTCGACCGCCCACTTGATCTGCCAGTCCACCACTTCGGGGCTGGCCTCATCGTACCAGCCCAGCACCGGCCGGCGCTCGGGCGCGAGGCGCTCGATCGGCTGCCAGCGCGCCCGCGAGGCCCAGCCGGGGAAGTAGTAGGCGCCGATCTCATAGTCGCACGCGACCGGCCGCGGTTCGGGCACGTAGTCGGCGGGTGGCAGGTCCAGCGAGGGCGTGACCTCGATGGCGATGCGCACCGGCTCGGGCGGCGCGCCGGCGCCGGACAGCGTCAGCACCGCCTCGCCCGACGCGGGCGCCGTGGCGGCGACCATGAACCGGTGCGCCAGCGGCCGGAAGGACTCGACGGGGGGGATCGCCCGCCAGTCCTCACCCACCGGGCTCATGCCGGGCGGGAGCTGCAGGTCGGCGATGGTCAGATCGTCCGCGGTCTCGCCCCCGCGGTTGAGCAGTGAGACGACAAAGGGCAACGCCGGCCCGACGCGGTTGACCGCCTCCTCGAGCCCCGCCCAGGCGACTTCGACCTGCGCGGGCCCCTGCGGCTCCTCGGCCACGGTCACAGAGCGGACGGTCGCGGTCGCGCCCGGCTGCAGCGACGGCGCGAGACCGAGCAGCAGCAAGTCGCCGGTCCACCGCCGAGCGGAGGACATGTCCACGTTGTACACGTGGAAGCGCCCGTCCGGACGCACCTCGAAGCGCTGCATCTGCACGCCCGACTCCTCGCTGGAGACCCAGCGGATCGCGCCGGTCGAGCCGGCGTCCACGGACATCTCGATGCTCACCCAGAAGCGCGCCTCGACGGGCAGCCGCAGCGGCGGGGCGGTGATCGAGCCGGGCTCGTCGCCGAGCTGCACGCGCAGGCCCTCGGCGGTTGACTCGACGGTGGCGCCCCCTTCGGCCCTCCACGCGTCGGGCCGCGCACGCAGGTCCCAGTGCGTCTCGGCGCCGGCCTGCGCGGGCTCGCCCAGGTCCACGATGCGGATGAAGTCCACGGCGAAGCTCCTGCGGCCCGCGTCCGCGGGTTCGGACCGGGGCAGGTCGAGGCGCAGCAGAATGATGCGGCCCTCGGTGTGCCAGTAGGGGCGCACGCGGTAGGTGTGCCACCGCCCGTCGCCGATGACCTGGAACGCGGTCTCCTTGCCCGGTGAGAAGCCGCCGAACTGCGTCTCGGTGGTGTTGGTCCAGAAGAGCTCACCCTTGCCGCCGAGGTCGGTCTTCAGCCGCACCTCGATGACCTGCCACGCGGTCGCGGGGATGTCGAACTGCGGCCCGATGACGAACGGATCCCAGTCGGCGATGACGCCGGTCATGGCCCCATCCTCGACGCGCAGGTCGATGATGTGGTTGGGACGCCCCCAGCCCTCGAGGTCGCCGTCGTCGAAGCGCCACTCGATGAGCGTGCGCCCATCGTCCTGCGCGGCGGCGATGGCGCAGCTCAGCGCGATCATGACGACCATCAGTGCTCGCATCGTGCACCTCCCGTACCGCAGTCCATCGGTCCGGCGCACCGCCCGCTTCGCGAGCGCCCCCGCCTGCCGTCGGCGACGGCGGCGGTGATCATCCGCGTGGGTCCGAGACGCTCACCGGCGAGGCGTGGCGCCGTCGGGCAACCGGCGTTCGTGCTACCGCGTGATGAGCGCCGCCTCGCCCGCGAGGATAACGCCGGTGGCGCGCCCGTTCTCGACGGTCAGGTCGCCGCCGCGGCCCTCGGGCATGGCGACCTGCCAGCCGCCGCCGTCGAGCCCGTCGATGATGACACGCGTGTCCTCGAAGGCGAACACCGCGTAGCCGCGCTCGCCGAACCAGACGCTGCCGAAGTCGGTCCTGCGCACCGCCGACACCTCGCCCAGCGCGTCGTTGACGGCGTTCAGGATGCGATTGGCGCGCGCCTGTTCGCGGGTGAGCGGGTCTTCGCCGACGGTCAGCTCGGCCACGTCGGCCATCATCGGCGCCCGGAACGCGGCCAGCCTGAACGGGTCCAGGTAGATCAGGCTGTCCGCGCCCTGGGCGAACATGCTCGAGTCGAACAGGCAGAACTCGTGCCCGGTGAAGGGCTCGTAGCGGTCGTAGCGGTACCAGTAGGAGTCCAGCGCCAGCGGGTGCATGCCCTCGACCCAGAACTCCAGCCCGGCGTCGCGCAGTTCGCGGAAGTACTGCATGCCGCGCGCGACCGACGGCTGGGGCTCGTTCTCGGCGTAGTTGATCGCGTCCATGCCCGCGGTGAGGGTGTCGAACCACACGCCGTCAATGCCCGGCAGCTCGCGCAGCTCGAGGAGGCGATCGCGCGACCACTCGTACCAGCCCGAACGCAGGCTCAGGTTCACCAGGTTGCCGAAGCCGGTCAGCGGCTCGCCCGCGCGCGTGCGGTTCCACCACTGCGGGTGTTCGACCACCAGCCGCGCGTGCTCGTTCCAGTAGCTGATGCGCCAGTACACCAGCGCCTGCATGCCCAGGGTATGCGCGCGCGCGAACAGATAGCGGGCGCTCGCCGCGCGCTCGGGCTCGGCCTGTGCATCGAGCGGGTGCTCTGGGTTGGCGATGGTGCCGACATCGACGCGCCTGATGCCGCGCTCGGCGGCCAGCGGCAGGAAGTAGTCGGCTACCTGGCGCAGATCGAGGCCGCTCATCTGCACGTTGCGGCCGCGGTACTGCCCG
>CAZTZN010000330.1:0-2909 GCA_964617715.1 uncultured Armatimonadia bacterium | reverse complement strand
AGCCACTCGGAATTGTAACGGATCTCGCAGGCGTTGATGTCGAGGATCTTGCCCGCCTGGGCCGCGAAGGTCTCGGCGTTGCGCTCGATCTGCTCGGGGGAGAGCATGGGCCGGGTCTTCGAGCGGCCGCTGGGGTCACCGATGCGGCCGGTGAAGTCGCCGATGATAAAGATGATGTGGTGGCCCAGCTCCTGGAAGCGGCGCAGGCGCATCATGGGCACCGAGTGGCCCAGGTGCAGGTCGGGGGCCGAGGGGTCGGCGCCGTATTTGATGCGTAGCGGGCGACCGAGTTTGAGCTTGGCGAGCAGCTCCTCACGGGTGTGGACTTCCGAGGCGTCGCCGATGAGATGTTCGAGTTGCTCCTCAGGCGTCATGACATCACTTCCCGGCGAACAGGGTCAGCCCGCCGACGTGGCGGGCGCGTGTTGCGTGTGTTTCACGGCGGTCCGTGTGAGCGCTCTCGGATGAGGCTCAGTATCCCAGGCGATCCAGCGCCGCCTCGGCCTCGCGGTACATCTCCGAGGACGGGTCGGCCAGGTTGACAGTCGCGGTGAACTCGCGGGCGGCCAGGTCCTGGTCGCCGCTCTCGGCGTAGACCCAGGCGAGCAGGTAGTGGGCCTCGGCCAGGTTGGGATCACGCACGAGCGCGTCCTCAAGCACGCGGCGCGCGGCCTTGAGGTTCCCGTGGTTCTTGTGCATCCGGGCGATCTCAAGCATCTCCTGCGGATCCTGGGCGGCGGGCTGAGCAAGGCCGGTCTCATCGCCCCGCGGCTCATCAGAAGCGGGCGTCGGAGGGGTCTTGGCCGGGGCCACGGGGGCATTCGGGTCGAACTGCTCAACCGATGCCACCGCAGGCGGCGGGGCCGCCGGAGCGGGCTCGCCCAACGCGATCGTGAGCGCCACGGTAAGGGGCGCCAGCCACAGGCCGGCGAGCAGGCCGATGCCGACGAAGGGCGCGACGCCTGCGAAAGCCGGGTCGGGCACGCGCCGGCGCGGCTGGATGCGCAGATCGCCGACGATGGCGAGGCAGTTGGCGAAACGGCGCGAGCGCACGAAGTGCGCCAGCTCGATGATGCGACGCGCCACCGCCGGGTGCGTGACATGCAACTCGGCGCGCGCGAAGTCGCGGTCGATGATGTCGGCGCCGTAGGTCAGATAGTGACGCAGCTCGGTGTGCGCGGGCTCGGGCGACTCCTCGACCGCGACCGAGAGCCACTGCGCCACCGGCTCGGCCCCTCCCACGGCAATGGCCGCAGCGCGATCGGCGCTGAGTTCGGCCACGCGCACCCAGCCGCGCAGGGCGAAGGTGACGAGCGCCGAGGCCGCCCGCAGGATGGCGGGGACCAGCCGGGCGCGCAGCGGCAGGAGCGCCACGGTGGTCAGGCGGACGTGGCCGCCGCGGATGTGTGCCATCTCATGGGCCAGGGCGGCGCGCAGGGCCAGGTCGTCGAGGGCCTCGATGAGGCCGCGGGTGATGAACACCTCGGGTCGGCGCCAGCCCAAGGTAAAGCTGTCGGGCTCGGCCAGGGGCAGCACAAACACGGGCGGTGTTGCGGGCAGGCCGAGGCGCCCGGCGACGCACTCGGCGGCCTGGTGCACGGTGGGGAACGTTGTGGGCCCCGCGGGGCGAGCCGATGCACGCAGCCCGGCGAGATGCGGGCCCACGCGCACCAGGGACAGAGCCAGGCCGACATCCAGCAGCAGCAGGATGATGACGCCCAGTGCGACCGCGATTCCGGGCGCGAGCGGACGGGCCACCAGCAGGCAGATGACCAGCGCGTGCGCGGCCACCAGGAGCGTGATGGCGAACCACACGCTCGCCACGAGCGCGGGCACCTCACCCGGATGTCGGTAGTCGGCGGCGGTGAGCCTCATGGCGGCCTCTCATGCTCTGGAAGCGGCGGCGCGGGCGCCGAGGTGGCGCACGAGCTGTGGGAGATCGCGCAGATCGCGGATGGTCGCGTCGGGCGGCGGGCATTCGGGCCGCGGCGCCCGGCCGTCAAGGTTGAGCCAGATGGCGTGCCAGCCGGCGCGTACCGCGCCGGTCACGTCGGCCGGCTCGCTGTCGCCCACCAGCAGGCACTGCTCGGGTGCGGCACCGGCCACCTCTTCGGCCAGGCGGAAGAACTCGGTGCCGGGCTTGTGCAGTCCGGTGTCGGCGGTGTAGAGCCGGTGCTCGAAGAGGTGGCTCACGCCCAGCGTGCCGGTCAGGTCCATGCCGTTGGACAGCACCCCCAGCACGTAGTCGCGGCGCAGATCGCGCAGGCATGGGATGGTGCTCTCGAACGGCCGCACGTTGGTGCGCAGCGCGTCGTAGTAGACCGCGGTAAGTTCGTCGGCCAGGGCGTCATCAGATTGTGAGCAACCCGCCAGCGCCTCGACGAAGCCTTCGCGCCGCGCCTCGAACAGATCCATCCCGGCGCGCGAACAGCGCTCGGAGACGTCGCGGCGCGCCTGGATCAGGACCTGCGCATCGACGCTGTCACGGGTGTCGGGAAGGCGTTCGTGCAAGATGCGCAGGACCGCCGCGATGGCTCGCATCATCGCGCGGCTGTAATCGTAGAGAGTGTCATCCTGGTCGAACCAGACGAAGCGGACGCGCGCCAGCGGCGCCGCCGGGACCATCTCACCACCGCCAGTTCCGTGGCCCTCCGGCATGGTACGGCGGGCGGCTCTTCAAGCTCCGCCCGCCGCACGGGTGCAGGTTGTGCGCCGTCGGGCGGTTACTGGCCGACCGGCAGCGGGACGATCAGGAAACGGACCTTCATCAGGTTGCCGGTCTCCGGGTTGATGAGTTCGAAGGTTACCACGGCCGGCTGGCCGTTGGCGAAGACCGAACCCGCGGGCACCGGCTCGACGGTCGGCTGTGCCATGATCGAGATCGTCGCCTCTGGAGCGGCGGTCTCCTC
>CAZTZN010000329.1:0-2914 GCA_964617715.1 uncultured Armatimonadia bacterium | reverse complement strand
TCACCAACGAGATGGTGCGGATGGCGCGGGATGGGCGCATGGCGGTCATCGGCGTGGTCCGCGCGGACCGATGGGAAAAGGGTGCGCCCAATGATCCGCGCGCGGAGCTGCCCGACTGCCGGGCCGCGATCGTGTTCGGGATCGACTGGCCGGAGGATGCGCGGCCGGAAGGCTGCGGCCCGCTGAATGAGCCCTGTGAGCCGGCCCGGTGGGGCGTGTCGCTGCAGCTCGACCACCTCGAGCTCGATCTGACCCGGGCGCTGGAGCAACGGGGCTATTACAGCGTCTGCCACATCAGG
Source organism: uncultured Armatimonadia bacterium (assembly GCA_964617715.1). Classification (GTDB taxonomy): domain Bacteria; phylum Armatimonadota; class Zipacnadia; order Zipacnadales; family UBA5352; genus JALGVA01. The sequence goes on along the minus strand of CAZTZN010000329.1, from coordinate 2,615 downwards.
ACAGACCCGACCGACGTGGCCGAGAAGGCCGGGCTGCTCAGACGCGACGACGAGGGTCGCCTGGTCAACGAACGGTACGGTGGGCGGCTGGCATGGCGCGTCGTGCTCACACAGGCGCCGCTGGCCGAAACCTGCGTGGATCTGGTGCGCCCCGACAACGGTACTGCGCCGACGCTGGAGGAGCTGCGCGCGGTGCTCGGCGAGGACGGTGCGGATGTTATCGGAGTGGCCGCGGCCGAGACGGTAGCTGAGCTTGCCGCGCAGTTGCGCGGGCAGATCGACGAGAAGGCGCTGCAGGTCAACGTGGTGGCCGGGGGGCCGATTCATGGGGAGATCGAGGCCATTATCGCACCGCGCGAGGGGGCGCGCGTATTCGGCCCCGAGGACTGGCTGGAGGGCGCGAGGTCGGTGATTGTGCTGGGGATGGCGCTGCCCGAACGCACGCTCGACCGCGCGGGGGAGCCGCCCGCCGACGCGGTGGGGCCCTACGCCTTCGCCGGCTATCAGACCGCACGCGACATCGGCATCGATGCGCTCAACGTCGCCCGCGAGCTGGAACGGCGAGGTTTTCGCGCGGCGATTACGTGGGACGTGACCGGCGTGGGCTCGAAGACGCAGAATCCGCGTTTCCTGACGCCGGATATATTTTGCGGACGCATCGAGGCCGCGGCGGCGGGCCTGGCGACCATAGGCCGCGCCGGCTTCGCCATCTCGCCCCGGTACGGGGTGGGGATGCGCTGGGTGGCCGTCGTGACCGACGCCGAATTGGAGCCGACCGGGCCGCTGGCGGACTTCGATCCATGCGAGGGCTGCGCCGCGCCGTGTCTTGCGGCCTGCCCGGTGGCGGCACTGTCGGGTGAGCAGAACGAGTGTGCGGGCGAATACTGCTGGGCGGCGCGCGACCTGTTGCGCTGCGACTGGGCCAAGCGCTACGCGCTGGTGGGGGACGAGGGCCCGAGGCTTATGGGTTCGCGCACGGATGTGCCGCCGCCGGAGGGAGCGATTACGGCGGAGCAGATCGCCGCGGCGCTGCGCAAACGCGACCCGATCCAGCGGCATCGCGACTGTATCTTGGAGCCGTGCCTGAAGGCATGTCATGAAGTGCTGAGAGCGAGGCGGTAGAGGCGAGCGAGATCCGCTCCCTCGACCGGCTGCGCCTGATTGCGCAGGTTGTGGGTATTGACAGGGAAGAAGGGCGCAGGTATACTGCGCCTACAATTGGTCGTAGCGCACACGTGGTGCGTTCAAAGACTGTGAAGGGGAGTAGTAAGCGGGTACGCGGTTCCGAGAGAGGTCGCCCAGTGACCGCCCGGCGGTCCCGGCTGTGAGGCGACTTCCGCACACCGCTGAACTGGCCCCGGAGTCGCGCGCGGAACGGCGTTGCCGCCAACAGGCAACGCTCAGTAGGTGGCGCCGGAGCTTCCACCGTTATCCGGAAGACGGCATCGCCAGCCCATGAGCTGCGCCGTGCCGGCTGAGTGGGTCGCCGAGGTCTGCGGACTTCAGGCGGCCAGGAAGAGTGGTACCGCGGAAGGCCAGATGGCCCCCGTCTCTTCGGAGATCGGGGGCTTTTTGTGTAATGGGCACATTGCAGTCGCGAGGAGGTGGCGGCATGGACGATCCCGATCTCGACCTGTCTCTGATGCGGCGGGCTGGTGGCCCGGTGCCGGCCACCTTCCCGCGATGCTCCGGCACCGGTACGCACAACACGAGTTCACCACAGGAGGCGATACCAGATGCCCCGTAAAATCACCATCTTCGACACGACGCTGCGTGACGGCGAACAATCACCTGGCGCCAGTATGAACATGGCGGCCAAGTTGCAGGTGGCCCGACAACTCGCACGCCTGAACGTCGATGTCATCGAGGCCGGCTTCCCGATCTCCTCCCCCGAGGACTTCGAGGCGGTCAGTGCCGTCGCGCAGGAGATTGAGGGGCCGACCATCGCCGGCCTCGCCCGCGCGCTGCCCGAGGATATCGAGCGCTGCTGGGAAGCGGTCAAGTACTCAGCCCGGCCGCGCATCCACACCTTCATCGGAACCTCGCGCGTCCACGTCGAGAAGCGCTTTCACAAGACCGAGGACGAGGTGCTGCAGATGGCCGTGGACGCCGTCAAGCTGGCGGTAAGCCTGTGCGACGACGTCGAATTCTCGGCCGAGTACGCCATGCGCACCAGGCTGGAGTATCTCCGCGACGTGGTCGAAGCCACCATCGAGGCCGGAGCGAAGACCATCAACATCCCCGACACGGTCGGCTACGCCACGCCGTGGCAGATGTATGACACCATCCGCTACCTGTTCGAGAACGTGCCCAACATCGATCAGGCGACCATCAGCGTGCACTGTCACGACGACCTGGGCATGTCGGTGGCGAACTCGCTGGCGGCGGTGAAGGCCGGCGCCGGGCAGGTCGAATGCACCATCAACGGGCTGGGCGAGCGCGCGGGCAATGCGGCGCTGGAGGAGATCGTCATGGCGTTGCACACGCGCCGCGACGAGTTCGACGCCGTGACGGAGATCAATACGCCCGAGATCATGGCCACCTCGCGGCTGGTCTCGATGGTCACCGGCTTCGTGGTGCAGCCCAATAAGGCCATCGTCGGCGCCAACGCCTTC
>CAZTZN010000328.1:0-2922 GCA_964617715.1 uncultured Armatimonadia bacterium | reverse complement strand
GGCCAGCGACTCGCGGTAGCGCTGTTTGCCGTGGCCCACGAAGGCGTCGCGGCCCAGCACGTGCGAGGCGATGCGGCACGACAGCCCCGCGCAGTAGATGGGCACGCGGTCGAACTCACGGCCCTCGAAGGTCGCCATCACGCGCTCTTTGCCGGTCATCACATGCTCCTCGGTCATCGGTGTTCGTGCAGCGTCTCGATCATGGTGTCGAAGTTCTCGAGCGGCGTCGGCGCGACCACGGTGTTGGAGACGCCGACCATGATTCGCCCGCGCCGGCGCGCGACCTCCAGCGCGGTCAGGCACTCGTCGCGCACGTCCTCCGGCGTGCCCAGGTGCAGCGTCTCCGAGGCGATGCCGCCCATCAGGCGCAGCTCCGGGAAGCGGTCGCGCAGCTTCTCGAGGTCCATCCCCGCGCGCCGGTCGATCTCGTGATAGCCATGCACGTCGCAGTTGCCGAACAGCTCGTCGGCCACCGGCCACAGGTCGCCGTCGCTGGCGAACATGTGCAGCACGCCCGCCTCCTCGCAGCCGCGGGAGATCGCGCGCACCGCCGGGCTCATGCATTGTGCGAAGCTCGCCGGGGAGTAGAGCGGGCCGTTCTTGCCCGCGAAGTCGCCGCCGCCGAAGAGCACCCACAGGCCCATGTCGGCCATCACCCGCGCGTTCTTCACGGCCTTCTTCGCCAGCGCCATGGTCCAGCGCAGCACCAGGTCGGGGCGCAGTACCATCGCCTCCAGCCACGCGCGCTCGCGCGGGACGTAGACCATGATGCCGGCGCCGAAGACCTCGCGCCGGTCGCCGAAGTACTCGACGGCATACCTCTGCAGCGGGAAATCATCGGGCGTGGGAGCGTACTGCTCGGCCTCGCGCTCGGCGGCCTCGACGCGGGCGTCGAGATCCTCGAGCACGGTCTCAGGCACCGGGGATCCGTCCACGCGCTGGAACAGCTCGGTGACCGGGTCGAAGCGCATGACGTGCCAGGTCGCGTCCTCGTCACCGAAGAGAAGGGTGTACTCGTCGATGATGCGCGTGGGGCGCAGGGGGTAGCGCCCGCCGCCGACGAACACGAGGTCGAGGTCGAGGGCGTCATTCCACGCCATGGTGTCGGCGAGGGTGCGCTCGAGGAACTCGGCATGGGCGTCCTCGCCACGCCACAGCGCCATGGCCTCGCGCCACTGCTGGATGCCGAAGCCGTAGAAGGCCTCGCGGCCGAGGACATGGTCGGCGATGCGCCCGTGCATGCCGGCGCAGTAGATGGGCACGCGGTCAACGGGCTCGCCGCTGAAGGCGGCGCGGATGCGCTGGCGGGAGGTCATGAGAGGCCGTTCAGGGCTCCTTGAAGTGGCATATTGCGCGAGTGTACCTTCCCCTCGGGAGCTTGTCACGCGCGACGACGCAAGACCTCCTCAGCCCCGGCCGCCGGCGCGGCCTCTTCTCCCTTTCCCCGGCGGTCCCGTCGGTGGGCCGGATCGGGACGCGGAAGGAGGCCGTTGTCGTGCGCCTGCCCTACGCCGGCGGCTCCTGCACCTGCGAATTGAGCACGCCCGAGACCAGGATCACGCCGGCGACGATCAGCAGCGCGCCGATGACCTTGTAGGGAGTGAGCGGCTCGCGGTAGACGGCGATGGCCGCCAGGGCGGCCACCAGCGGATAGGTCGAGGTGATGGGCACCACGCGCGACGCGTCCGCGCCCGCCATCGCGTAGTAGTAGGCGAGCTGGCCGATCAGCCCGCCCAGCATGGCGCTGGCCACCACCGCTCCGACGATCATCCATATGGGCACATCGCCGCTCGACAGCGCTCGGATCTCGCTCAGCGCGCCGCTGCGAATCGCGTAGACCGCCACGATGATCATCGTGACCGTTGTGCGGATGAGCACGATGGTCCATGGAGACAACACGCGTGCGAGGAATTTGTCGAAGACCGGAGCGAGGCCCCAGGCGAGCACGGCGATGAGCGCGTACATCAGGGCGAGCTTGGACATGTGGTGGCTCCTTGCGGATGAGTTTGCCATCGACACAAGCGGGCGGGCGCCGTCGCCCGCCAATCCTGCAGCCGCTGCGGTGTTCTCCGGGTCGGGCGAGTGCCCTGCCCGCCGGCCCTCACAGTCTGTGCGCGATCTCGCGAAGGGCGGGCCAGGTGTGCGCGTAGGTCTCGCGCAGCTCGGCGTAGGCCGCCTGCTGAGCGGGGCGCGGCTCGAAGGCCTCGCCCTCGCGCACCAGCGCCGTGGTGGCCTCGGCGAGGTCGCGCCACACGCCCAGCGCTACGCCGCCGAGCATCGCCCCGGCCTGGCAGCCCGATTCGCTGATGTTCAGGCGCACCACCGGCTTGCCGGTGATGTCGGCCTTGAGCTGCAGCCAGGCGTCGCTGCGCGAGCCGCCGCCGGTGGCGCGCAGGCGGTCAATGGCCACGCCCGCGTCCTCGAGTGCGCGCACGTTCAGGTCGATCTCGAAGCAGGTGCCCTCGAGCAGCGCCTTGACCAGCCGCGGCCGGTCGGTGTCGAGCGCCAGCCCGATGATGGCGCCCTTCGCGTGCGGGTCGAGCCAGGGCGTGCCTGATCCCGCGAAGTAGGGCACCCACAGCAGGCCGCTGGGGCCCTCGGGCAGGTCGGCGAGGATAACCTCGTACACGTCCACGCCACGGCGCGCCGCCTCCGCCATCTGCTGTGCGCCGAACAGGTCGCGCCACCAGCGCAGGATCGAGCCCGCCGAGTAGTTGTAGGCGATGGTCGCGTACATGGGCGAGACCACGTGCGGGTAGCAGCCGTAGTTGTGCGCGCGCATCGCCTCCGAGAGCACCGGTTGGTCGAAGGCGACGGTGATGCACTCGACCGTGCCCATGCCGTCCACGCACATGCCCTCGCGGATCACGCCCGCGCCCAGCGCGTTCATCGGCTGGTCATGCCCGCCCGCAACCACCAGGC
>CAZTZN010000327.1:0-2939 GCA_964617715.1 uncultured Armatimonadia bacterium | reverse complement strand
CCCGATCCGCGCTACATCATGCAATGCACCGACCTCGCCACCAAGTCGCTGGAGCGGCTGCGCCAGTCGCGGGAGGGCGTCACGGTGAACGTGCGGTTTGCAGACGATCAACTGCGTGCGTTGCTGGAGGGAGTAGGCCGCGCGATCGGTCGGCACGTCTCCGATCCTGCGGAGCGGGAGGCGGTGATCTCCGAGCTGCGTGCGCTCATGACGGGGGCAGGCGATGGGGAATGAGCCGCACCGAACTGCGCAGTCTGGCCGAAATCGAGAGGGCTGATGTGCTGGACCTGGCGGTGGATGCCATCGAGAGCGGGATGCGGGCGGAGGAGCGGGTGCATGTGCCGGTGGCCGAATGGGCGGCGCGGTACATGCGCACCGAACGCGGCGAGCCCCTCGACTTCGAGGCCTATCCGCACATGGTGCAGCCGATGAACGACCGCGCACAGGAGAAGGGCCTGATGTGCGGATCGCAGGTCGGCAAGACGACAGTGGCGCTGGCGGACACGTATCACTTCTGCGACACCTATCAGGTGCGCGTCATCTTCACCATGCACACGCAGCTCGCGGTGCGGGACTTCAGCCGGACGCGGGCGAAGCCGGCGATTGAGGCGTCGCCCTACTTGAGCGAGAGAATGCGCGGCGTGGACAGCACCGAAGTGAAGGTGTTCGTGCACCCGGACGGAGGCCGGTCGGTGATCTTCTTTCGGGGCGCGCAGACCGACGCCGCGGCGATCAGCGAGCCCGCCGACATGCTGGTGCACGACGAGATCGACCGCTCGCGGCCGGACGTATTGAGCCTGTACCGCAGCCGGACCGCGGCGAGTGAGTGGGCGCGCCGGATCATCACCAGCACGCCGACGATCCCGAAGTTCGGAATTGCGGCGCACTGGGAGGACAGCTCGCAGACGCAGTGGCTGGTGCGCTGTCCGGTGTGCGGTGACGAGAGCCCGCTGACCTGGCCGGACAGCGTGGCGGCGGACGCGGAGGTGCCGTTCTACATCTGCGCTCGCGGGCACGAACTCACGCGCGAGATCATCCGCGCCGGTCGGTGGGTGGACGGGCGCACCGGCAACTACACGTGGCGGATGTATCACTTCAATCGCATGCTGATGCCGAACTGGCCGGCGGCGCGCGTCGTCGCGGCGGAGCAAGAGCAGGAGTATCAGGACTATCCCGAGCTGTTCTACAACGAGGTTTTGGGGCTGCCGAAAGCGTCGGGCGATCTGGCGGTGAACGAGGAGGTCCTGGCGAGGGTGATGGTGGGCTTCCCGCCGGCGGCGCGGTCGGAGGAGGCCACCTTCGCCGGCTGCGACCAGTCGCCCCGGCCCGACAATCATCGCGTCCTGATCGGCACCATCGACGCCGAGGGGGCGCACAGCTACCTTCACCTGGAGGTCTGTGGCTGGGACCGCCTGGCCGAACTCATGCATCTGTTCAACATCCAGCGGCTCGTCATCGACGCCATGCCGGAGACCTCGAAGGCGCGCGAGCTGGCGGCGCAGTTCCCCAACCGCGTTTACCTGGCATGGTATGCCGCGCAGCCGCTGAAGGCGGCGGACCGCGAGAACATCGTGCTGGACCGGCGAGAGCACAAGGTCAACCTGGACCGGACTGCAACCCTGGACCAGTCGGCGCGGCGCCTGGAGTTGCAGCAGGATTTCTTCTGCGCGATGCCGGCGGAGTTGCGGCGCATGTTCGTGAGCGAGATGACCAGCATGGTGCGGGGGACCGAGGTGGACGACCACGGTCAGCCGTGCTCGTTCTGGCAGAATACGGGGCCGGACCACTGGCGCCACGCGCACAACTATGCGACGGTGGCCGGGCATCTGTTCGCGCGCTGGAGCGGCGGGCCGAAGGTCACCTTGCTGGAACTGGGGCCGGGGCTGCCGCGTGAGGTGGAAGACACGCAGACCGGCAGGAAGCTGAAGGTACGCCCCGGCCACATCCCGGTGCCCGAGGGTGTGGTGGGGCCGGGCAAGGCGCTCGAGTGGAGACCGGGTAGTAGCTGAGTAGCCGCACTCGCTGCACCGAACCCCCAGCGCCCGCGCGGACTTTCCGCCGGGCGCTTTGCGCATGTATGGCCTCACCCGCTGGTGCGTTATGCGCCGCGGTCATCATCGACGGGAGGTGTCGTTATGACGCCCGAGGACCCGACGATCAGCGAAGTGCGCAAGTACGCCGAGACGGACCTGGCCGCAGTGGAGCAGCAGTTGAGGACGTGGTGTGCGCAACTGGGTCATCGGTTCACCTATGGCCTGGTGCGTGGGCCGAGCCAGCATAACCAGTCGGAGTCGCTAGGCACCGACTGCTGGCGGCTCTACTTCTACACCGAGACGAACAAGTACGCGGTCGTCGCGACGCCGGACTACCTGGGCTGTGTGGCCTCGTCGCGCAAGCCGCGCGCCGGCGAGTGGTGGACGCGCGGCAACGACCTGCCGGACGGCCCGTTCTGCGAGGAGACCTGGCTGGCGATCCTGCGCGCCGTGGTCGCCTATGAGACCGTGCGCATCCATCCGGTGCGGGAGCCTGTGCCCGAGGTGGTCGCGCGCGACGATCCGCTGGTGATCGACGACTGACGCCCCGCGCAGCGCGCGTGGCGGCGGCGTTGAGCCGGTAGGTTAGAGTAAGGCGAGGAGCGCCCGCTGATGAGCGGGCGCTCTTGCTGTACGACAGTCAGGAGGGCGCATGATGGCGGTCAACACGCGGGAGAGCGAGCGCATCGACGACCCTCTGCTCAAGGCGGTGAAGGAGGGCAGCCCGCGCGGGATACCGCATCGGATCATCCCGTCACTGGCACGGCTGGGGACCTACAAGGGCTACGAGGAGCCGCAGAAGGCGACGGGGCTCACCTACGAGATACTGCGGGCGATGGCGAACACGCACGTGGTGCGGGCGGTTATCGCCCGGCGCGTCCGCATGGCGAAGGAGTACGCCCGGCG
>CAZTZN010000326.1:0-2944 GCA_964617715.1 uncultured Armatimonadia bacterium | reverse complement strand
GACACGACTTGACTGCGCGGGCCGCGAGGGGTAGAACTGCCGGAGCCGCAGGACGCGAGGGATCATGCAGGAACTGGTGACGGTCGAGCAGGCCGAGGCGGTGCTGCGCACACTCGTGTGGGCGGGCCCGCTGGTGGGCCTGGTCATCGGCGCCATCGCGGGCGCGGTGCTGCGACAGGGAGCCAGCGTGGCCTGGCGCGGGCTGGCGGTCGGGCTGCTCGGCCCGATTATCTACGCCCTCTGGCGTCTGTTCGGATACATGGTGCGCTACAACCCACAGACCGAGCGTGCAGGGCTGCACTCGGTGGCGACGCTGGCGCTGAGCGCGCTGCTGTTCATCGTGGTGGGCGCATTGCTGGGAGCGTTCTACCGCCGCGTAGTGTTTCCCGGGATCGGGCGCGCCCGCGCAACCGATTCGGGGCCGGACGTGCTGGATACTGAGAACGGGCAATAGACGGTCGCGCACCGTGGCCGTTGGCATCACCCGAAGGGAGAGACCGACCATGGCAGCGAAGATGTACTACGATGACGACGCCGACCTCGGAATGCTGGAGGGCAGGAAGATAGCGATCATCGGCTACGGCATTCAAGGCGGCGCGCAGTCGCTGTGCCTGCGCGACAGTGGCCTGGACGTGATCGTGTCGGAGCTGGAGGGCACCCCGAACTATGAGCGCGCCGTCGCCGACGGCTGGGAGCCGGTCAGCGCCGAGGAGGCCGCGAAGCAGGCCCAGGTCATTCAGATCCTGACCCAGGACCACGTGCAGGCGATGGTCTACAACAGGCTCATCGAGCCCAACCTCAATGAGGCCGACGCCATCGTATTCTCGCACGGCTTCAACATCCACTACGGCCAGATCGTGCCGCCGCCGAACGTGGACGTGTTCATGGTGGCCCCCAAGGGGCCCGGCGCGCTGGTGCGCGAGTGCTATGTGGCCGACACCGGGGTCCCCTCGCTCGTGGCCGTCTACCAGGACTTCACCGGCAACGCCATGGGCCTCGCGCTGGCCTACGCCAAGGCCATCAAGGCCACCAAGGCCGGCGTCATCGAGACCACCTTTGCGGAGGAGACCGAGACCGACCTGTTCGGCGAGCAGGCCGTACTGTGCGGCGGCGTGGCCGAGCTGATCATGGCCGGTTTCGATACCCTCGTCGAGGCGGGCTACCAGCCCGAGATCGCCTACTTCGAGGTCCTGCACGAGCTCAAGCTCATCATGGACCTGATCTACAACAAGGGCATCGGCGGCATGCGCCGGGGCGTGTCCGACACCGCCACCTACGGCGACCTCACCCGCGGCAAGCGCATCGTCACCGAGGAGACGCGCGCCGAGATGGCGCGCATGCTCGAAGAGGTGCAGAACGGCTCCTTCGCCCGCGAGTGGATCCTCGAGAACCAGACCGGGCGGCCGTGCTACCGGGCGCTGCTCGCGCAGGCAGAGAAGCATCCGATCGAGGAGGTCGGCAGGCGCCTGCGCGCGATGATGCCCTTCATCGCGGACGAGTAGACGAGCGCCGCCACCCTGAGGGCAAGCATCCTGCTGTTGCGCTACCGGGCATGAGCGTTGTCGGCGGGCTTTCTCGGCGTCGATGCGCTCATGCCCTTGCGTACCCGCCGATGATGGCGCGTTTGTTCGCAGTACGACACTCTCGCCGACCGAGCGACGCAGGCGGCAGGAGCAATGCCCGCTGGCTCCCGCTCAACTCGCCCTCCGGGACGGAGATAGCCTGCAGGCACCAAGGCCGTCGGCAGGACCGAACGCGGCTGCACCGAAGTACTGATTTCGACAGGCTGCGACCATGCCGCAGTGGAGGAGACGCCATGTCGGCCGAGGAGCAAAGCCCGTCCTGCTGTCCGGTGATCGACTTGATGCGCGACTACTTCCCCCTGGTACCCCTGGTGGTGCCCATCCTGTTCCCGCTGCTGCCCATGGTGTGCATCATCATGTACGCCGCCCGCATCTCGGACGCGCTCGGACGCATCGAGGAGACGCTCGACGACATCCGCGCCGCCGTCAGGCGCATCGGATGACCGGGAGGACGCCCATGTACCGACCCGCAGCCGTCACGGTGGTCGCCGTCCTCGCGTGCGCCACTTTGCACGCCCAGGGATTCACGCTCATCGACTTCAACGACCAGGAGGCGATGGCGGCGCGCGAGGGCATCCGCGTCACCCGCGAGCCCGCGCAGTATCAGTTCATCGACGACGGCGCTTCCGGCGCCGCGGTGGAGGTCACTCTGCCCGGTCAGGTCATGGTGCTGGCCGATCCGGCGCTCCTCGACAGCGGCGCCGAGCGCGATCGGTGCAACGGCGTCTCGTTCATGCTGCGCGGCGATGGCTCGGACAACTGGGGCTGCGTGACCTTTGCGGGCTTCGGCTCGGACATGCGCTACGCCTACAGCCTCTACGTGCCGCTGGCGGACACCACCTGGCACGAGGTGCGCGCGCACTTCAGTGAGATGGTCGCCGAGCCGCCGATCCATGCCATCGGCGAGCCGGGGATGCTGCCGCCCGGCGGCGTGGGCACCGTGATCCTGGGCACCCGCTGGACCATCTGGTGGAACAACGCACCCATGCCCGAGCACTCCTACGCCATCGATGAGGTGCGCCTGATCGCCGACGCGCCCGAGCCGGAGCCGGCGCCGACACCACGCCCGCTCGAGGACGTACTGCGCCGGCTGCGCGACCGCGAGCCGGTGACCATCCAGTGCATGGGCGACTCGATCACCGCGGGCACCGGGCTGGCCGACCGGGACAACGAGCGCTATGCCACGCGGCTGCAGGCCATCCTGCGCGAGCGGCTGGGCTACGATGACATCACCTGCTACTCGCGCGCGGTGGGCGGCGCCAAGGTCAACGATGCGCGCTTCTGGTGGCGCCGCGACTTCGCCGGCGTGCAGCCCGATCTGGTGACGCTCGCCTACGGCTACAATGACAAGTCGAACACGG
>CAZTZN010000325.1:0-2985 GCA_964617715.1 uncultured Armatimonadia bacterium | reverse complement strand
CTGCCTGCAGGTGGATGACGCGCTCGAACTGCTCGCGCGCCCCCGCGTAGTCGCCGCGCGCGATCAGGACCTCACCGAGCAGCAGCAGTGCATCCGGATCGTTGGGCGCGAAGAACAGCAGTGAGCGCAACGCTTCCTCGGCCGCCCGGCTCATCCCTGTGCGCAGCCCCAGTTCGCCGCAGGTGCGTAGCGCCTCGTGGTTGCCCGGCTCCCGGGCCGCCCACTCACACGCGAGCTGCGCGGCAGCCGGCACCTGGCCGCGCGCGACCAGTGCGGCGATCTGCGCGTCCGGGCTGTCGGCGGCCGCCGCGCAGCACAGTAAAAGCAGGGCGGCCAGCGTGCCGGCCGCCCTGTGCATCGTTCGGGTCGGGGTGATCATCGCCATGGTCATGGGGGCCTCGCCCCGGCGGGTCATTCCGCGCGGTAGAGGCGGACCGTCGCGACCTCCGACTGCTGGCCGTCGGCGGTCATCCACTGCGCCTTGAGAATGTAGTAGAGCGGCTCCATGATGTTGGCGGGCAGCACCGGCGCCGCCACCCACACCTGCCACGTGCCGTCGTCGTTGATCCTGTGGCGCGAGCCGGGGACGTCGCGCAGGAGTTCATCATCATCCTGCGCGTGCACCTCGGTGCTCACCACGATCAGCGCCCCGGGCCGCCCGGTCCCGCGCACCTCAACGCGGCCCTGGACGCGATCGCCCTCGCGCGGCATGGTGATGGTCACTCCGGCCGTCGCCGCGGTGGTCGTGATCTTCATCGGTCCGCCCGGCTTGTCACCAGGGGGGGACGGCGCACTCAGCGGCACCGTCGCCAGCATCCTGTGCGTGCCGTCGGCGGCGACCAGCGCAGCGTCCGGCATGCCCGGCGACAGGCGATAGCTGAAGCTCTGTCCCGGGCCGATGGGCACGTTCTCCGCCTGCATGAGCGGGTTGGCGGTGACCGTCGCGGGCATCGCGCGCACGAAGCCGAAGCTTCCCGGCCCGTCAGCGGTCACCTGCACGTTGTACTCAGCGTAGGGCAACAGCGCGGTCATTCCGAAGGTTCCATCGGGCTCCGGGAACACATCCACGTCCGCGCCGGGGATCTCGTAGACGAAAGTCGTCTGATCCTGCCAGCCCACCCGTCGTCCCAGCACGTCGGTGATGAGCATGCGCACCGGAGACTGCACGGAGACCGCGGTGCTCTGCGTCACGTTGGGCGGCAGGTTGGCGATGAAGTTGGCGCGGTCGTTGGCGTTGGTGAGCGCCAGGTACCGATCACGCTGGTCCCTGGGGAGCCGCCGCAGCACGGCCATGTGGTCCGGCGGGATGCTCAGGCGCGGCTTGGGATAGTCGGCGCCGCCGGTCAGCGGGTACTGGCCCTGGTACACCGAGCTGGGCCCCACGCCGAACCAGAAGCGGTCCTCCCACGCCTGAATGGTATAGGTATCCGGGCGCTGGTTGGGCCACGGGTCGAGGACGGTGCCGGTCTGCCGCCAGTCGGTGCCCCTGGGGTAGACCACCACCGCCTGATGGCCGCCGTAGTAGGCCTGGATCGGCCCGTAGTCATAGTGCTCGAAGATCGCCTTCTCCTCGGGTGAGCCGTTGCGCATGGCGTCGAGCATGTCGAGCACCCGGCCCTGCCACGCCCCGCACACGTAGTTGTCGTTGACGTCGGTGAAGACCGAGTAGATGTTGTTGAGCGAGCCCGCCGAGATGGTGCTCGTCATCCACGCATCCATCTCCGGCCCGGTGCCCAGGCGGTTGAAGCGGGTGAGGATGTGCTGCATGGCCTCGGCGGCGCTCACGGGCTGCTGCTCGGCCGGCCCCATGACTGCGATGGCGAAGCTGCGCGACACGCGGCCGCTGTCCTCATCCTGCTCGACGGTGCCCCCCGGCGCCTGGCGCACGAAGTGGAACTTCACCTGCCCGGTCACGGTCAGCGTGTAGGTGCCCGGACCCATCGGGGCCGTCCACACCGCGCGCTCGCCGCTGTCCACCGTCGGGCTCAGCGCGCCCCGACCTCCCGTGTCCCACGAGTAGCTCTCCTCGGTCACGGTCCACTCACCGGTGCCGTGGAAGGTCTCGGTCTGCACCGTGTAGCTCATCTGGTCGAAGCCGTGCGCTTCGATGGTGGTGTTGGGGCCCACGTTAGCATAGGTCTGGGGCCACATCATGTATGCCCGTCGGCCTCCCACCAGCTTGGCGCGCAGGTTCACCGTCTGCCCCGGCGTCACCGTCGCGATGGGCTCGGTGGTCTCCACGGGTGGCCGCGCCTGCGGTCCGGCGTCAAGCTGGGCGTTGTCCAGCGCGATTGCGATCCAGAACGGAGGCAACTCCTCGGCCGCCCACCCTCCCGGGGGCGCCACCACCAGCAACACCATCGCCATGAGTCCGGCCACCTCGCCGCATCGAGTCACGCTCGCTCCTCCTCAGACGCGCCTGTAAGCACACGCGCGCACATCGATGCCTCACCGATGTGCGCGCCCGCATTCGCGGAACCGTCATCCGGCGTCAGCGGTAGACCCGCACGCTGACCGGATCGGACACCTGGCCGCCGATCTCGTAGTAGGCGTTGATGATGTAGTACAGCGGCTCGGCGATGTTGGGCGGGAGCACCGGCGCCGCGATGGCGAAGTGCCAGTTGCCGTCGGCCGGCACCGCGTGGCGGATGCCCGGCACCACGCGCAGCAGCTCGTTGTCATCCTGGGCGTGCACCTCGGTCTCAAGGATCAGCATGGAGCCGCCCGGGGCGGTGCCGTAGACCTCGATGCGTGGGCCGACGGTGGCGCCCTGCTGCGGGCTGGTGATGCTCAAGGGCGCGCCGGCGCCGCCACCGGTTGCGCCCGTCCCACCGGGCATGGTCGCCTCACCGCGGATCAGCAGCGTGAGGCCGATGGTGGGCAGATCGATGCGATCACCAAGATACTCGACCCGCTCGCCCAGGGCCTCGGCGGCGGTCATCGTGCTGGTGGGGGTGCTACCGGCGATCCTCGACGCCACGCTCG
>CAZTZN010000324.1:0-3018 GCA_964617715.1 uncultured Armatimonadia bacterium | reverse complement strand
GTAGCGCGCGTTGGTCTCCACGAGCACCTCGGCCAACCTCTCGCCGAACGCGCGCCAGTCCACGGTCCGCGCGTGGGGGTGATGGTTCAACGGCCCGATGCGATAGTGCCCGACGCAGCCGAGTTCCTGGCCGTGGCGGATGACCGCCAGCGCCTCGTCGGGCTCGATAACCGGCTCGACGCTGACCCACGTGGCAATCCCGCGCTCATGGGCCGCCTCCAGCGCCCACCAGCGGCCCACGATTGACGGTGCCTCGGGTTCCCACACCCAGCGCCTGCGGGGAGAGTCCTCCTCGAAGACGACAGTCGTCGCGAACGTGCCGTCGGTAAGCGCGCCAATGGCGATAACGCCGTACGCCGCGTGGCCATTCTTGGTCAACAGGGTGGCGGGCACACCCGCCGACCGGAGTAGCGCGAGCACCTCGATGGTGACCCAGTGCAGGTGCTCGTATCCCCACGGCAGCGGGTCGCAACTGAAGCAGCACAGAACCGGTCCGTGCTCCACCGGCCAACCGCCGGCGCGCCCGATCCGGTCCAGGTCCCGTTCCAGACGCTTGAGGAAGTTCTCGCGCACCGTGACCTCGCTGTGGAACTGCTCGCGGTCCATCCGTAGCATCTGCGGCACGTAGCAGTAGCGGCACCGATGCGGGCAGCCTCGGAAAATGCCGCGCAGCGCCCAGTCCGCATACTCCGCTGCGCGGCCTCGCGGTTGGTAGATCAGGTCGAGTGTCACGAGATTGCCCCCTCCTCGCTATCGCCCGCGCCGAGTTCGTCCAGCGCCTCGGCGGTGACGGTGATTGTCTTCACGACGCCACCTCCCCGAACAGGGCCATCTGGCCGGCCAGTTCCTCGGCGGGGGTCAGCGCCGCCCGCGCCTCCGGGTGCTCCGGTCGCCCACGCAGGTCGCCGGTGAGGACCGCGTCCATGCGCCGCCGCGCCATGACCGCGTACGTCTCCGCGATTTCCACGCCCACGAAGCGCCGGCCCTCACGCAGCGCCACCACGCCGGTCGTACCCGAGCCGAGGAACGGATCAAGCACGGTGCCGGGCACGCTGGCCGCGCCGCACGCGCAGGTGGCCTCCCAGCCCACGGTGCGCACCTCGCGCGCCATCGCTGCCAGGATGCGCCGCTTGCTCTCGGACGGGTCCTGCGCGCCAGCGACCGCGTAGTCATGCCGCGCGGTGCCTGTGTAGTGCTCATGCGGGTCGCCTTCGCGGGTGTCGGTGACGCGCGTCCACGGCGCGCCACAGTTGGCGCACACGTGTGGCGGGCACGCCACCTGCACCGCCAGGGTCGGCAAGGTTTCGGGGAACGTCGCGAAGTGCGCCTCGGCGAAGCACGCTGCCGGGTGCACCAGCAGGTCGTTGGGCAACGCCTCCCAGGCATCGAGCTGCTCGTCGAGCCAGCGGTGGGCCGCCGCCCGGTCGAGGATCAGGTGGTCGCGCGGGTTCTTCCCCTGCGGATGATAGCTGTTGTCATCACCCGGTCGGCGCTTATGCGAGCGGTCCTCGTGTGCCGGGTCGCGGTCGAAGTACATGCGCGAGAGATTGCCGGGCTTGCGGCCCTTCGACTTGTGCGGCAGCCGGGCGTCCGTCGTGTCGATCCACGGGTCGGCACCCGCGCCCATGACCAGGATGCGCTCAGTCGAGCACGTGAAGCGGTCACTGCGCGAGTACGGCATCGGGTTGGGCTTTGCCCACGTCACCACGTTACGGGCCAGCCAACCGCGCTCCTGCAGTGCCACGACCATCCTCTCCGGGATACCCAGGAGCTGCTTCGGGCGCAGCCAGAGATCGGGTCCGGCCGCGGGGGCCGCCCACGTCTCGATCCCGCGCGCGATCCGTGCGGACGGCGGGTTGGTGTTGTGTGACTGGCCGATCACGCCGTTGTAGTAGCTGTCGCCGATGTTGAGGAACAACACCCCGGTGGGCTTGAGGACGCGGCGCACCTCGTCGAGGATCTCACACAGGTGCGCGATGTACAGCGCCGGGTGCGGTTCCAGGCCCAGGGCGTCGATGCGCGCGCCGGTCTCGGGGCACTGCACGCCGCCGTGCAGGTAGGCCATGCCCTGCCAGTAGCGCAGCATGGCCGCGCGCCGTGCCGGGTCTCCCGGGAGGCGGAACGGATTACAGCCGCGCGTCCTGCGCCACCATCCCATGCCCTCGGGCACGCGCCATAGCGAGCACTGGCGCCAGCCGCCCTCATACCTGCGCAGGCCCCAGTACGGCGGCGAGGTCACGCACAGGTCCACGCTGGCGTCGGGGACGGCGCGCAGGCGCGCCAAGGCGTCGCCGACCAGCAGCGTGTAGGCATCGGTCATCGCGGACCATCCTCCAGCCGGTCATCCATATCTCTCACCTCCTCGGCATGCCCTGCTGAGCTGGCATGCCGATATCGCTCTGATCATGATCGCCGTACCTCCGCTGGCTATCGCCACCGATGCCGATGCGTTGCATCGTCTCCCTCCAGCGGTCCACGGCTCGCGCCAGCCGCTCATCCAACGTCACCACCGCACTGTTGAGCGTGATGACGGTACTCCTCATCTGCGCATAGCGCTCCTCGAAGAACGCATCGGCCTCGGACATGCCCCAGTCCGACGCGTACATGCGGTCGAGGTCGTCGATGAGCAGCAGATCGGCATGCTCGCACTCGCGCACCAGTTGGCGATGCTCGAAATCTGCCGAGTGCAGCGCTCGGTCTAAGATCGGCCAGAACACGTACGCGACCGTGGGCTGACGCGGTATGCGATCAACGGGGCACACAAACCTGACGTCGCGCGCGGCCAGGGCGATGAGACTGAGCACCTGGGTCTTCCCGACCCCCGGCGGCCCCTCGATGACCAGCCCCTCGCCCCGCTCAAGGTGAGACTTCAGGCCCTTGCAGTAGCGGCGGAGCTGATCGCGCGCCGGTGGGCGCACGCGCTCCCAGGTGGCATGCCAGTAACGCGGGCCGAAGCCGACGCCGGCGAGATAGCTTTCGCGCGACCGCCGTTCGCGGAGCCGACGCTGCTCTGGTGTT
>CAZTZN010000323.1:0-3128 GCA_964617715.1 uncultured Armatimonadia bacterium | reverse complement strand
CATACTCTCCAGGGGTCGCCCATGCCGACAGTTCGGCGCGACGCTCGGCCTCCGATGGGATGGTGGCCGGGTAGACGATGTCCAGATAATCGCGGGCGAAGGCGACATAGCCGCGCAGCACATCGTCATTGCTGACCTCCCCGCGCGCCGGATCCTCCTCGGGGAAGACCTCCTCGTAGTCGGCATACCACGCATCACGAAGGGCGGCGAACATCGCGTCCATCTGCCCTTCGGCATCCTCCCGCGTGTCCGCCGCCAGGACGACAATGCCGTTGCAGTGCCACCACGCGTAGCGGCGCTCAGGGACATCCGAGCTGCGGAAGCCGATGGCGACCGGCTCCTCGCCGGCCTCCACCTCCACCAGCCGGTACTCCCACTTCCGGTTGTGCCACCGGGAGATGGCGACCTCATCGTCCACCAGCACGTCCATGGGCAGGCCGCCACGGTTGTAGCGCATGTCGCCCGCCATCAGCGCGAGCCAGTAGTGGCCCGGAGCGAGGTCGATGAGGAAGTCGGCGCGCTGGTCGCCGCCGGCGGCGTAGCCGTAGATGAAGTCGCGTTGCAGCGCGTTGCCGCTGCCCTGGTCGGCCTCCTTGAGCACGGCGTTATCGCGCCATCCGTAGCCGCGCTCGGGGGAGTAGAGCGTGGCCGCCGTCACCTGCGTGAAGCCCACCTCGACGTCCGAGTCGGCGTTGCCGAAATCGAACTGCAGGACCGGCTGCTGCGCCCACGTGGCCCCCGCCACGAGCGCCAGCACGATCGTCGTCGTCAACGCTGTTGCGCGCATGTGTTCTCCCTCCACTGCTCGGGCTGTGCCGGAACGCTCAGAGATCGTAATCGGGCAGCAGGCCCTTTTCCTGGAGGGCGCGGACGGCGTCCGGGAAGCTCAGGCCGGATTCCTCAGCCATGTCCAGCACCAGACGTACCAGCCCCTCCTCAGTGCGGCGCACGAAGTCCGGCTGCTCGTCCATCTCGAGGTACCACTCGAGTGCTCTCGGGAACGCGTCCCAGGCGGGTCGGACGACCGGATGCCACTGAAGCGCCTCCTGCCAGCTCCCCGATATGTAGTAGTCCCAGGTCACCGGAACGTCGATTGACTCCACCGGGGAGCGCAGGATCCGGAACATGAAAGGGCTGATCTCCTGCGCCCGGGCGAGGCACTTGCGCGCCTTCTTCGACGGGCCGGAGTGTGCGAACTCCGCCAGCGCACCGGCGAACGCGGCCGCCGCCCAGGGCTCATCAGTGTAGTCGCGCAGCAACTGGCGCGCGGGGCGTACGCGTCCGAGGGTGAGGTACCAGTTCTGCAGGTGCCAGCGGATGCCCAGGTTGTCGCCGGGGTTCATTGCCAGCACCTCGCGCGCCATCGCGACGGCTTCCTCGAAGCGCTCGTGCGCCCACAGCGTCAGTGCCAGCGCGGTGTACGCCCGGACGATGGGGCGGTTGACGAAGTTGCTCCACAGGTCGTCCTCATGCGTGGGCGGGGCCTCCGCGGTGCTGAGGGCTTCGCGCGCCGCGGCGTGTGCCTTCGTCGCCAGCTCCAGGGCCTTCGGGCTGTCCTCCCACTCTATCTGCCACTGGGCCAGAAAGGCATCGATGCAGTCGGGATCGAGACGCAGCGCGCGCTTCGCCGCCCTGTTGACCGCCTTGCGACTCTCGAAGCGCGCATCAAAGGCATCGTAGGCCGCAAGCTGCGCGCGCTGAGCGTCGGAGGCTCCCTCGGGAAGCGGCGGCACCTCACGGTACGCCTCGACCTGCTCCTTGGTCCATCCTGAGTGCTCCATGTTCAGGAACACCAGCAGGAGGTGGCGCTCGGTAGCCCTCGGCGCCAGGGTCGCCGAGATCGCGAGCTTCGGACCGCTTGGCCATACTGGACTGCCGTTCATTTCATCTGGCTCGCTCTCTTGCCATGATGCGCGGTGTCACGAACGCCCGGCCTCCCGTTGCGCCGCCACCCACGCCAGCGCCTCGGGCCTGCGGATGTCGTAGGGCTCGCCCGCGCAGGGCAGCTCGCCCGCGAGGATCATCTCGTCGAGCGCGCAGCCACGCTTCTCAAAGGGCGGCTCGACGCGCGAGCGGATGCGCGCGGACTGGTAGATCGCCATCATGATGCGGTGGGTCTCCAGCGCCCCGGAGGCCACGTTGCGATGCACCGGCCCGCCCTCCATCCACGCCAGCAGCTCGTCGAGGTAGCGTGGCTGCTCGATAGCCTGCGGTTCGTGCGCGCCTCGGGCGTTGATGAGCGTGGCCTGCTCGCGATCGAAGTTGATGACCCCCTCGGGGCCGAGGAGCTGGAAGTGCTTGTGCTTGACGCCATCCACCATGTCCACCGACACCACCAGCTCATGCCCGCCCGCGAAGCCCACCAGTGCGTGCGTCTTCTCCTCGCAGTATGAGCCGCGCTCGAAACGATTGGTGTCGCGCTGGATCCAGCCGACGACGTACTCCCAGGCGGGTTCGCCGAGGATGAAGCGCACGGCGTCGATCAGGTGCGAGGCGGAGTTGAGCAGCCCGCCGCCGGTGCGCATGTGCACCGAGACGGGCGCGCCGATGGCACCTTCGGCGACAAGTCGGCGCGCGGCGTTGTAGCCGGGCGAGAACCGCGTCTGATGATGCACCACGAAGCGGCAGCCGCGCTCTTCGGCGAGCGCCACCGCGTCCATCGGCCCCCCCAGCTCATCGGACATGGGCTTTTCGGAGATGACCGCGCGCGCCCCCGCCTCGATGGCCGCGATGCTGATCGGCATGTGGGTGCCGTTCCAGGTGCATACGCTGACGATGTCGGGCCGCACCTCGGCCAGCATCTGCTCGTAGTCGGCGTAGCGGCCCTCGATCTCACGCTCGTCGCAGAACGCGGTCAGACGCTCCTCGGAGATGTCACAGCCGGCGACGATCTGCGTGCGCTCGCCGGCCATGTAGTAGCCCGCATGTGTGCGCGCGATCCCACCGGTGCCGATGATCGCGGCTCGATACGTCTCGCTCATGGGAGCGCCTCCCGGGCAAAGACGATGCGGTTCATTGACTCGGGAGCGATTTCGCGTCGCGCTCGGCATTTCCTCCGAGAGGCGTACACGGTCGGGGCCGCGCCCGCATGGGCGCGGCCCCGCACGGGCCGTGCGCGCCCTACTACC
>CAZTZN010000322.1:0-3147 GCA_964617715.1 uncultured Armatimonadia bacterium | reverse complement strand
AGCAGGGGCCGAATCGCCTTGCTCACCTTGCTCCGCCCCTGCGCCGCCATCTCCTGGAAGCGCTTCTTGCCGTATTTCTTGCGCCCGATCCACGCTGCCAGGGCATCGGGATCATCAACATCATCTCGACGAGCCAGCTTCCCGCGCAGCCGCCGGAAGCGCTCGCCGGTGCCCACCGGCGGTTCGTCCGGGGCCTTCTCGATCTCCTCGGCCTCTTCGGCCTCAACCTCGCGAACCAGCAAACCGCCGCATTCGGGACAGCTCTCCTCGTAACAGGGTTCGCCGATCTCGTGAGGCTGACGATACCCGCATTGCGGACATACACAGACACCGCCTGGCCCGGCCCCGGCGGCATTGCCACGGTTCCGACCCAGCCCCGCTCGCACATCCGCGGCCTTTTCGACGCCCCGCATCCGCTGGTAAATGCCGTTCACGATCCTCCACCACCGATCACTGCTCTCGGTGACTTCCGGGTACTCTTCTCTCGCCTGCGCCTTCGCGTTCTCCCACAGGCGCTCATCGTGCCTCGTTTTCACCAGCTCCGTCGGCATCACACCTCCTCCTCTCTCCCGTAAAGCCCCTCCCCCAGCCGCTGGCGCTGCGCCGCCTCGCGGGCCGCCCGCCGCCAGGCGTTTACCACCAGCGGCCAGTGGCGGCGCGGCACCACCGCCCACGGCCCGTGCGCCTGCATGTAACGCGTCCCGTGGGCGAGGAACCACGCCACGGGCGCTCCCCGTTCGGACTTGCGCTCGTTCCAGAAGGTCAGTGTCAGCCCGTCGCCGCGCACCGAATATGTCCAGCGCCATGACCGATAGAACTCGCCTGTCTGCCTGTTCACCACGGCCAGAGTGGGCACGCTCCCACGGATGCCGCGAATGTGCCCCAGGCTGACGCGCCTGCCCGACAGCAACACGGCGTAGCGCGGAACCCTGCGGGGGCGCCGCAGCTTCGCCCACGACGACGGCTCGTCGGGGGCGCCATAGCCGTAGGGGTGATTGAGCTTGCGCAGGTCAGCGTAAATCAGCGGCCCCTCGCTGAGCCGCTTGAAGTCCTCGAACATCGCGCGCGCCGCCGCCACCACCCCGCTAAGATCCATGCCCGCGACAAACTCGCTGTGCAGCCGCATCGTGAGCACCGTGTGACCGGCAGCGTTCTGATACCAGTCGAGAGCCGGCAGACCCGTGACCGCCATGTGCAGCGGCTCCTCCTGCGGATACGGCTGGCCGGTCGGAAGCTGCACGGTCTCGGCTTCGGAGGGGGTGCGGTACGGGTCCGCAACTAGCCCGCTGGTCACGAACTCCCACCGCGCCGCGTCGGCGGGCCGGTCATACAGCGGGTGCGTCTCGTCCAGATAGCGCCAGTAGGACAGGTCCACCACTACCCCTCCGTCGGGAAGCTGACCTGCAGCAGGCCGGTCTGCGGCCACTGCACACTGTGTCCCGGCATCGGCCGCGGCGCCGTCATCGACGAGCCGGTGTACCAGTAAACCGGAGCATAACGATAATGCACCGTGTAGATCGCGCCGTCGGGCCGCGCCCCGCCATCAAGCCACACAATCCGCCCCTCCGCCTCGTCGAAGCTGTAGTCAACCCCGGCGACGAACTCGGTGTCGCCGTCCGCGACGGTCAGCACCACCAGCGGAAACTCCTCGCGCAGCACGTCCTCGTCCAGCCGCACGAGCTCCTTCTTGGGCATCGCCCGTTCGGTCAGCACCACGCGGTCGAAGTTGCCCAGGGGTATCTGATCCGGCATGGTAGTGATGTATAGCTCACCCACGCCTACGAAGCCCCAGTCGGCGTGCAGGAACTGGCGGCGCTCACGGTACACCAGCGCCTTCACGCCGTCCGGCAGCATGCGCTCACGATACACGTAGCCGTGCTGACACTTCCCGCAGGTCGCGAAGTCGCCGTAGTCAGGGTCGCCCGGGTCGCGGCAATCGCACGGCAACGCCTCGAACCAGCGGATGCGTTCGCCCTGGGTCGCGATCAGTTGGCGCGCGGCAATTGGGTTCAGCATCTCGGCTCCATCAGATTACGAGAATCTTCGCGGGCACGTACCGGCGTCGCCAGGCTTCGAAGAAGTCTTCCTTCTCTTTCTGCCGCTCCTCCAGTCGCTGCTGCACCGCGTCGAAGCTTTGACTGGCGCCGTCCAGTGACACGCTGCTTGGTATGAGGTCCCTCACGTCCCGGAAGACGCCCAGGGCCGCCGCGAGCGCCAGGTGCCTGCGGAACTCCGCCAGGCGCGGGTCGTTGGCCGGGTCCTCAAACCCCGCCGTGTAGTTGATGCGCACGAACTGAGGTATCGTCGGCCACGGCATGCGCCCCGTCATCCAGGTGTACACCGCCTGCCCCGTGGGCGTGAGCGCCATGTTACCGACCGGCACCGGCACCACCGCCACAATCCCCAGGTTGTGCTGGATATGCCCCTGCCACCACTCCGGCGGGAACTCGAACACGTCGAAGTCGTCCGACAGCTTCATGCGGATCGACTCGACGCTGATGATCGGGCGGCGGCGCATGCGGAAGCGAGGCAACTCCCTGAGCGTCCGTCGTTGCCAGTCCAGCGGCGGCTCGCGCAGATCGTAATCCACGCCCTCCACCTCACCGGGCGCGGGGTCCTGCCTGATGACCGTGCGGTACACACACATCTCCAGCTCGCGCTCGAACTCGGCCACGGCATAGTCGATGTTCTCCGCGATGATCTCAGAGAGGTCGTCTATCTGCTCCAGGTACGGCCGCACGCCCACCAGCCGCCGTAGCACCTGATCGCTGGTGATTACCGGGTCCGCCATGCGCCGCCACGCCTCCTCTCAGACTACGCCCCCGCTGGTTCGTCCGAAATCCCCAGGGCCGCACGGATAGCGGCACGGAACTCGTCGGCGGTCGTGCCCTTCCAGTCCAGCTTCAAGCCCAACTCCTCGGTGGCGTAACGGTAGAGCTGAGCCCGCGTCATCGCGTCGAGATCGGGCACGTCCTCCTGCCCATCGGCCTCGGGGACGGACTCATCCGCAACGGCCTCGTCGGTTGCGGGCGGGGTCGCGTCGCTGTCAGGGACACCGATGTTCTCGTCGCCAAGCACCTCGTAGCTTGGCGACTCATATGCCGCCTCCACCTGCGACGGTCCCAGCGGCGCCGGAGGCCTGATCGG
>CAZTZN010000321.1:0-3179 GCA_964617715.1 uncultured Armatimonadia bacterium | reverse complement strand
AGCGAGGAGGGGCAGGCGGTGACGCTGACGGCGCCGGAGGGGCCGGCCATCGAGATGCGCGCCGGGTCGCCGGTGGCGCTGGTGGGTGACCAGGAGCGCGCGATGGAGGTGGCGCCGCAGACTATTGAGGACGAGCTGTGGGTGCCGCTGCGCTTCACTGCTGAGACGCTCGGGCACACCATCGACTGGGAGGCCGCGCCCCGCATCGCGTGGGTGCGGTAGCCGAAGACGGTTCGGGCGGGCGCGGGGCGATCCTGCGCCCGCCTCGCCGTCCGACGGCCGTGGCCTACCCCGACCCGCTCTCTCGGGCGCGCAGCTCGCGCTTGAGCACCTTGCCGGTGGACGAGCGTATGGTTCACTTCGTGACCCCGAAGGGCGCGGCGCAGGATGAAGTGACCATAACCGCGAGCTTGACGCCTGATGAGCAGGGGCTCGAAGACCGGATCGACTGGGAGGGCGCGACCGAAGATCCCGAGGACCCACTGCAGGCGACGGTGCCGAAGGACGCCGCCGCCCGACACGTCGTTAGCATCAAGCTCGATGACACCGTGATGAAGGAGTTCCGCGTGTGGGTGGTCTGGTGCTCGGGATCTCTTATGGGCCCAACGTCAACGGACACTGATGTGGCAGAGACCTCTACGACGGTTCAGCCCGAGGACTGGTACCTGTTCACCTTCACCATCCAGCCCGCCACCATCATCACCGATGGGAGCCGGCCGCGTCTGTCCGGCGGGTACCACGTGGCCCCTCCCGACGTGCCTCCTGAGCAGGACGCTGCCTGGCACTATGGGGCGGACCTCAGTGCTGGCGCTGACAAGGTGTGGGATGAATCGAGACGCGTGCGCATCAAGCTCATCAACGATGACGAGATCGCTTTCGCTGGTGCCCCTTACATCTGTGGGCACTGCGGGATGCTGGTCTGGGCCGATTGGCCGGAGTGGCCGCAGACCGCGCAGGTTCCCGCAGTGGGAAATGATGATCCCACGACGGGCGACGAGGATAACGACCCGTACGATGCCACCGCCCCGGGAGCCCTCACCGGAGCGGACCTGCCCCAACTCATCATATCCCACGAAGACGGGTCTGATGGGGACAGCGTTGAGCTCCGGCTGTACTACCAGGAGTTCGCCCGAATCGAACTCGGGTACGCGTGGCACGTGATCTCCGATCCGCTGCCATGGCGGGTCCACGTGCGGCTGACGAAGGTTGAGGGCAAGTGGGTGGATGATGGGTCATCCACGGCGGCTGACAATGGAGGTTGGGAGGATGAGTAGCATGTGGGGCAACATGGGGGTTCTACTCGCTTTCACGGCGAGCGCTATAGCACTGACGGCTCCGTCCACCGCTTGTGCCGATGAGCTGACGCTCAGTGACCCGCCAACGCTGCCGGAGGTGGTGAATGCCTTCCGCTCCGGCGATGAAGGGGAAGTCGCGGCTGCCCAACGTGCGGTGCTCGCGCTCGGGCCGGAGGCGCTGCCGGGGCTGCGACGTTTGTGCGAAGTCGCGGCGGAGGCCGAGCGGATGCATGGGTGGCTACACGCAAGGCCGCCCGATGGCGCAACTTGGGAGGAGCGCGTCGGTAGAGTAGAGCAGGCTATCGAGTACTTCCGAGTCACCGGCGGCGTCCACTACCTCCTCGGGGCCCTCGAAGCCCCCGAACTGAACACGCAGCTTGGCGCGGCCAGCGCTCTCGCCGCTCTCGACCCAGACGTGAAGGCGGCCAACCGGCGTCTTCTGGTTGCCGCGTCTCTGCGCCAGTTGGCGCGATGGCCAGCACTGATCGGGTCGCTGGCCACCGACGATCACATCCGACGGCAGACGTTGTGGGGTCTCTTGGCGGAACTGGTGGGCGTCGAGGCGGTGTGGGACGAGCACGGCCACATGTCGGTCAAGAATGGCGCCCAGATCGTCGCTGCGGCGTCGGAGTGGCTGGCGGCGCACCCGACCGAAGAGGATCAGGCCGCGCCCGCAGCGACGCCGGCCGGTGACCCGGGGACGTAGACCGGCGGGGAGCGTCGGTACGGACCCGCCGGGCGGGCGCGGACCCATCCTGCGCCCGCCTCGCCGTCCGACGGCCGTGGCCTAACCCGACCCGCTCTCCCGCGCGCGCAGCTCGCGCTTGAGCACCTTGCCGGTGGCCGAGCGCGGCAGCGTCTCGACGACCTCGATGCTGCGCGGCACCTTGTAGCGCGCCAGGCGCTCGTGGCAGTAGGTCAGCGCGCGCTCCTCGTCCAGCGCCTGCCCTTCGTGCGGCTCCACGAAGGCCTTGACGCGCTCGCCCAGCATCGCCGACTTCACGCCGATGACCGCGCAGTCGCGCACCTCGGGCAGCTCGCGGATGATGTTCTCGACCTCACGGGGGTAGACGTTGAGTCCGCCGACGATGATCAGGTCCTTCTTGCGATCGACAACATAGAGATACCCGTCCTCATCGACGCGCCCGAGGTCGCCGGTGAGCAGCCAGCCGTCGCGGAAGGTCTCGGCGGTCTGCTCGGGCGCGTGCCAGTAGCCGAGCATCACGTTATCGCCGCGCACGCAGATCTCCCCCACCTCACCCGCCGGGAGCTGGCACCCTTCGTCGTCCTGGATCTGCACTTCCACGCCCGGCAACGGCGGGCCCACGCTGCCGATGCGCCGCGTGTTGCGCGAACGGTTGACACTCACTACCGGCGAGGCCTCGGTCGGCCCGTAGCCTTCGAGCAGTGTGGAGCCGAAGCGCGCCTCGAAGGGCTCGATGATCTCGGTGGGCAGCGCCGCGCCGCCGGAGATGCACAGGCGCAGGCTGGAGGTGTCCGGGACGCGTTCGGCCTTGAGCGCGGTCAGCCAGGCGAACATAGAGGGCACGCCCGCGAAGATGGTCACGCGCTCGGCCTCGACGGCCTGCAACACCGCCAGCGCCTCGAACCTGGGCAGGAGCACGGAAGTGGCACCGACCAGGATCGGCGTGATCATGCACACGGTCGCGCCGAAGGAGTGGAACAGCGGCAGCACCGTCAGGAAGACGTCGTCGGGCATCATGTGAACTGCGTCCACGCACGACTGGGCGTTGGTCACGAGATTGGTATGCGAGAGCATGGCGCCCCTGGAGCGGCCGGTGGTGCCGGAGGTGTACATGAGGGCGGCCACGTCGTTGCCGGCGCCGGGCCCGGCCAGCTCCCCGGGCGGCCCAGACATCAGCG
>CAZTZN010000320.1:0-3307 GCA_964617715.1 uncultured Armatimonadia bacterium | reverse complement strand
CAGCTATGACGGCGAGCGTTTTGAGGCGGTACGCAGCTCGCCGCCCGACCGCTCCCACCCGCTGATCGGGGACACCGCCTGGCGGATATCGGCGCCGGGAATCACCAACGCCATCCCCGACGGCGACGACCTGCTCCTGGCGGCTCTGGTGAGTGACGGCTCGCGGTCGTCATCGGGCGTGGTCCGGTGGTCTCGCACCGGAGGAGTCTGGGAGCCCGTCGAGTTCTCCCCGGTCACGCCACTGGGCGAATCCTGGACCGAGCCCAGTCTGATCCGCGACAGCGACGGAGCGCTGCTGTTCTCAGCGCGCGGTTCCGGCGGACAACGGTTTTCGGAAGTGCGCGTGTGGCGTCGGTATGAAGGGGGGCCGCAATGGCGGCTGGTGTTCAGCACCCCCGACGTTCGGGTCCTGCACCTGGAGGAGGGCAAGCCGCAGTGGGAGCAGGTCATCAGTGCTCCCGGCGCTCACAGCCCGGGGCCGATCTCGATCAACCGCGCCGCCGACGGCACGCCCTACATCGCCGCGAACCTCCCGGGCACAGGCCGCGAAACGCTGTGCATCTGGCCGCTGAACGCTGAGCGCACGGACCTGGCGGAACCCGTCACGATACGCGCGGCGCGCACGGAGTTCGGCGCACCGTCGGCGAACTCACGGTGGCTGGTGGACCATCCCTCGGGGGCGGTAGTGCGCCTGGGCGACGGCGAATGGCACGCGTTGCTCGCCTACAGAGTCTTGGACAGCGCCGAACACCGTGGCGCGCCTCCCAGCGCGCGGACCGGGTGCTATGTCGAGGAGGTCCTGTCGGACGGGCCGGCGATCCCCTCGTGGCGGTTCGAGTAAATGACGCGAGGGCCACGGCCCGGGCCCGTCCCGTGGCCCTCGCGTCAATACGCGACAAGCTCGCCGGATGCGGTCGCCGCGAGGACGAGGCCGCTTCCGGGCAGGCACACCCGGCGCGCGGCGGCCGGCGTGGTGATGGTGCGCAGCACCGTGCCGTCGCCCGCGAACACCCGCACCAGCCCATCCTCCGCAGCGGCGATGATCTCGGCGACACCATCGCCGTCGAGATCGCCGATCGTCACGTCGTTGACCGCGAAACCCAGATGAGCCCGCCACAACTCCTCACCCGCGGCATTAACCACGTAGAGGTATCCGGTGTCCGACGCGATCAGAATCTCCGGCGCTCCATCACCGTTTACGTCGGCGGCACGGATGCGGCGCACGGCATAGCCGAAGTTGTCGAACCGCCACGCCACCTTGCCGTCCGGGCCGCGGGTGAGCAGGTCACCGGTCGATGACCCATAGATGACGCTCAGGCCGATGCCGGGCAGTTCGGCGATGTCAAACTGCACATCACCGATCGAGGAGTAGCCGATGAACGCGCGCCTGCCATCCTGCGTGACGCCGTGTACGTAGCCGTAGCGGTCCGAGACGAAGATCTCGTCGGCGCCGTCGCCGTCCCAGTCGGCGAATTGAAGGTCCATGGCGCCGTGGGCGACCTGCCCGTACTCCCACAGCCGCGTCCAGTCCTGGTCGAGCGCGATTAGTTTATAGTTGTCCATCACCGTGAACAGCTCATCCAGCCCGTCGCCATCGATGTCCATGCCGTCCACCACCCACAGCTTCCAGGGCCGGTCGCCGAAGGTCTGGCTGTGCGGGGGGCCGAGCGGCTGGTGACTGTCCAGCAGCTCGCCGGTGGCTGAGAGCAGGTAGAGGTGCGTGTCGGCGGATACGACCGCCACCTCACGACCGGGCATGTCGCGCGCCTGCACATCGGCGATGTCGAGCACGGTGGCCTCTGCAGGGAAGCTCCAAAGCACCTGACCGTTGAGGTCCAGACAGTGGCACCAACGTCCCCGGGCCACCAGCACCTCCGGTGTCCCGTCCGCGTCGAGGTCTGCACTCAGCAGTCTGCGCACCTCGCCCGGTTCGGGGAACTGCACGCGCCAGCGAGGTTCGGTGGCCACCACCTGCGCGCCATCATCCGGCGGCCGAATCGGCTCCGGCTGCGCTCGCAGCAGGCGCGACACCGCCATGCGATCGGCGTCGGCAAGGGTCAGGCGATCCGCAGGTGCTCCGTTGACGGCAAGCCGGCCGCTCGCCAGGTCGAGCACGACGGTTGCCGGGGTGTCGGAGGTCCATCGGTCGTCACCTGTCGCAAGCGCGGTTGCGCCCGCGAGCAGGATGCGGCCGTCTTCGATGACGATGACATCGGCACGACACGTGACGCCGCCGGCCTCCAGCTCATCGACCGCGATCAACGCGCGATCGTCGCCGGTGACGAGATAGCGACCGGGGCCGATCCGTCCCAGGTCGTACTCGCCTGAACGCGCGCCGCTGACGTTGTAGAAGATCGACGCGAAACGCGTACCGCCGCCTGTGGTCAATTCGACATGCCGACGCTGGTGCAGCACGCACAGGGGGATGGAGATACCCTGGCTCTCGTGTGTGGTAACGCGGCAGCGGGCCGGCTCGGCGGACTTGATATAAAAGCGTTTCGGCTCCCCAACGACATCATCGCCGGGGCGCAAGGGCTCAGCCTCCTCGGCCTCGATGGTCAGCACCGGCTGCGCGCCGCGGTAGAAGGTGAAGCGATCGACCTGCACCGGCGGCAGCTCGCGTAAGGTCACCAACATAATGTGCACGTCGCCGTCGGGGATGGTGATGGGTTTGCCCGCGGTCGGCGAGGGGCCGGCCCCCATCGGGCCGCCGTAGCCGCCCTGCGGCACGCCGAAGGCGATCGGGTCGCCGCCGTCGATGCGTACCCACACCGAGTCATGGCTGCCGTCCACGCCCCAGCCGCGCACCTCCAGTCGGTACTCGCCGCCCGGCAGCTCAAGGCGCGCGGCAAGCCGCGATGATGCGGCGGTCAACGCCACCGACCGGCCACCCGAGGCCTCAGCGTCATCCTGGACCAGTACGTTCGCGCTCTTCGCCGCAAAGGCGCTCCGGTCGGCGACGAAGATGCGCCCATCGTCGATCCACTGCGCGTCCAGATCCTCGGTCTTCCACGTCAGCTCGAGGTCGTAGCCGGCCTCGTCACGGGCCGTCACGTCATCGAGGACAACGAAGTATCGCCCCTTGCGCCAGATCACGGCCCTCCGCCAGTCCAAACCCGTATAACCGGGCACCGCGGTGCATACGATGCCCCATCCCGGCAGGTCGGCACTGGAGCGCAGCTCGGCCATGCTCGGCACCAGTTCGTCGGCGCGCCCGTTCCGCAGCACCGACAACATGCAGTGTTCGGTGGTGTTGCGCACCAGGTAGTCGTGATCGACCAGCCAGCGCTCACCGTCGGCCACGTAC
>CAZTZN010000319.1:0-3410 GCA_964617715.1 uncultured Armatimonadia bacterium | reverse complement strand
CGGCGAGGGCGCCGGGGGCACAACGGCAACGGCCGAACGGGAACGGCGGGCCGGTGAGGCGACCGGCCGCACGAACGGGAAACGGCGACGGCAGCGGCAACGGGGGGCCGGTCAGGCGCCCCGCCCCTCCGAACTGCTCGGTGGCAATGGGGCGGAGGGGTGACGACCGCGAGGAGGATGTCGCCCGCGGTCGGCGTTGTCGTTCCCGGTTGCCGGTTCGCGGAGGCCGAGAACCCCATGCCACTTGACCGGAGGACGGACGCGTGACGCTGCGGGAACGGACGCTGGCCGCCCTGCGCGGCGAAGAAACCGACCGGGTACCCTTCACCTGCTATCAGGGCCTACTGCCCGAGGGCGGTGAGGCGATTGACGGCCTGTGCCTGGTCGTCAGCGCGGGTGTTGCCAGCGTGGAGACACCGGGCGTCTCCATCTCGAGCGAAGAGATCGGCCCGGGGCGGTCTCGCCAGAGCATGCACACCCCTTGGGGCACGCTCACCCGTGAGGTCGCAACCGAGACGGGCTACGGCAGCGCTTGGACTACGCAGCACTGGATCCAGCGTCCGGAAGACTACGCGATCGTCGAACGCATGGTGCGCGAGGCGGTGATCGTGCCGACTCCGGAGGCGGTCCGCGACGCGCGCAAGCGCCTGGACGAGCGCGGTGTCGTGCTCGCGTGGACCGCGCGCACGCCGCTGCAACGGTTGTGGATCGAGTACACCGGCATCGCGCGCCTGTCCTGGGATCTGGCCGACTGTCCGGAAGCGGTCGAGGGCGTGCTCGATGCAATGTGGGAGCAGTCGCGGCGGCTGATGACCATCGCCGCGCAGTCGGACGCGGAGCTGATCTGGCTGCCCGACAACATCACCGGTGACGTCGCCGGCCCGCAGTGGTTCAAGCGCTACCTGGCGCCCTATTACCGCGAGATGTGCGCCCGATTGCTGCCGGCGGGGAAACTCCCCTGCTGCCACATGGATGGGATGCTCCGGCAGATCGGCGATGAGATCGCTGCGACGCCACTGCCGGTGATAGAGGCCTTCACGCCGCCGCCCGACGGTAATCTGTCGGCGGCCGACGCCGTCACCGCGTGGCCCGGGAAGTCCCTGTGGCTGAACTTCCCCTCGTCGGTGCATCTGTGCGAGCCCGAGGAGATCAAGCGCGTCACGCGCGAACTCATCGCGCAGGCGGACGGGCGCCCCGGCTTCGCCGTGGGCATCACTGAGAACATCCCCGCGAGCGTCGGCGCTCGCTCGCTGGAGGCGATCGGAGAGGCACTGGCGGAGGCGTGACGTTGCTCCCCCTCGCCGGAACGGAGAGGGGGTCGGGGGGAGAGGTTAGAAGCGTGATGGAGGGAAGCCATGATCGAGGGCAACGAAGTCGTCTCGTCGGTCGGCGCGATCGCCGCCCAGCCGCAGGAGGCCGCGCGGGTGGGTGCGCGCATCATGCAGCAGGGCGGTAACGCCTTCGACGCGGCGGCCGCTTCCGCACTGGCGTCCTGCCTGCTGCAGCCGCAGTCCACGGGCGTCACCGGCTACGTGCTGTGCGCCGTGGTGCGCGACGGGAAGACCGGCGAGATCTGGTCGCTGGATGCCAACTCGGTGGCCCCGGCGGCGGCGCGCGAGGATATGTACGAGGTCCTGCCCGCGTCGGGCGATCCGAAAGATCTGAACTCGCGCGAGTACGCCTGCTCGGTGCGTGATGACGCCAACGTCTTCGGACCGCTGGCGGTGGGCGTGCCCGGCATGGGGGCGGGCATCGGGACGCTCTGGGAGCGCTGGGGACGGCTGGAGTGGCCCGAGATCGTTGCGCCCACGCAGCAGCTTCTCGCCGACGGGCCGCAGTTTGGCGGCACCGCCTCCGCGGTCAAGTCTCTCGAACAGGTCATTCGCCGTTATCCGGCGACGGCGCGCCAGCTTCTCGTCGATGGGCGTGTGCCTGAGCCCGGGGACATCATGCGTCGGCCCGGCCTCGAGCGGACCCTCGAGCGCATCGCCCGGGCGGGCTGGCGCGACATCTACCGCGGTGAGCTGGCGCGGGAGATCGCGGACTCTGTCCGGGAGGCCGGTGGCATCCTGACCTTCGAGGACATGGCGGCCTATGAGCCGCGCGTAACGCCGACGCTGCACACCACCTACCGCAACGCGACCGTGCACGGGCCGATCCTGCCCAACGGCACCATGACCTGCCTGCAGATGCTGAACATGCTCGAGCGCTTCGAGCCGGCGGATGACGCCGACGTGATGTACTGGCACCGGCTGGCGGAGGTGCTCAAGCTGGCGTGGCGCGATCGGCTGGAGTACCTGACCGATCCCGACTTCGCGGACGTGCCGGTCGAGCGGCTGCTGTCGAAGCACTACGCCGCGGGGATGGTGGAGCGCATCCGGCAGTTCCCGGGGTGGGTCGATGACCTGCCGTCGCGCTTTCCGCCCGGCGCCATGCACGGCACGCTGCACCTGTCCGCCGCGGACGCCGAGGGCAACCTGGTCAGCGCGACCATCACCCAGGGCATGGCCTTCGGCGCCTGCTTCGTTGCGGGGGACACCGGCTTGATCCTCAGCCACGGCATGTGCCGCTTCGACCCGCGCCCGGGGCGCATGAACTCCGTCGCGCCGGGTAAGCGTCCGCTCAACAACGTGGGGACGATGCTCATCGAGACGCCCGGACGGTTCATCGCCACCGGCCTCCCGGGAGGGCGCAAGATCGTCAGCGTGATGGCGCGCGCCGCGCAGCGCTTCATCGATGCCGATGCCAGCCCGCTGGAGGCCGCCCAGGCCCCGCGCATGCACGTCGAATGCGCCGAGCCCGTGATGATCACCGAGAGCGTGGGCGAGGGGATCATTGCGAAGCTGCGCGAGATCGGCCATGATGTCGAGGCGGTCGCGGGTGTGGCCGGCGCCATGCATTCGGCCGACGTGGACCGCGCCGAGGGCACGGTGCGCGCGGGCGGCAACCACTGGGCGGCGGCAGTCAGGTGATGAGGGAGTCAATGACGAAGTGGCGCAGTAGGGGCAATGGCCTGCAAGCAGAGCGCAATGGAGGTCGTCGATGATGAAGATGCTGGCGGTGATCGGGGTGGGACTGCTGATTGTAACCAACACGTGGTCGCAACCGGTGCTGGACTACGTGAACGCGCCGGATGACTCATACGGCTGGCGGGTCGTGAAAGAAGAGACGGTGGGGCAGACCAACGTTACTCACCTCGAACTCACCTCGCAGACCTGGCGTGGCATTGTCTGGAACCACCGCGTCCAGATAATCACTCCGCAGGAGATGCAGTATCCGGAGACCGCTCTGCTGCTGATTACCGGTGGCGCGCCCGGTCGTGAGGAGTTGACCTTTTTGGGCATGGCTGCAGTGGCGCTGTCGGCCCCTATGGTGGTGCTCGGCGACATCCCCAACCAGCCGCTGTTCGA
>CAZTZN010000318.1:0-3433 GCA_964617715.1 uncultured Armatimonadia bacterium | reverse complement strand
TCCCATCGCGAGCGCTACGGCGGGCTCCACCACCCGCGTCGGATGAGCCCCGGTGAACCCCCAGCGACCACCGAACACCGTGCTCCAGTCGAGGCGCACGATGGCCGACGGCGCGCCGCGGTGGCTGAAGGCATGACCACAGCTCTGCAGCATCCCCGGCGAAAGCAGCAGGGCATCGGCCTCACCCCAGGCCTCAATGGCCTGCGGCAGATCAATGCTGCCGGTAATCGGCCCCAGAAACATCCCGTGGTCGGCCGCCACCACGACCGCACGCTTGCCATCGGAAAACAGCCGGTTCAATCTGATCCAGTGGCCCTCCATTGCTCGGTCCTCCCTGAGCGCCCGGACCCGTCAGCTCAGCAACGGGTCCCAGCTTTCATATTCCCGACGGATCTCGTCCTCGCCCGCCCACGGCTTGTAGATCGCCCGCGCACGCAGGCGGTACTCCTCGTCCACTCGGGGCTCGTGCAGCACCCACTGGAAGTCCCACGCCGGGTTGCCGTCGCCGCCTCCGGTGGGCGAATGCGTCAGGCGCACGTCCTGGCCCGGCTGGAACATCAACGCGAAGACCATGTTCGCGCGTCGGCCGTAGAAGAACGGGCGCGTGTAACCATAGTCCGAGTAGCTGAACGCGAGCGTGTCGAACGACATTCGGTGCGGCAACTCGGGCTCGATGTCTACGTGGCAGACGGTGCTGCGCACACCATGCGCGGGGGTGTCGAGGGTCTGCCAGCCCTCCCCCACCTCCTCAAGGCGCGACCGCCCCAGGAAGTGCATCGCTCGGTCTTGCGGCGCATTGATGTAGTTCGCCCAGAAGCCGAGCAGATAGTTGTAGGTGAGCACATCCTCGCGCAGGACCATGCGCAGATCGATGTCGATGGCGTGGGGGACGCGCAGCGTAAACACGGCCATTGACTGCACGCCCAGCGTCGGCGTCGCGGGCTGGTGCAGCATCGCGCTCTGATCGCTGAGCCGCTCAACCTCCATGGGTTGCCGGCGGGGCTCGAAGTACTCGTCGCGGTCAGGCATGTCACGGCCGTCCAGCAGGTGCTCGAGGTTGATGCCCGCGATGCCGGGCACGAACAGGTTGCCCGGGCAGTGGACGCTGGTAAGTGACTGCACGCCGTTGTACCCGGCGCGCTGTCCTTCGCCAGCTTCATTGTCGCCGATGACCGCCGTCAGCTCACCGGCGGAGATAGTCACGCGCATGATCCCATCGGTTCACTCCTCACGGGCCAGTAACACCACGCCCAGCACGCCGAAGATCGCGTCCGGCAGCCACCCGGCCACTATCGGCGACAGCGCCCCTCCCAGCCCGAAGACCAGCGTCCACGAGCGCACGCCATTGTACAGGAAGACCACCAGGATCGCCACCAGCACCCCCACGTAAGTTCCGTGACGCGCATAGCGATGGCTCAGCGGCGCCGCAATCAACGCAAACACCAGGCATGCGGCGGGGATTGAATACGTGAACTGCAGATACACCTCGAGCTGCTGCGTATCGCTCCCTGTCCGGCCCTTGACCTCGATGAGGTCGCGCAATTCGTGCGGCGCGAGTTCCGCGGGCGAGCGCTTTTCGGCGTAGTAACGCTGGAGAGCATGCGCCAGCGTCACCGGCCGCTCCGCGAAGCGTTCGATCGCGCCCACGACCTCGCCGTGCCTGTCAAGCCTCACGCGCGCCCCGTCCTGGAGGTTCCACACACGGTCCCGCAGCTCAGCGCGGTCGGCGACGGTGATCGACCGGATGACCCCCTCCTCATCGCGCTCCCAGATGACCACCTGGCGCAGCAGATTCTCGGCGGGCAGCATGTCGCGCACGTAGAAGATGCGGCCCTGCTCGTCGCGGAAGTACTGGTTGTGCGCCTCGCGCACCACCGGCTGCGTCATCATCATCCGGGCGAGCGTATTCTGCGCGGCCTGCATGCTGCCCGGGACGACCCACTGGCTGAGCGCGATGCCTCCCGCGCTGGCGAGCCCCCCGACAACCACCAGCGCCGCGCAGATGCGCCGAAAGGACGCACCGCCCGCACGCATGGCGGTGATCTCGCCGTGGTGTGCCAGCGCGGTCACCGCCATCGACACGCCCAGCAGTGTCCCGAAGGGCAGCGACCAGACGATCGCACGGGGGCTGCGCAGCAGCAGGTAGCGAATGATCAGCTCCGGCGCCACGCGCCCGCCCACGATGGTCGAGCTGATGTTGTACGCGACCTCGGCCAGCAGAATGAGCACGAACAGCAGCAGGCCGATGATGAAGGGCAGCGTGATGCGTCCCAGCACGTAGCGGTCGAGCAGTCGCATCAGCAGCTTCCCTCGCCCGACGCCGGTCAGCCCTCGCCCTCCAGGATGACCACGGCCATGGCTTTGTCGGTCTCATGCGACAGCGACAGGTGGATGCGCTTCACGCCCAGCTCCTCCGCCCGCTGTTTCGCTGCGCCCGAGAGGACGATCTCGGGCACCCCCGTGGGCAGCTTGCGCACCTCGATCTGCGTGAACTGCACGCCGCAGCGCCAGCCGGTGCCCAGGGCCTTCATCGTGGCCTCCTTGGCCGCGAAGCGCGTGCCCAGGCGCTCACCCAACGTCGCGCGCTGGCCGGCGACCTCGATCTCACGCCGCGTGAAGACGCGTGACAGAAAGCGGTCGCCGTACATCTCGACCAGCCGACAGAGGCGGTCGGTGGAGACGATATCCGTGCCGATGCCCAAGATCATGCCTGCGCCCTACTCATGGATGATAACGCGCGTACCGATCGGGATGATCTCATACATCTCGATGGCGTGCCGGTTGGTCAGACGCACGCACCCGCCGGAGATGCGCCGGCCTATCGACGATGGTTGGTTGGTGCCGTGGATGCCGATGGCACGGCCGGTCTCGCGCCCGCGCGCACTGGTGCCCAGCCAGCGCGCTCCCAGCGGATTGCGCGGGCTGCCGCCGGGGATGTATTCGCCCCAGTACGCCCGCCAACCCGCCCAGCGGGCCTTGTTCTGGATGTGGAAGGTTCCGACGGGCGTGTTGTTCCCCTCGCCCACACAGCGGCCCCAACGCACCAGGCGCTCGCCGGCGTACCTGATGGTGAGCGTGCGGTCCGAGCGGTCGATCTCGATCTCGAACAGGTCCTCGGCCATGGCCACGGACATCTCACGCTCGCCGCTGATCAGCCGCCACGTCCGGCGCCGGTCGTCGTAGCGCGCCTCGATGGGCAGCAGCGCTCCCAGCCCCCGCACCGGCACGTAGAGCGCGTCATTCACCACCACCGGCACCGCAGGCAACTCCACCGGCCGCAGATTGCGGCGTGCGGTACGCGAGAACGGCGTGATCTCGACGATGCCAGAGGGGCAGATCAAGGTTGCGGTGTCGTCGGAAGAACTCTGGTGCAGCCTGGCGCCGACCAGATCGGCGATACCGTCGATGGCCGCATAGGAGATGTTGTTCTCGC
>CAZTZN010000317.1:0-3436 GCA_964617715.1 uncultured Armatimonadia bacterium | reverse complement strand
GCAAGGGGCCGTTTGCCTTCAGGAGGGGCGGCGCTCCTGCGCCGCCCGGTCGTTGTCGTTGCCCTTGGAAGCGGCCGCCACGAAGGCGCGCAGACGGCATCCGCCGACAGGAGTGTCGGCGGCACGGAGAAGACGTCGCTCAACGCCCACGGCTCGCGGCGAGGGCGCCGCCGCCCGTGCCACGGACGGTGCGCAACCCAGGCTACCGTGCGGAACGGCGCACGGGCAGGAGTGCCCGTGCCACGGAAAGGCAACGACTTCCGACCGCCACGGGCCCTACAGCATCCCGCTGCGCCGCGTCTTCGCGTAGCCCTGGTTGCCGCCCGGGCCACTGCAGACACTCCACTCGGTGCTTGTGACCTCCCCGGTGCCGTAGCCGCAGATTTCGGTGGTCGAGCCGATGCGGTCGAAGATGAGTTGCAGTATCTCGCGCGCGGGCAGCGTCGCGCCCGGCATCAACCCCAGCACCTGGAAGCAGTCGAGGTCCTTCTTGAGGTCGCGGATCAGCCCGCCACCGTGCACGCAGCGGCCGGTCTCAGGATGAAAGCCGTCGCAGCAGTCGCAGGCCTCGCACTGCCCCTCCACCAGCGTGATCGGCACCTCAGGATCGGCCTGGATGCGCTGGAGGATCTCCGCCAGGGTGTCGTTGGGGCGCAGGCCCTCGGCCTCGCCGCCGCGATACCAGCAGGCCATGCACATCAGATG
Organism: uncultured Armatimonadia bacterium; assembly: GCA_964617715.1. GTDB lineage: Bacteria > Armatimonadota > Zipacnadia > Zipacnadales > UBA5352 > JALGVA01. The sequence continues at coordinate 2,731 of CAZTZN010000317.1, read as the reverse complement.
GTGCGGGCGGACGTAGAGGCGATCGCCCTGGGCGATGGCCAGCGCGTTCGCTGCACGGAACTCCGCCCGCTCCTGGTCGGATCGGCAGTAGACCAGCTCCCGCCAGCCCGCATTGCGCACACGCTCGTAGGCCCCGCTGCGCGCCTGGGCACAGCCCTCCCAGCCGGGCGTGTCGTATGCGCACAGGCCCCACGGCGTGTGTATGCGCTCGAAGAGCAGCTCGATCAGCCAGCGCGCGCGCCGCGTGTCGCCGGGACACAGGCCGAGCTTCTGGAGCACATCCAGATCGCGCTTGCGGTTGAGCACGTCCTCGGGGTCCTGTGCCTCCCAGTCGGCGTCCGAGAGCCGGGTGTAGTGCGGGATGCAGTCGGCGTCCGAACACAGGCGGATGGTTACGGTCGGGTCGCTCGCGAGCCGCTCGAGGATGGGCTCGGCCTCCTCGGCGCTGATCAGCGGGCAGTCGAGTCCTCCCTTGCGGCACACCAGGCCGATGAGCTGGCGCGCGAAGATGGTGATCTCGGGGTCGCACAAACCGTCGCGGGGCTCTCGTGGGCCGAACATGATGCACTCCTTCTCGGTCAGGATCGACGTACACACAACTGCGCCTCGGTCATGGCCGCGGACACGCCGTGCGGCGGTCGCCGCAGCAGGCGTCAGCCGTCGAACACCGGCAGCACCAGCCGCGATGGGCAGGCCGCGGTATGGAAGATCTGCTGGTCGGCGGGCTGCATGGTCATCTCCGCGAGATCGTCGCCGCCGGTGTTGTGGTTGCGATCGTGGTTGGGGAAGTCGGCCGAGCAGATCTCCAGCCGGATGCGATGACCCCTGCGGAAGCGGCAGGCGGTCGCGCCCAGGCGGATGCGATACTCGACCACGTCGCCCGGCTCGATGAAGTCCTCCTCGAACCAGGAGTTGCGGTGCCGCGCGCGCACCATCCCGTAGCAGATCTCCAGCGCCATGCCCTCCGGGTCCTCGTCCACCAGTCGCGCGAAGAAGTCGGTGTCGCGCGCTGACGATGACGCATAGAGCACCACCTCCGGGTGCCCGGCGATCTCAACCTCCTCGTCCAGCGGTTCGGTGCAGTAGTAAACGATGTCGGTGCGGTACTCGAGCTTGCGCCGGTCGCTGGGGAGCGTGAACAGCTTCACCGTCCACAGCGTCGGTGTGGGATCGCGCGGATCGTAGGTGTAGGCGTCCGGCGGCTCATCGCCGGGCAGCTCACGCGAGAGCGATCCGCAGGCGCTCACCGAGTTCGCGACCCCGCCTGAATGCAGAAAGTACTCGGTCGGCTCGGCGCCCGGCGGCGGCCAGGTCGCCGCCGACTTCCATTGCCCGGAGCCGATGACGAAGTAGCGCAGCGGCGGGTCGCGGTCCACGCCGTTGTCAATGCCCCTGAGCCAGTGGTCGAACCAGCGGATCATCAGGTCCGTCTTGTCGAAGGTCGCCTGCGGGCCGAAGTCGATCTCGCCGAACTTGCGCTGGCCGAAGCCGCCGTGGTTGTAGGGCCCGAGGATCAGCTTGCTCTGCTCGCGCGCGAGCTGCGTGGCGGCGTTGGCCTGCATGCCCGGCAGGTGCCAGATGGTGTCGTTGCAGTGGTCGAAGTACCCGGAGAAGTCGAGGTTGGGCACCTGCACGCGCGCATGCTTCTCGGCGAAGCGCCAGCGCGGGCGCGCGGGATCGGCCAGCCAGTTACGCGCGTAGGTTGCCAGCGGCTCGGGCATGTAGTTGGGCAGGTCTTTGTAGGGCAGCAGGTCGAGGAAGCGATTGTGCTCGATCTCCTCGAAGATGGCGACGGCCTCGGCGGGCGTGTGCGGCGGGCCGAGGCCGGCGCGCCTGCGCAGGTCGGGGGCGATGGTGGTGAGCCACCACTTGATGCGCCGGCCGGGGCGGAAGCTGCCCCACCAGTCCACGCCGGTGATCTCGCGCGGGATGGTGTCGGCACACATCGCCACCAGAGAGGGCGGCTGCTCGGCGGCGGCCTCCCACTGCATCCACGCGTTGTAGGACGGCCCGAAGGTCCCGACCCTGCCATCGCACCAGGGCTGCTCGGCGAGCCACTCGATGGTATCGTAGCCATCGCGGCCATCGGGCGTCTGGTCCTCGGAGAACAGGACGAACTCGCCGTCGGAGGCGTAGCGCCCCCGGGTGTCCTGGACCATGACGGCGTAGCCCGCGCGCACGAAGCGCTCCATGCCGCCCCTGGCCTTGCCGTAGGGGGTGCGCATGAGCAGCGCGGGGAAGCGGCCGGGCCCGTCGGGCCGCCAGAGGTTCCCGCGCAGGATCACGCCATCGCGCATGGGCACCTCGACCTCAAGCTCCTCGACGATGCCCATGAATCCACTCGCTGCGCTCGTGGCTTCCTGGGAGTTTGCTCCGCAAACTCCACTGTAGCCGCTCTCGGACATGCGCGTCGCCTCCCGGACTCGCGTGTCGCGCCGTTCTGTAGGGCGGGGACCTGCGCCCCGCCTGTCGTTCGCCGTTGCCGCCGCGGTGCCAGTCCCGTGGCACAAGCGGTTCGACGCCGCGTCCTTCGGTTCTGTGTCTCGCCTCGCGGCGCTTCGTCGGTTCGGGCGCAGGGACCTTCGCGGCGGTATCGGACTACGACGACGTGACGGCACAGGCCGGAGCGGAATGGCGCCCCCTCAAAGCGACGCCGGCGACGGCAAACGCAAACGGCCGACGCATCTGAAGATGCGTCGCTCCGGACGGCAGACGGCCGATTCCGGATGGC
>CAZTZN010000316.1:0-3524 GCA_964617715.1 uncultured Armatimonadia bacterium | reverse complement strand
CTCCGTCCGCTGCTTCGCAGCGACCTGCGCGCGCCTCGCCGGTGGCGGCGCGGCCTTGCGCCTCCCTGCGGTCGGCACGGCGGCCGCGCCGCTGCGCACTTCGTGCGCCCGCGGGCGCAAGGATGGCACGCCGACGGCACAGGCCCGAGTGGGGTCGAGCCTCTCCAGGAACGGCCGGCGCACGCGGGCTTCAACCACGGTCCGAGGCGTCTCGCGCGCGTGACGGCTCGCGCGAAACCGTGGCGCCGGGGCGCGAGCAGGCGCCACGCCCGGGTGCGGCGAACCGATCTGTGTCATCCGGCGCCGCTTGCGAGGAGGCCGTTGCCATGCTGCGGACCATCGCCGTCGCGGCAATGACCGTGCCGCTCGTGATGTCGCTCGCCCGCGCGGCGGAGGACCATCCGCGGACCTGCTTCTGGGGCTACTGGGTCAACCCCGAGGTCGCGCTCCTCTCCTGGGAGTGGCGCGATCAGATCATCTACGCCACCTGCGACCCGAGCGACACCGAGCGGCTGCAGTCACTGCGCGCGGCGTGGGAGCCGTTTGCGCGCGAGATGGTGACCATGCGCCCCGACCTGGCGCGCACCTACTACTTCTTCAGCGACTACTACTGGGGCCTCGATACCGAGCTGCCGGTGCCGCCCGAGCGTGTGCCCGAGTTGATCCGGCTCACCCGCGAATCACAGGAGCGCTACTACACCTCCATCGGGGTCACCACGCTGCCGTATATCTGCGCGGTCAAGTACGTGGGTGACCACGAACGGCGCACCGGCATCTGGGCGCTGTATGACAACTGGGAGCGCTACGCTCCGGTCTTCCACCTCGGTCGGAGGCCCGCGCAGGACCCGTGGGAGTGGCGCCAGCGCGATGGCGGCTGGACCTACACCCATCAGGGGACGGGCGAGCAGTTCACCGCGTGGCTGGGCAGCGCCGCCGATCCGGACTACGTGCGTTTCAAGGCGAGCTGTGTGCGCACCATCGCCGAGGCGGGCTGCAACGGCCTGTTCATCGACAACCCCTTCGAGCGCGGTCGTCGGTCGGCCCACCAGGAGAGCTTCCGGCGCTGGCTGGCGGCGAAGTACTCGCTCGACGAGATTGAGCGCATGTTCGGGACGCGCGACCTGGCGCAGCTCGAGATGGGCTCGGGTGAGAGCTGGCCGAGCACGCCGCTGGACGTGGAGAGCTGGCTGTGGCAGTGGGAGACGCAGGCGGGGTTCTTCGCGGCCATGAAGGCCGCGGGCGAGGAGGTGTGGGGCGAGGGCAACTTCCCGGTCGCCGCCAACGGCACGCCCATCGACGTGAAGCCCAACCCCGGCGGGAGCCTGGAGACCTGGGCCGCGGGGGGCGAGAGCATCGGCTTCGCCGAGCGGCGCACCACCTGGCTGGGCGACTGGCGGCGACCGGTGGGCGGGGGCTTCTTCCAGCGCGAGCACGCCGACCACATCCCCGGATACATCGCCTGTCGGGGCGTGGGCGAGGGCGAGCTGTACTGCATGCCCGAGTGGAACTTGACCATCACCAACACGGCCGCGACCTACCGGCTGGCCTTCGCCGAGGCGCTGGCCTACGACGGCGTCTACTGCGACCTGCAATTCACCGGCCGCACCGTGGGCAACGACCCGGAGGTCGAGGCCGAGCGCCACGTGTGGTTCCCGTGGCTGAACGAACACCGTGACCTCTACGCGGGCGCGCGCTCGGCGGCGCGGGTAGCCATCGTCTGCCCGAGCACTGAGTTCCTGATCAACCCGCAGTTCGAGTACGAGTGGGACCTGTGGGTGCGCACGCTGCTCGATCATCAGGTCCCGTTCGACATCATCATGGGCAACAACCTCGGGCTGCCCACGGTGTTGCGCTACGAGCTGGTCATCGTCCCCTACGTCACCGGCATGGACCCGGCGACCGCCGAGGTCTTCGACATGGCGAAGGACAAGGGCGTGCAGGTGCTGGTGCTGGGAACGGCGGCCACACGCCGGGTCAACGGCTTCCCGCACCGTGGCGGCCTGCTGGCGCACGTGCTGCCCGAGAGCTCCGATCCGGATGCGCTGGTAATGCGCGCGGGGGCGAACGGCGGCAACCTGTGGCGACGACTGCGGCCGCTGTCGTTCGGGGCGATGGCGCTGAGCTACAACCTCCCCGGCTACCAGCCGCCGCTGTATCACCGCTACGGCGGCAAGCGCTACTCGCACACGCAGGCGCTGGTGCGCGCGCAGATGACCGGGGAGGCCCTGGGCATCCTCGACCGCGTGTGCGGCCGCAGCCTCTCGGTCGCGGCGCGGCAGGCCGACCCGCGCCTGCGCGTCAGCCTCTACCGGCAGAGTCTGGAGGGCCGGCCGACGCGCCTGCTGCTGCATGCGATCAACCACTCGGTGCAGGTCGAGCTGCACGAGGCCCCGGTCGCCTACGAGTGGCGCGCGGGCACCACGCCCGTGGTGGAGCCGGTGACGGGCTTCGCGGCAGTGGTGGAGCTGCCCGCGCGCACCCGGGCGATGGCCGTGCGCTGGCATACGCCCGAGGGCCGGTCACGCGCGCTGGAATTCGAGGCGGGCGAGCGCTCGGTGCGCTTCACGCTGCCGGAGCTGCGCACCTACGGCGTGGCGGAGATCGCGCTCGCCGATGAGCCTGATGCGACCGGAGCGGCGGAGGTCCCGGCGAGCCTCCCACGCGCGGCGGAGCAGTCCCCGTACGTGATTGACGCGACGGCGATGGCGCGCATGACGCCACTCGCGCCCGAAGCAGAGACCGAGGAGCCCGAGGGACGACTGCTGCTGCGCGCGAACCATCAGTTCCTGGTGGCGGTCCAGGCGGGCGAGCATGTGTGCGCGACCGTCACCGGGCACGAGTTCGAGACGCCGAGCGATGCCGAACTCCGCACGCGTGACACCGAGTCGCTGGACCTCATGCCCGAGGGGGGCGGCGGGTTCTCGCCCGGCCCATGGGTGCGCTGGTTCCTTATCGGGCCGGACGGGGCGATACTGGCCGACGGCGGCGCGCCGTGCGGGGAAGTCGCCGAGATCGACGTGGCCGTGCCGACGGCGGGCATTGCCCTGCTGCAACTGGACGCCGGCAGCAACGACGCTGAAGTGCATATCGCGAACGAGCGCTGGGTGATCCCGTGCATGGACACCAACCGCCTGTTCGTGCATCGCTTCGAGCGGCCGCTCTACTTCTACGTGCGGGAGGGCGCGACGGTGGTGCCGCTGTCGCTGGGGACCTACGACTCCGCGGCGGACATTGTCCTGACCTCGCCCACCGGGCGGCGCGTGGAGATGAAGCCGGTGGATCCGCGCATAGTGACGCCGCTGAACGTGCCCGTGGAGGATGGCGAGGACGGCGGCGTATGGACGCTGGAGGTGGCGCAGACGCGCTTTGAAGGCCCGCTCTCGACCTTCACGCTCTTCATCGATGATCCGGACTTCTGCTACGTTGCGACCGCGCCGGGAAGATTGATGGGGGCGCGGTAGAAAGCGGCGGGCCGGTCAGGCGACCGGCCCCTCCGAACGGCAAACAACGATGTTCGGAGGGCG
>CAZTZN010000315.1:0-3539 GCA_964617715.1 uncultured Armatimonadia bacterium | reverse complement strand
ACCCCGAGGGGATGGTGCGCGGCTCGGATGAGTGGCGAAAGATCTGGTGGGGCAATCGGACCTACACGACCAGGGTGCTGAACTCGGCGGCGACGCTCGCGTTCACGCGGCTGCTGGATGGTAACGAGGCCTACGGGCAGAAGGCGCGCGAGCTGCTCATGGCCGCCGCGCAGTGGGACCCCACGGGCGCCACCGGCTATCGTTACAACGACGAGGCCGGCATGCCCTACAACTATTACTTCGCGCGCACCTACAGCTTCGTCAACGACCTGCTGACCGAGGAGGAGCGCGCCAGATGCCGCGAGGTCATGGCGGTTCGCGGCGACGAGATGTACCGGCATCTGTATCCGCGCCACCTGTGGCGACCTTACGCGAGCCACTCGAACCGCGCCTGGCATTTCCTGGGCGAGGTCGCGATCGCGTTCCTGGGCGAGGTCGAGGGCGCGGAGGAGTGGCTGTGGTTCGCCGACAACGTGTTCTTCAACGTCTACCCCGTCTGGTCGGATGACGATGGCGGCTGGCACGAGGGCTCGGCGTACTGGAGCAGCTACCTCAACCGTGTAACCTGGTGGTTGGACGTGCAGCGGGTGGCGCTGGGCATTGACGGCTACCGCAAGCCATTCTTCTCGAGCGTGGGTGATTTCGCCCTCTATGTGCTGCCGCCCAATGTCCCGCGCGGGGGCTTCGGCGATCTGACCGGCGGGCAGACCGCGCGCACCAATCTCGGCCTGATGAGTGTGTTCGCGGCGCAGGCGCGGAACCCGTACTGGCAGGATTACGTCGAGCGCCTCGGCGGCCCGTCCGTCGGGGGCGGTTACATCGGCTTCATCCGCGGCGCGCTGCCGCCGGTGCACAGCCGCCCGCTGACCGAGCTGCCGTCCTCGAGGCTCTTCCGAGGCACGGGGCTGGCGCTGCTGCACACCGACATCACCGACGCGCGCAATGACGTGCAGATCGAGTTCAAGTCCAGCCCCTTCGGCTCGCAGAGCCACGGCTACGAGGCGCAGAACGCCTTTTTGCTGTACGCCTTCGGTGAGCCGCTGCTGATCCGCACCGGCCGGCGTGATAGCTACGGCAGCGACCATCACCGCAACTGGATGTGGTCCACGCGCTCGGTCAACTCGATTACCGTCGGCGGGCAGGGGCAGATGCCGCACTCGGCCGCGGCGCAGGGCGAGATCGTGGCCTTCGACACCTCCGCGCGCTTCGACTACGTCGCGGGCGAAGCCGCCGGAGCCTATCCGGACGGGCTGGTCGAGCGTTTCACGCGGCACATCTTCTTCATCAGGCCCGAGCTGGTAGCGATCTTCGACGACCTGCGCACGCCCGAGCCGCAGACCTTCGAGTGGTGGCTGCATGCGCCCACCGAGATGACCATCGGCGGACAGCGCGACATCCGCGTGGCGGTGGGCGAGGCCGGCTGCCGCATCGAGATGCTCGCGCCCGACGGGCTGACGGTGACACAGACCGATCAGTTCGACCCGCCACCGCGCCCGCGCATCAAGCTCGTGCAGTATCATCTGACCGCCGCGACGACTGAGCCCGCGCGCGAGCAACAGTTCGCCACGCTCATCCGGCCGCATCGCGCGGGCGAGGAACCCGTGAGCGGCGGGTCGTTCGAGCGCGGTGCAAACTGCGGCGCGATCCGCGCGACGCTGGCGAAGGGAGAGGCGATCATACTCTTCCGCACCGGCCGGGGGGAGATGTCGGCCATGGGCGTGACCTCCGACGGGGACGCGGTGGTGGTGCTGCTGGACCCGCAGGGGCGGCCGGCGGATGCCTTCGTAAGCGGCGGCCGGTCAGTCGAGTACCGGGGCCGCGCGCTCAGGGAGGCGACAGGGCAATGAGGCGCACCGTGATGATCGTGGTGCTCGTGCTGGTCGCCGGCGGCGCAGCGGCGTGGCATTTTCTGCTGCGCCCCGAGGCCGGCCCGGCCCATCGCCTGCTGCTGTCGGGGACGGTGGAGGCGACCACCATCGAAGTGGGCAGCGAGGTGCCCGGGCGGGTGGAGCGCGTGGCGGTGCGGCGAGGCGACGCGCTGGCCGCAGGCGACCTGATTGCGGAGCTGTCCACGGACATCTCCGAAGCGCAGCTCTCCCAGGCTGAGGCCGCCAGCGGGGCGGCGCGCGCGGGCGAGACGCAGTCGGCGGTGGCGACCGAGGTGCAGGCGGGGGTGCTGGCGGCGCAGGTGGTGCGCGCCGAGCGCACGCTGGCGACCGCCCAGGCGCGGCTGGCTGAGCTGCTGGCCGGGGCGCGGCCGGAGGCCATCCGCGAGGCCGAGGCGGCCGTGGCCGCGGCGCGGGCGCAGGCGTCGGCGGCGCGCGATCTGCTCGCCAAGGCCGAGGCCGGCCCACGTGAGCAGGAGATCGCCCAGGCGCGTGCGGGCGTGCAACGTGCGCGCGAAGTGGTCAGGGCCGCGCAGGCGCGGGTGGATGAGCTGCGCCTGGGGACGCGCGAGCAGGACATCGAGCAGGCACGTGCGGCGGTGGCGACGGCCCGCGCGCAGGCCGACAAGGCGGCGACCGACGCCGCGCGCATGAGGGAGCTGCACGCTCAGGGCGTCGTCTCCGCGGACGCGCTGGAGAGGGCGGAGACCGCGGCCGACACGGCCGCACAGACGCTGCGTTCGGCCGAGGCTGCGCTGAGCAAGGCGCTCGAGGGCCCGCGTCCGGAGACCATCCGTGCCGCCGAGGCGAACCTGGCTCAGGCGCAGGCCGCGGAGCGCCAGGCGCAGGAGCAGCTCGCACTGCTGGAGGCGGGCACACGTGCCGAGGACATCCGCGCCGCGCGCGCGCAGGTCGAGCAGGCCGAGCAGGCCGTGCGCGCCGCCGAGCAGCGGCTGGCCGCGCTGCGGGCCGGGCCGACCGCCGAGCAGGTCCGCGTGGCCCGTCGGCAGGTGGACGAGGCGCGGGCGGCGGTGCGGCTGGCGCGCGAGAACGCACGGCAGGTGGAAGTGTCGCAGGAGCAGATCGTGGTGGCGCGTCGGCAGGCGGAGGGCTCGGAGGCCGCCGTCGAACAGGCCGCGATCACGCTGGGCAAACATGCGGTGACCGCGCCCTCCGCCGGGATCGTGGACAGCGTCAACGTCGAGGAGGGCGAGGTGGTGTCGCCCGGCGGCTCGCTGGTCACGCTGCTGGACGCGGGCGATCTGTGGGTGACGGTCTTCGTGCCCGAGCCGGAGATGCCACGCGTGCGGGTCGGCCAGCGCGCAGAGATCACGGTGGATGGCTGGGAGCGGCCGTTCGCGGCGGAGGTCACGTGGATCGCGCAGGAAGCGGAGTTCACCCCCAAGTACGTGCTGACCCGGGATGAGCGGACGCGGCTGGTCTACCGGGCACGTGTGCGCCCCAGCGATCCCGAGGGCCGCCTCAAGCCCGGCATGCCCGCGGATGTGACCATCTTCCTCGCCGACGGGGAGGGGTAGTGCGGTGGACGGGGCCCCGCCCGGCGACGAGCGCGAGACCGTTCTGTGGCTGCGGCACTCCTGGCCGTGCGTCGTCGCGGCGCGGGGCGGCGCCTCCAGCCGCGAAGGCGGCGGC
>CAZTZN010000314.1:0-3545 GCA_964617715.1 uncultured Armatimonadia bacterium | reverse complement strand
CTGCAACGCTGAACCGTCGTCGCCGAGGGCCTCCTTCGGCAAGCTCAGGCGCTGGCGTGAAGCTGGCGGGACTTCCGCTCCAGCGCGTGGCGTATCCAGCGCCCGACCTCAGGCCGGGCTCCGACTACCGTCACACGGTCTCTCAGTTCCTGAGGACCCAGTTCGGCGAGCAACCCGGCAAACAGCTCATCTGCAAAGGACGGTGTCGCCACGCGCACCCCCTCGAAGTCAATGACAACCGTTCCTTGTTCTGACATCTCCTTCTTGGCTGCTTCCCTGACGACCGCCGCGATGCCGCGCCCCGCCAGGTACCGTCCGTAGTCCTCTGCCAAGCGGATCATCAGTCCTCCTCCTTAAACTGGCCAGTCGGCCCAGTCGCCGCCGACATCCTCGGGGAACAGCTCGTCGAATATGTCCTCCAGGCGTCTCCTGGGCGTAAGAGCCAACTCACACGCTACCAGGGTGCCAGGAAAGGCCGGTGTCTCGTCTGTCTCCTCCGTCCCATTCGATGCATCGAGGACGTAGCGGGCCTCTCCGGAGTGAACCACAAGCACCCCCCCGTTGGCTTCCACCATGCGGGAGATAACGAACAGCCCCTCACCCGCATGCCCGCTCTCTTTGCTCGTGACTCCCTTCCTCAGTGCAAGTCGAATCGCCTCTGCGTCTGATGTGACCGAACGCGCCAGCGACAGGCTGCTCCGTATTCCGATGCCGCCGTCACAAACAGCGAACTGCATCGCAGATCTTGCCCTGTACGCCTGTGCGCACGTGAAGCCGCCGAAGGGCGACTGACTGTGGGCGACCACATTGTCGATGCACTCGCCCAGCCCATAGCTCATCAAGCCGATAGCGTCCTGGGCGGCGTTCCAGTTCGTGTTGGCGACCTCACACAGTTGGATGGTCAGGCGATTGGAGACATCAGGGATGCCCACGTCAATCACGTGAAGCTCAAAGAAGCGGCCCGCCACCGGTCGGCGCCCATGCTCGACGTCTATCCCGAACTCCCTCAGGAGGTCCATTCTGGCCAGGTAGCTGCAGACGCTATGGTCTTCAGGTGCCTGCCAACTCACCGGGACGCCCGGCGCCTTTGACGACAGAAGCAGCCGCAACAGCGTAGCCAGTGCAGCGAGCCCGGCCGGCTCCACGAACGACAACCGTCGCGCGTCCACCACGACCGGATCCTCAACGCGTGGGAACCCGGGAATGCTCTTGAAGCATCCAATCAGTTCGTGCGTAGTCCTGAGCTTCAGTGCATCGGGTAGCCTGACGAGAATGCCACTTCCCCCTCAGCCAGTGCTCGAGCCACGCTATCTGTGTATCGATACCAGACGATATCGCCATTCGGCGGCACTGTCAACTCGCGCACCGGTGGCAGCGTCGCTCACACGAACTGCAGCACGATCACCCCGGCGACCAGCAGGACCGCGCCGATGGCCACGCGCGGGCTGAAGCGCTCCCCGTAGAGCCACCAGCCCACGATGGCCGAGATGAGCGGGTAGGTCGAGGTGATGATAACCACGCGCGGCGGCCCGGCCAGCCCGATCGCGGTGACGAACAGCGCGTACGCCGCCGAGAAGCTGATCAGCCCGTGGGCCATGTAGCACCAGATGTCGTGGCCGGGCATGTCGAGCAGCTCACGCCACGCGCCCGAGATCAGCGCGTAGATGCACCACGCCACCAGCCCGCAGCCGAGCATCATGCCGTTGGAGGCGATGGCCGGGATGCGGTCCGGCAGCGTGCCGATGAGCGTCTCGCCCACCGCCCAGAAGATGCACGCGCCGACCGCGAAGGCGATCGAGCGCCAGTGATCGCCGCGCTCGGCGTGATCGGCTTTCGAGCTGGGCTTGCCCAGCAGCGCTCCGCCGAGGAAGACCAGCAGCGCCGCGCCCAGCAGCCCCCAGCGAAACATCTCCAGCCCGAGCGCGATCGACAGGAAGAGGATGATCAGGATCTTCACGCGGGTGATGGGCACCGCGATGGACAGGCTGCCGCGCTGGATGGCGATGTAGTAGAACATGCAGCCGAGGGTGAACTGCAGGACGCCGGTGGCGAAGTAGAGGGCCAGCTCGCGGTAGCTGAGCGTGGCGAGCAGTCTCAGGCCCTCACCGGCGTCGGTGAAGACGGTCAGCAGGAACATGGCGATGGTGCCGGTGGCCATGGAGATGGCGATGCCCAGGCGCCCGGAGGTGCGCGCGGACTTGATGGGGATGACCACGAAGCCCCACAGCAGCGCCGCGAGCCCCGCGAGCCCGTAGGCGACGGCGTACTGGCTCATTGCCGCATCTCCGTCACCGGGCCAGCTCCACGACGACCGCGGCGTAGGCGCCGAGGCCGGGCACCACGAAGCCGTTGTCGGCGCAGGGGATCTCCCGCGGCTCCTCGCCGGGCACCATGAGCGTCAGGCGCGCCATCCGGCGGCCGTCGGGCGGGCTGAAGCGCACGCGCAGGTTCCGGCACGGGATGGTGTGCTCGGCGTCCTGTTGCTCGAACTCGTCCAGCTCGGGGTGCAGCTCCGCGTTGTAGTTGATGAGCTGCAGCAGCGCGCCGTCATCGGTCAGCGATACGTCGCAGTAGACCTGGTCGGAGCCCTCGCCCTCCACCGAGAGCATGGGCGCATCCGGCAGCACCGGCGCCAGCAGTTCGAGCGCGGCCTGCTGAGCATCCGGCGTCGGGCGGTGCATCTCGGTCACCTCGATGGCCGACTGCCCGGTGCTCACCAGCACCACCGGGCCCTCGCCCGCGATCTCCTCGATCTCGAAGCCCTTGCCGTAGGGCATCCACGCCGGGCCTTCGGCCTCGCCGGTCGGCGCCAGCGCGGGGCTGAGCAGGTCCTGCGTAATCTCGCCGGCGTCGGCATCCCACGGACCGAAGCGCACCCTGCGGAACCATGCGGTGCCCGAGTGCTGGCGGAAGAGCATATGCACGTTGGCGCTGCGCACCGGCTTGTCGGGCTCGATTACAAAGCGCGAGAACTGCCAGCCATGGGTGCCGGGGTCGAAGCTCGCCACCTGCCCCCACAGGTTGGTGCCGTCCTGGTAGGTGATGTCCACGTAAAGTGAGTAGTCGTGGTCGCGCTCGCCGGTGACGTTGAGCGCGCGGCTCTCGCCCTCGATGGCCAGCGGCGCCGGCTCCTGCTGATTGACCATCACGTTCTGGCTCGCGCCCAGCGCCTGACCCGCCAGCGGATTCCCCAGCGCGTAGCACACCGGCGTGCCATCAACCTCCCTGCTGGCCACGCCCTCGTCCCCGTCCGGCTTCACGAACATCTCCGGGACATCCTCGCGCTCGGTCCAGTCGGCGGCGAGGTGCGGCATCTCGCCCACGAACAGGAGCCGGCCGCCGCCCGCCTGATATCCCTGCAGCGCCGCCATGCCCTCGTCGGTCATCGCCCCCGCGTCGAGCACGACCGTGCCGTGATACGGCACCAGCGCCTCAGCGGTGAGATCCACATCGCCGAAGATGGTGAACGGTACGTGGTCGCGCATGAGCGCCTGGCCGATGGCATAGAGCTGCTGGCGCGACGCGCCGGACATCAGGAAGCTGCG
>CAZTZN010000313.1:0-3610 GCA_964617715.1 uncultured Armatimonadia bacterium | reverse complement strand
TTGCTATCCGCCGCTCGCTCCCGTTTCCTGCGCCCAGCTCTCCCCGTCATCGCGCGACACATACACATCGATCTCGGGGAACCTCGGCACCCCCACTACCAACGCCCGGCCCTGGCTCGCCATCTTCACGAATGCCACCCGCTGCTCATCCGAGGGCAAGGCCACCAGCGCCTCCTCACTCCCATCGCTGAAGCGCAGCCAGCTCCGGCCACCGTCCGCGCTGCGCCGCAGGTACTGTGCGCCCGCCCGGTAGCCGATCACATAGAACAGTCCGTTGAACTCGAAGGCTATCGCGTGCGTCAGTCCGCTGATCGTCGCCATCAGCGCACCTCCTCCCACGTGCGACCATCGTCCCGGGAGCGCAGCACCGCCAACCGCCCGTCCGCTCGGCTGCACACCACCACCAGCTCGCCGCGCTCATCCTTGCCGGCCCACGGCTCGTCCAGGTCGCCGGTATCGGTCACCGCGCGCGCCTCGCTCCACTTTCCCGGCAGCCCGCTGCGCCGCCGCATGTGGATGTCGCCCCCATCCACGTAGAACAGAAACACCTGCCCCACCGCGTCGTCCAGCAGGTGCGGACTCCCCCACGCTCGCGCCATCTGCAGCGCCACCGGTGTCGCCGCCTCCGCCTCCACCGGCACTCCCTCGACCGATGCCAGCCAGGGCACGTCATTCACGATCGTGAACTTACACCCCGGCGCGCTCGCCGGCTCCACCAGCCGGACATCCGCCACGCCCGTGTAGAGCCCCACTTCTCGGTACGGGCTGCCGGTGCTCTCCGCGAGCAGCTTGTCCCGCTCCACCAGCCGGATCACGTCCCCGAACTCGTTGTTCGCGTCCGGCCCTGCGGTCCCCGCCGGGATCGTCACCGTCCGCGTTTCGATCTCCCCGTCCTCGCGCACGCAGTCGATCTCCACCACATAGGTCATGGGCGCCACATGCCCATAGGGGAAGACCAGCTTCAGCGCCGCCAACCCCAGTGCCCGATCGATCTCCTCCAGCCCTTCGAAGTAGCTGCGGTCATGCCCCTCCACGTACGGATCCTGCCGGTCGCCATCGAAACCGCCGAACCCGGCGCCATCCCCCACCTCGTCCACGTGCTTCGCTACCCATCGGGGCGCATTCGTCGGCTGCCCTTGCCCGCTCTGCGTCAGAAACGCATCGCTCTCGTCGTACAGGTCCGGTCGCCAGTGATACGCCACCCGCCGCGACCAGCTCCCATCGCGCTCGGACCGCCGCACCATGCGCATGGGGTAGCCCTGCGCGCCCGATGCCGCCAGTGTCGGCGTCTCGAAGTATCCCCGGCAGTCCATCGCGTCCCCGCGCCCGAACGCATCCGCGCACTGCATGCAGAACCCGCGCAGGCAGGCCCCACTTGGCCCTCGCTGCGCCGGTCCGCCGCAGTACGGGCACACCAGGTCGGCGACGCAGGACCGCACCTCACCGCCCCCGCCCGTGGGCGCGACCCGTGCCTCGAAGAACGCTGCGTGCTCACCGAACTCCAGCCCCACGCGCGCCGCCTCCGGCAGATTCCCCGTCACGCGCCGGTCCGAGCCCACCAGCACATTCCCGTGGATCTTCCCCCCCATCAGCAGCTTCTGCTCCGGGTAGTACCCCGCGGCGCGGTACTCGCCCGCACCGCTCCCGGTGTCATCGAACGGCTGCCCGCGCAGCTCGAACCCCGCAATCCTCACCTCGCCATCCACCAGCACGTCATAGATATGCGCCTGCGCCCCCCCGTAGACCAGCTCTTCGATGTCCGCCACGTACTTGAACTTCGGCAGCGTCTCTGTGGTCAGCCACCCGCCGTACGCCGTCTCCTCGGTTTCCCACTCCTCGGCGCTCTCAGCATCGCGTACCACCACGCTGCCCGGACAGTACTGGAAGTTCTTGTGCCCGCGCAGCGGCCGCCGCCACGCCTCCGGCTTGTACTGCTCGTACGCCGCCGCGTACGCCCTCGCTCCCAGCACCACGTCTGAGTAGGGCACACCCAGCACCGGCAGCGATCCCCACCTCGCGTCATGGATCGCCGGCTGCCCGCCCAGGCCCTCGGGCGGGATCTCCGCCTCCCAGTACCCCTCGTCATCCGTCGTCGCCAGCGTCCCCACGATCTCGCACTCCTCGGTATCGATCACTACGATCTCCATCCCCGCCGCCGGCACCCCCGGCCGCTCCCACACCCGCCCGCAGATCACATCCGGATCGGCGTAGTGCTCCATCGTCGGCAGCGTCACGCTCGTGGTCTCACCGCGCCGCACATCCGCGATCACCCGCGCACAGCCGTAGCTCTGGTCCCAGGTGTCCCACGCCGTCAGCCGGAACGCCACGATCGCGTAGCTCGCCTCGGCCAGCCCGCTCAGCGTCACCGTGCCGCTCGCCGGGATTGTGTGCTCCTCCCCGGGATCGTCCAGCATCCCCACGCGCAGCACTGTGCCCACTTCGCCGCTGATCTCCAACCGCCCGCTCAGGATGTCGAGCACCGCCTCCTGCCCCTCGACCACCGCCACCTTGCGCCCCAGGTAGGCGCAGCTCACGCCCGTGAGACATCGCGGCATCCCGCGCGCCGCCGTCTGCGCGCTGTCATCACGCAGGTCACCCGCGCGCTGGTAGAGCGCGCCATCTCCCTTCGGCACGATCGTCTCCCAGCGCCCGTCCTCGTCGGTCATGATCGGCGCGTAGACGTTTGCGCCCTCGACCCACGTCTCGAGCTGCGAGTCCCACACCAGCTCGTTGTACTCCAGGCTGTCCCAGCACACCACGCGCCCGTCCTCAACGCTGTCCAGCTCCAGCTCCAGGCTCACGTTCGCGCCCTCGACCGCCTCGCCGTCCTCCCGGATGACGCCGTTCAGCCGGTAGCCCATGGTCACATGTTGCGTGAACGGTGCCGCCACGAATTCTGCCGGCTGGATCCTCCGCCCCCACCACGGATCATCCACCATCACCGCGTAGCGCCCTGTGGGCTCAGTCGCACTCTCACCGACGACCTCCTCGAGCAGATACACGTCCACTCCGTTGAGCGCGACATCCGGGTCTCGCGCCTGATGGACATGCACACTCACCGCCCCGCCCGGTGTGTTGAAGGCCACTGTCCCGGCGATCGTCTGCATCCGCTCGACGGTGATGCCCCTCTCCCCGCCCAGCGTCACGATTTCGCGCCGCCACTCGGTGTCCTCACCGCTCATCAGGTCGCCGAGTATCTCCCCCAGCTCGTCCACCTCGGCCCAGGTCCGCACCGGTTCCGCGTGCAGTCGCTCCAGCAGCCACGCCATCAGCCCCACGGTCTGGCGTTTGTAGAAGTTCTCGCTCGCGGTGCGCTGCTCGTCATCGTAGTCCAGCGCGTTGGTCCCGTCGCCACGGTCGAGGTACTCGGCGAGCACGAGAATCTGCCGGCACACGATCTCCTTGATCGCTCGCCCGCTGACGGTATCGTCGGAGGCCCTCGCCTCCCGCCCCTGGATCTCGATCACGCAACTGATCAGCCTGTCTCCGAGTCCCGGATTCACCAGTGACATCCTGTCCCTCGCTCTCTCTCGCTCGCCGCCCGCCGTTGCCGCCCGCCGTCCGGCCGTTGCCGTTGTGCCCCCGGCGCCCTCGCCGTTTGCCGTTCGGA
>CAZTZN010000312.1:0-3611 GCA_964617715.1 uncultured Armatimonadia bacterium | reverse complement strand
TGCGCATGACCGAAGCGCATCCTGACCGGCGGGAGCAATGGCAGCCATTGCTGGTCCGGGCGGCGGAGCTGGTCATCGAGGGACTCGCGGAGGGACAGATCGGCGCCGCACAGCTTGTGGCGCAGGCGGAGCAGATCCTGGAACCGCTGGGCGAAGCAGCCAGGGAGTATACCATCTACTGTTGCGGGCACGGGCACCTGGACATGAACTGGATGTGGCCCTGGCCGGAGACGGTGGCGGCCTGCTACGACATGTTCGTGACCGTGGACCGCTTGATGGACGAGTTCCCCCAGTTTCATTTCTCTCAGAGCCAGGCCTCGCTCTACCACGCCATGCATGAACACGCGCCGAAGGTCTTCGAGCGCATCCTGAAGCGGATCGAAGAGGGGAGATGGGAGGTCACCGCTTCCCAGTGGGTTGAGGGCGACAAGAACATGGTCACCGGGGAGAGCCTGTGCCGCCATTTGCTCTACACGCGGCAATGGCTGCGAGAAGTCATGGGGGTGCCCTACGATGAGGTGAAGATCGGTTGGGAGCCGGATACCTTCGGCCATCCCTGGACTCTGCCGGGCATCTGGCGCAGAGGCGGCGTGCAACGCTACTACATCCACAGAACCTGGGCCGGCCGGCCGGTGACCACGAAGCGCGGTGAGACCCCGCAGTTGTTCTGGTGGGAGGGCAGAGATGGGGCTCGTGTCCTTACCTACGATGACTCCCACACCGGCTACAACAACGAGATCGCGCCGCACATGACCAACTGGCTGTTCGACATGGAGCGCCACACCGGGCTGAAGATACTGATGTGGGTCTATGGTGTGGGCGATCACGGCGGCGGGCCCACCCGCAGGCACCTGCGGGCCGCTGAGGAGATGATGAACTGGCCCATCTGGCCACGCATCAAGCTGACCACCAGCGACGACTTCTTCTCGGAGGCGGAACGGCTCATTCGCGAACAGAATCTGGAGCTGCCGGTGCACCACGGCGAGTTGAACTTCGTGTTCGAGGGCTGCTACACCTCACAGAGCCGGGTTAAGTTCGCCAACCGCAGGGGCGAGAATCGACTGGTGGATACCGAGATCGGGGCGCTGCTGGCGTCGCGGCTGTGTGCGATGCCCTATCCATCCGATCAGCTTCGGGAGTCGTGGCGGCGCGCCATGTTCCTGCAGTTCCACGATATCCTGCCCGGCTCGGGGGTGCGGGAGACCATCGAGCACGCCATGGGGGAGTTCCAGAACACGATGGCGACCACGGGCATGATACTGACGCGCTCTGCACGTCAGATCGCCGCCGCCGTCGATACCTCCAGGCTGGCGCCGCCGGCGGACGCGAGCGACGGCGATCCGGGGCTGGGGGCCGGAGTGGGCATCGACTCGTGGTGGGGCGATCTCTCCAGCGCAAGCGCCGGGGAGCGTGGTGGCGACCCCTTCGTAGTGTTCAACCCCGCCCCCTTCGAACGCGACGAGATCGTGCGCGTGAAGGTGTGGGACCGGGAACTCTCCGACCAGGTGATCGTGCGCGACAGCGACGGCAATACCGTGGTCGGTCAGGTGACCGCGCGTGGCAAGACCTGGGGACACACCTACGCCGAAGTTGCCTTCCCCGTGCGGGCGTTGCCGCCGGTGGGGTACCGTGCCTGTACGGTTGAAGCGGGAAGCGGCGAGGCGCCCGGCAGCGCCGTCTTCGTCCGCCAGATGGGGCTCCCCGGGGACCAGCTCAGATACGGCGGGGTGCAGCCGCCGAGCCCGGTGACCATCGAGAACGAGCACCTCGAGGTCACGATCTCGCCCGAGGCGGGCGGCATCGTCAGCCTCATCGACAAGCGCAGCGGACGGGAGCTGGTGCCGCACGGGCAGGTGCTGGGCGCGCTCAGCCGCCAGCAGGAGGCGCCGCATGGCATGAGCGCCTGGTTGCTGGCATCGACCACCGAGCTGGCTCAGCCGCTGCGGGGCGCGGGACTGACCCTGCGCGAAGAGGGGCCCCACGTGGCCGGCGTGGAGTTGTCGGCGCGCCACAATCAGTCCGAGTACCGACTGGTTATCAGCATGGCGGCCGACGAGCCGCGCGTGGAGTTCGCTCTCGAGGTCAACTGGCTGGAGCGGGGCGACCCCACCACGGGAGTGCCCGTGCTGCGCGCCCTCTTCCCCCTGGCGCTGGAGAACGGGCGCGCCCACCACGAGATCCCCTTCGGCAGCATCGAGCGTCCCGCCGACGGTCGGGAGACCCCGGCTCTGACCTGGGTTGACCTGACGGGAGTGGCGAGCGATGATCCGGAGGCACTGGTGGGAGCGACCCTGGTCAACGACTGCAAGCACGGTCACGGCATCTCGCCCGACACCATCGCCCTGACGCTGCTGCGCTCCAGCTACGAACCCGATCCGTTGCCCGAGCTGGGGCGGCACGAGATCCGCTACGCGCTGCTTCCTCACGTGGGGCCGCTGGAGTTGGCTCAGGCCTTCAGGGCCGGGTACAGTTTCAACCATCCGGTCATCCCGGTGGCGACCGCCGTGCATGAGGGCGAGTTGCCGCCTGAGGCGGGCGCACTGGAGGTGCTGACTCCCAACGTCATGGTGGCCGCGCTCAAGCGGGCCGAAGAGGGCGAGGGGATCATCCTGCGGCTGTTCGAGTTCGAGGGACGAGAGACGCAGGCGCGTGTGCGGCTCTCGCGAGTGCTGGCCGCGGCGAATGCGCCGGCGGTCGAGACGGATCTGCTGGAGCAGCCCCTGGCCGACGGCACGGCCCGGATGAACGGTGATGTCCTGGAGGTGCAGGTGCCGGCCTACGGGATCGCCACCGTGCGCGTCGGGTAATGTGCGCCCGACTTCTGCGAGGTCATCCGCCACCCTGTCAGAGCCGAACCTGTCATGCAGGGCAGGGTGTCATGGCGGCAAGGAGGGGCACGACCGGGGGGTGATGATGAGGACAGCCGGGGGAGTATGCCGGCGGGCAGAGGGAGGCTGCGAGCGTGTGGTGGCTCATACTGATGCTGATGCTGGAGTTCGTGGGAGGTCATGCCGTCGCCGACGAACCTCGGCCGTCCGTGTCGTGGACCGTGCCACAACTTGAGGAGGCCGATGCGCCCATAGTCGAGGCCTTTCTGGGACATGTGGAGACCGGCGCGCGCTATTGCACGCCGGAGCGCATGGTACGCTTCGCCGCCCGGCCCGAGGACATCACCTGGCAGGCGTCGCGGCATATCCGTATGCCCTTGGTGGCCTTCGAACTGACCGGCGAGCAGCACTACCTGGACGAGTTTGTGACGCGCTGCGACACGTTGCTGGCGCTGCTCACCGAGGACGCCGAGGGGTATCCCGGGTGGTACGGTATCCCCTATGAGCTGTTTCGCCATCCCGATCATCCCGACGAACCCGTGGATGTCATCATCACCAGTTTCAGCATGGCCGGACTGATGGCAGATTTCGCGAACGTGGTGCGCGCCGCCGGGCTGGAGGAACAGTACGCCGCCGTCATCGCCCGCTATCTCAACATCGCTGCGAAACTCATCGCCAAATGGGATGCGCGTGGCGACTATCGGGTGCTCCCCGACGGCGGTGCGGTATACATCACCAACGAACGTCTGCGACCGGTCAAGGCTCATCTCACTCAGCCGCACA
>CAZTZN010000311.1:0-3616 GCA_964617715.1 uncultured Armatimonadia bacterium | reverse complement strand
GCCGCGTCGTCACCACGTCGGTGAGCACGAGCAGCGGCACGTGAGTCGGCGCCGAACCCAGTGCCGCCAGCGTTTCCCTGATCGACGCCGCCCCGGGTTCCGCCTCGCAGATCGCCACTTCGAAGCCATCGGCACTCACCAGCGCACGCGCCTGGTCGATGCCGCTCACATGCGTGATGGCCGGCTCGAAGCCACTCGCGCGCAGGACCTCATCGATCTGCTCAACGCGCTCGTCCCGACCGGTGATCAGCAGTACTCGCAGTCCCCTCAATGAAGTACACTCCGGATACATCGGGTTTCGGGTGGTGAAGCTGGTGGATTGCCGTGTCTTCGCCGCCGGGTGCGCACAGGCCTGCCTGCGAATCGCCGGCGCGTTCACCAAAGATTAACGCCCACGACGCACCTTTTGCCGACGCAATGCCGTCTAAACTGGTGCAGGCACACATAATCGACCCATCATACCCGGGAGGCGGACGCACCATGCGTAGAACAGGAGGATTTACGCTCATCGAGCTGTTGGTGGTGATCGCCATTATCGCGATCCTCGCGGCAATCCTGTTTCCGGTCTTTGCCAAGGCGCGCGAGAAGGCCCGGCAGGCAAGCTGTCAGAGCAACCTCAAGCAGATAACGCTGGGGATGCAGATGTACGCGCAGGACTATGACGAGACGCTGCCCTTCACGGTGGTCGGAGCGGCGGGCAGTCAACTGTATTCGGTCTATGATCTCGAGATGCCGTACATCAAGAACACGCAGATCCTGACTTGTCCGAGCGACAGCCCCGGCAGCGTCGATCTCACGAGCCTGGGCATGGGGACCTACAGTTACATCACGAACTCGACGGTAATGCCCGTCTGGATCGCCGGGCTGAGTACGACCTCACCGGTATCACTGGCGATGGTGTACAAGCCGGCGGAATGCGCGGCCTTCGCCGACGGCGATCTTGACGAGAGTCAGCTTCCGGCGACGCTGGTGGTCTGGCCGGACGAGCGCCACAACGAGATGGCGAACTACAGCTTCATCGACGGTCACGTGAAGTCACTGAATGAAATCCCTGCCGGACACAACAGCTACATGGCGGGGAACCCGAACTGAGCGCAGGCGCGAGTAAGTGGGGGGACCGAGGCAGGCGCCTGACGGCGCCTGCCTCGGCTCGTGTGCCCACCGGGTGGCCCGAGTCCCTGAGCCGACTCTGAGAAGCGGCGCCGAGAGTGGGGGAGAGGTGCACCCGCATCCCCCACCGGGTTCCCGCCTTGACGTGGCGGGAGGGCCTTCGTACAATCCCCGCAGAGGCAAGGCGGGCCGACCCTGCGGTCCGAACCCGGCCATCAGAGCACGAGGAGTGACTCACATGCACAGAATGCGACTGCCGCGGGGCGCGACCATTACCATCATCGCTCTTGCCGCACTGACGCTCGGCGCCATCTCGGCTTCAGCCCAGTGGGGCAGGCAGAGCACTTCAGGAGTCGGCCTGTCATACTCCTACGGCTCCCACCGCGACGGCTTCCGCCTCGACGCCAGCCGTGACACCATGGTGTACGGCATCGGCTACTTCAATGACCGCGACGACCACGGCGACGTCTACTGTGTAGAGCTGGGCCTGCGGGCCGACCAGGCGCTGGGCACCTACGGGAGCATGCCGCTGGCAATCGGGGCCGGCTACTACCGCCTCGACCCCGATGACGCGGAACTCGACGTCACCGATGACTTCTCATTCTGGGCCGGTGCGGGCGATTTCAGCTACTCCAACAAGGGTCTATTCTACCAGTACCGCTACATCTTCAGCGGCCCTCTTGCGGGAAGCGAAGGCTGTCTCGGCTGGGCGTTCTGACCGGTGGCGCACACAGGAGTGGGGGAGAAGGCGTAAGGCAACGGCGGGCGGCAGGGGGCACCGCCCGCCGTTTCGTGCCGGCAGTTGCGTCGGATCAATATGCCCCTACCGTGACTTCAAAGAGCACCACCGCGTGCGGGGCGAGTGTTTCGGTCGTCTCCCACTTCACCGTCTCCAGCTCCGCGATGCGTCGGCGCGTGCCGTCGGGCAGCACCTGCTGAACTCGGTAGACCTCCGCCGGCGCGATCTCGTAGCGCGAGAGGTCCGCCAGCCAGCTCACCTCGACCGGCGCCTCACTCACGTTCGTGAAGACAAAGGCCAGCGTACCGTCCTTCGCCAGCCAGGAGGAGTGCAGCACCGCCTCGATCTCGCTGTCGCGACCCTTGGGGTCCTTGATGGGGACCATCGGGATCTCGCTCAGGATCTTCACCGGGCGCTGCAGATAACCGAAGGTGAACCACTTACGGCCCTCGCGGCGCAGATTCAGGCAGGTCATGAAGTACTCGCGCCGCTCCTCATTGCCCGGCGAGGTGATCAGATTCTGCGGGTTGCCGGTGGGCCAGAACCGCCCGAAGGCCAGTCCCGAGACGAACGTGTTGCCGGTGGGGCCGTAGAAATCGATGGGCGGAGGCAGGTTGCCCTCGCGGTCGGCGCTCTGGGTGAAACCGAGGGTGCGGCCGTAGGTGACGGTGTAGTCGCCGTAGACCGCCGACCACAGTGGCACCCACCCGGGCCACCAGTTGTAGTGCTGGAGGCGGTGGTCGGTAACGTCCAGCAGCATCTCGTGCTGCACCTCACCGGAGAGCGCGGCCTCCGGATAGTGCCGCCACATGGCCTCGCGTACGGCCTGACAGATCTCGCGCAGGCCATCGGTGGCATAGTGCCCGCCCCCGACGGGGTGACCATGGTCGGGAGAGTAGCACGGGCGGCCGCAGTGCCCGCCGAGCTGGTCGAGATAGACGCCCGAGCAGTTGCCGTCGCGCACCAGCCGCTCGCAGGCCTGGACCAGCATGTCCTTCCAGGCCTCGGTAGTGGCGCACATGATCCGCTTGTGGCCCTCGTCGGTCCACAGCAACGGAGCGCCATCGACACCGATAGCGAAGGCGCTGTCGAGGCCATCGGGACAGAACGGGTCCTCGAGGTCGGTCTGCAGCGAATTGACGTAGGGCGTGTAGTGAATGCCACGCTCACGCAGCCGGCCGATCATCTCGGCGAAGCCCTCAACCATGGGCCAGCCCAGGGTCGCCGCCCACGCGCCCTTGCCGGGCTCGCGCTGATACCACGAGTAGAGCTGCACACCGATGGTGCCGCCGACGGCGTCCTGGAATGCGGAGACGAACTCGCCCTCGAATTCGGCGGAGGTGCGGCTGGCGTCGCCGCGCACCCACACGTCGGCGGTTTTTATCCACTCGGGGACATCTTCGCGGGTTTCGGTGGGGCCGCGTTGACACCACTTCTGCTGCAGCGCCCACTCGCGGTACATGCGCGCGGCGTCCCACCAGTCGCCCTGATAGGTGGCCAGGGCGACCGGATACGTGGAGGTGTAGTCCTGGCCGGGCGTGAGGCAGTTCTCGGGTATATGCTCCAGCTTGAGTTCGATGGTGCCGCGCACGGTATTGTCCATGACCTCGCGCTTGTGGTAGCCCTCGCCATCGTAGAACGCCCAGTAAAGGCCGTTGCCGGCGTCATCGTAGAGGGTGGCGAACTGCATCTCCATGTCGCCGGTCAGGCCCGCGGGCTCGATAGTGCCGACCAGGTAGCCGCGCGGGGCGTCGAAGGGATTGCGCC
>CAZTZN010000310.1:0-3629 GCA_964617715.1 uncultured Armatimonadia bacterium | reverse complement strand
TGGGTTACGCCCCTCTGCCGGACTCTCGGCTGTCGTCGCTCAGAGCCTTTCGGAGGGCGCATCTTCAGATGCGCCGCCGTTCGCCCAACGATCGCGCCCACGGCATAGCGCAACGGCGCCACGGTTTCGCACGTGCCGTCCCGCACGCGAAGCCGTCTTGGCTCGTCGCCGAACCTTTCGCGCGCAGACTTAAGTTCTTTCGGGGAGGGGGAGACCGCGCAGGGGTCGGGGGAGGGGGCTTTCTTCCAAGAAAGCCCCCTCCCCCACGCCGTCGCCGTCTGCCGTCGCGGTTGCCGTCGCCGTCGCCCTTCTCTACCGCGCGATCTCCACCACGCGATAGCGGTACTCCGGCCGCAGCCGTCCGACGCGCACCTGCTCGGGCGTGTTGTGGCGGATGAACCACTCGAAGTCGTGCCTGCCGTAGCGCGCGCTCGCCCAGCTTCGCAGCTTGGTGAAGTCGATCACCCCCGCGTCCGGGCCGATCACGCCCACGTGGCCGATCGAGTCGCCGCTGGGCGGGTAGTGCGGAGAGTGGCGCACGAAGACCACGTCGCCCGGCTGCACCTGCGGCCGCTCGGCCAGGGTCTTCGTGTCGAACAGCCAGCCGCGCAGCGCCCCGCCCTCGCCGCACAGCACGTGCTCGTCGGAGCCGCGGGTGAAGCGCGCGCCGGGCCCCAGCGCCTCATCGATGACGCACCCCACGAAGTCCGAGCAGTCGTTCTCGTGCAGCACGAAGCGCCCCATCGGCTTGGCCCGACGAAACTGCTCGGCGGTCTGCGCGATGCGCCAGTTCAGCGGCTTCTCGCCCGGGTAGCGCTGTTCGAAGCGCCGCCGCGCCCACTGCTCGTACTCCTCCGGAGAGAGCCGGCGCGCGACATGCGAGCGCACCACGTCGGGCATCAGACGCCACGCCCCGGCCAGGATGACCGCCGCGAACACCGCCGCGCCGCACAGCAGTCCCAGCGTCAGCGCCCCAAGCGTCCGCCACCGCATCATGCGCCTGAGCACCACCCGTTCACCGAACCGGCCTCACTTCACCACCACCGCGATCGGCTTGTAGGCCCCCGCCAGCCCGCCCTCGGTGTACGCGCGCACTACCAGCCGATTCATCCCCGCCACCAGCCTCCCCGTCACCTCGAAGCTGAAGGGCTCGTTCCACACGTCGTGCTCGCCGAGGCGCTCGCCGTTGAGCCAGACGACCGCCTCGCTGTCCACGCCGCCGAAGTAGACCCACGCCGGCCTGCCCGCCTGCTCTTCCGGCACCTCGAAGTCCACGAAGTACCAGCCCGGGGCGTAGATGTCGCCGATCTGCTTATTCCACGGCCAGCCCACGCGCAGCTTGCGTGTGCTCGGGCGGTTGTCGGGCAGGAACCACTGCGCCTGCACGCCCGCGTCCTCGCGATCCAGCGCGAACGGCACCTCCCCGATGATGATCCGCCGCCACGCCGGCTCGCCCTCGATGCCCAGGCCCGGCAGCGCCGCCGCCAGCTCTTCCTCGAAGCTCGCCAGCTTGTGCCGCCCGATGTGGTCCCAGTCCACCCGGCCCCGCAGCAGCCGCGGCGGCACGAACTCATCGGCCACCTCCCACTGCCCGTACACCACCTGGTTGTCGCCCGGCTCGAAGCCCACGGTCTCGATGGCCTCCCCGCGCGTGCCGTCCTCGGCCTCGAAGGCGTAGATGATATTGCCCTCGACCACGCCCGCCCCGTCCTCGCTGCGCACGTAGAGGGCATAGGAGCTGCGACGGGCGGTCGGCGTGGGCATGAAGATACGGTTGCCGGTGATGATCGGCGACGCCCCGCCCGCCTCCTGTCCCTCGCGGCCGGGCGAGCCCAGGCAGATGCCCTCACTGGTGGCGGTGCACCCGCGCATGGTCAGGTAGTCGGCGGTGTAGCAGACGAAACCCGCGGCGACGCAGTCGATGACCTGGGTGTAGGGCGTCGATATGGCCATGCGTGCGTTGGGCGAAATGCAGCGAATCAGCCGGTTATCGGGCTCGGCGCCCTCGATGTCCACGAAACCGTAGGTGCGCCAGTTGACGTCGCCGCCCCGGCAGTCCACGAAGGTGTTGCCGCGCGCGCCCTCATGCGACGCGCACAGGTCCCAGCGGAAGCAGTCGTAGGCCACACACTCGCGCACGAGGTTGCCCCGGCCGCGCAGGTAGAAGCCGTCGCCCGACCACGCGTCCCACGCGCCCTGGTAGTAGTCCGCCCCGAACTTGACGTCGATGTAGCCCACGTTCTCCGCCCGGCAGCGCACGAACCTCGAGTTGTCCGCCCAGGTGCCGAAGGCGATGCCCGGGTTGTTGTACACGAAGCAGTCCTCGATCACGCAGTTGCCGCGGCACAGGATTCCGTAGTCACCCTTGCCCAGGTCCTGGAACTCGGGCCAGTGCTCATACTTGTTGCCGTCGATGACGCACCCGGAGATGCGGCAGTATCTGCCCAGCGTAAGCAGCGCCCCCTCGCTGGGCAGGCGCCGCACCACTGAGTTGGGACCGAACACCAGGACGCTGCCGTCGCGCACCTCCAGCGGCGCGCGCACCGCGTAGACGTATGGCTCCGCCGGGTCGTCGCTGCCCGGGAAGTACAGTGCGCACCGCTCCGCGAAGGCCTGGGCGAAGGCGTCGGTCAGGTCCACCGAGCCGTCGGTCGGGCAGTCCTCGGGCAGATACTGTGCGATGCTCGTGAGCTGCTCGGTCTGCGCGCCCGCCCCTCCGGCGGCCAGCCAGACAACGGCGATGAGCGCGAGCGTGTTCCGCATGTCGGGTCCTCCTGACACCAACTGCCGTACGGGCTGTCCGGCGCCGATGCCCTTCGCCGCGCCCGGGCCGCACTCCTGTGCCAGAACGCCGAGCGGGGCCGGATCGCTCCGGCCCCGCGGGCGTGTGACTGTCCTGGTCGGGGGCGTCGCTCAGTCGGGGGCAATCGTCCACAGCCGGTCCTGGCCGGTGGCGTCCGCGCGACTGACCCACTTGCTGTGGCCATCGCAGAACCCGTAGTTCCCGCCGCCATTGTGGCGGAAGGACACGTTGGCCACACTCGGGTCGTTGGTGGCCGCCCCGGACGAGTCCACCTGCGTCGGCCCGTAGGCGTAGATGCTGCCCGCGCCCCAGCAGCCCGAGTCGGGGTTGTCGCCTATCAGAATGGTCTCCGCCGGCACCTCAACGTCCGAGAGCACTCGCCCCGCGCCCGAGCCGTAGCTGCCCGCGCTGCTCCGATAGCCGAAGTTCTGGTAGTTCCAGCCGTAGCCCCGGGCGTAGCGAGGGACACTGGGGCAGATCATCACCTGCGTGTTCTTCATGTAGGGGTCGAGGTACTCATACCAGTAGCGAATGGCGGTGTCGGGCCCCCAGGCGGAGGCATACGGATAGGTCTCATCATAGTCCTGGACGTACTGCATGATGGCGAGGGTGATCTGCTTCACGTTGCTCAGACAGCTCGCTTGCTTCGCCTTCTCACGGGCGCGCGCGAAGACCGGGAACAGGATGGCAGCTAGGATCGCAATGATCGCGATGACCACCAGCAGCTCGATCAGGGTGAATCCTCGACGCATCGGTCATCCACCTCCAGGAAGATCATGGCGTGTACGACTCCCGGGTAGTATACCTGAATGCGCCTGTCATGAAA
>CAZTZN010000309.1:0-3689 GCA_964617715.1 uncultured Armatimonadia bacterium | reverse complement strand
CGATGGCCGATGTGGGCGCTCAAGCGACGCCCGGCTGAGCGCGCTGACCGCTCGGATCGCGTCGGTGCACGGCCGGAAAGCCCCGGCCGGCGGCGCTGAACGCCTGCACAGGGCCGATCGGGCGCCGAACCCGCACAAACCACCTCGATCACCACCCGATTCAGCACGCATCGAGGCATCTCTCCAGCCCGACCGGCACTTCAGCCCGCAATCGACCTCACACTGCCCTCGGAGACAGTTGACGAGAGAGCCTATGAATAGTGCGGGCTAGACACCTACACAATCGAGTCAGACCCGATCGCGAGTTGGAGCTGGTGGACCAGCGCGGTGATATTCGGGGCATCATCGAGCGTGCGCAGACTGAGGGGCGCTACGAGCAGCTCGCGCAGATTGAGGAGCGACTGGCAACCAGCCGCGGCAGGCTGCGTGACACCTGGCGCCGGGCCCAGGCGGCGAAGCTTCTGCGCCAACTCATCCACGCCCGCCGCAGCCAGATGGTCAGAGGGGCTCTGCCTGGTCTGGAGGAGAAGCTGGCGCGGCTGCTCCGGCAGGTGACGGGCCGCGACCGCGATCTGTGGATGAATGAGGACATGACGGTGAGCGGCCTGTCTGATCGTGGGACCGAACACGAGCCGCAGGCTCTCAGCTCGGGCGCGCGTGAGCAGCTTGACCTGGTGACGCGCATCGCTCTGGGCGAGACCTACGCCGAGCACTACGGCCGCACCGTGATGGTGCTCGATGACGCCCCTCCGGCAACCATCCGCACACGAACGCGACCAGCCATGCCTCGCTATCGTGAAGTGACAGCCGTGTGTGCCCTCTTGGCACACCGGTCACTTGGGCTGCAGAACGGCTGCCCGGCGAGGAGCTGCGGCCCGTCTGCCGTGTCGGCTTCCTACGCCGCCTCGATGATCAGCGGCACCGGCCGCTTGGAGGTGTCACGTAGAGGAGGCCCATGTCCAGGGAGCCCGTGGTGCCTCGCCATGGCTTCACGTGCGCTCGGCGAGGCGGAACTGCTGAGCACCAATGGGGGATAGCTCCAGTGCCGGCGGCGTCCAGCGAGGCCACGGAGCCAGGCCGCGAGCCAGCATCCACCGGCCTATCTCCTGGTGCCTGAGTTCCGGGCATCCTCTCCAGAACGAGGCTGACACGTTGACGGTGACCCGGCGACCGCCGTCGAGCAGTAGCGACACGGATGGCCAGTCTTCGCTGAAGTACCGGTGCCTGTCTGCACGGCTGATCCTGATACCGTAGCCGGCACCGGTTTCTGGGTTGGGGCTGCCATTCGCCCAGCCAGTCACTTCCATGCGGGTCAACTCCCCTGGTCACGCGGAACACCGGATGACGTAAGCAGTGCCTTCACCTGTGGCCCAACGATTCCTCCGTGTACCGCGCACGCGTGGTGCATGAAGGCCAGTGAGCCCGGCCGGGTGGGGAACAGCGGCGGGAAACGCCCCGAGCGCTGTCTGCCGACTGGCTGCAGACCTGCGCTCTGGCCATGGCGCCGCGCAGCTCGCCCTCGGTCACGTGCAGGTAGATGGCAGTGGTGTCCAGCCGCGAGTGGCCGAGGATGCGCTGGATCTCGACCAGGCTGCACTCCCCGCTCTGCAGCAGCAGCAAGATCGCCATCGAGTGACGCAGCGTGCATAGCGTGACCTCGTCGGCCTCGATGCCTGACTCCGCCAGCACGACGCGCCAGATGCGGCCCCGAACGGTGGGCCGGACTCCCGGCGGCCTGTGCTCTGCCGTCTGGTGACCAGCAGGTCCCGCCCTGAGCTACAGCCCGACCACAACGCGACCGCGATCGACTGGGCGGCGCCTGCCATGTCGGCGTCCCAGTTGCTTCCCGGAGGCCCAAGGGACGATGGTCATGGGCGGCGAAGGCGCAGGCGCGCGTCGATCCGGTTCCTGGAGGTCCGCCATGGCTCGCGTCATCGCCATCTGCGTCGCTGCTCTCCTCGCGACGGCTCTCGAGTCGCAGGCCGCCTCGGGGCTCTACGCCGCGTGGTTCGCCCCAGACGAGATTGGCTATGCAGGCACCATACACGCGTACGTGCGCAACCCCGACCCTTCGCCGTGCGAGATCACCAATCTGCGTCTGGACGGGGATGCCGTGGGGCGCGTCTGGCTGAGCGACGCCAGCTTCGCCGAGCCGGGCGTGCGGGACGACTACATCCGGGTGGAGCACGCTCAGGTCGCGTGGTACCGAGTCTTCCCGAACCCGGTGCCGCCGGAGGCCGTGGCCGAGATCATCGTACGCCTGCAGCCGGAGGCCTGTGACGCGCCTGAGCGCGAACTCACAGTCGAGTTCGCGGACGGTGAGACAGCGTCCGCCAGCGTGCCACTCATGCGTCCGACTTGGCTGCTGGAGTACGTCGGCATTGCTCGCGACCTCAACCGGGTCTTCATCTACTGCCGGAGCGTCTCACCGGGCCGCGCAGAGCCATCGCTGGTGGAGATCGACGGACGGCCCGTGCGGGGCGGGTTCCGGCGGCTGTTCTCGGGCCTGCGCATGGCCACGGTAGAGCTGGCGCGCCCGTGGGAGCCGGGCAGCTTCCACTGCGTGGCGGTTGCGGCGGGGGCCGACCGGGGCGCGGTGCTGATCCGGGCGCTCCCGACCCCGCCGCCGCTGGCGATAATGGGCAACCTCGCCGAGGCCCACGCGCGCCAGTACGCCGAGCACCTGTTCGACGTGCATATCGCGTTCGTGCCGCCGCGCGAGGAGTTCTTTGCGACGCTGGCCAGCTTCGGCCTGCGCGGAGCCTACATCAGCTACCGCAGGACCCGCCCTGAAGAGGATAAGTACGAGCCGGTCTTCTATGACGATGCCGCAGTGGTCGCTGCGCTTGAGGGGGAACCGACCATCTGGGCCCATTTCCTCGAGGACGAACCCGACGGCCGCTATCACCGCACGAATCTGAGCCACCTTCAGATTTGTCGGGACGTCGAGCGGGCCAACCAGTTCTGCCGTATCCTCGACCGCCGACACCCGACCTACCTGCAGATGGACCACGGCGGCTATCCACGCAACATGTACATCTGGGGCCAGATCCCCGACTACCTGTGCACGCACGCCTATCCGCTGGGCGGAGACATCGTGCGCAGCACCGCGGCACACGTGCGTCACACCGCAGCGGGCAGCCGTCCGAGACCGTTCATCTACCTGTGCGAGGGCTACTGCTCCAACGGCCAGCGCGAGTTTGACCCCGACGAGATGCGCCTGGAGGCGTACACGGCCCTGGCCGGGGGCGCGAAGGCCCTGCAATGGTATCCCGCCCACGGGGCTCGTGGGCTCCTGGCGCATCCGCGCATGTGGAACGCCGTAGGCCGGATGAACGGAGTGTTGCGCCAGGTGCTGCCGCTGCTTTCACTGGGTGTGCCGACGGAGAAGCCACTGGTGGAGGGCGGGCGCGTTGACGCGACCGCGATTGTCTGCGGCGACCGCGCGATCGCGATCGTGCTGGTCAACATGGACCACTCGTCCACCCCGGAGGCATTCAGCCTGCGGCCCGCCCGGGACGTCACCGTGCGCCTGCGCATCCCGTCGTTCATGCACATCGAGGGGGCGGCGCTGGTCAGCTTCGATGGTCCGCTCGAGCTGCCGCTCCGTGTCGGCGCCGGGACGGCCAGCTTCGCCCTGCCCGAGGTCGGTGCCGCGGCGATCGTGGTGCTCTACGCCGATGCCGGCG
>CAZTZN010000308.1:0-3711 GCA_964617715.1 uncultured Armatimonadia bacterium | reverse complement strand
CAACCGCTCGCGGCGCCCGCCGCGGGCGACGATCTGGAAGGGGTTGGTGTGCAGGTGGAAGGGGTGGTCGAGGACGCCCAGGTTGGCGATCTCCCACTCCTCGACGGTTCCCAGCCGCACCGGGGTGTCGATCCGGCCGGGGTCGAAGACCTGGCCGTTGATGGTGAAGACCATCCCCCGGCCCGGGCGCATGCTGTGCCCCAGGACGAAACGGCGGCGGCGCACCGGCGCGCCCAGCTCGGGCACCCGTCCGGTGCGTTCGGGCAAGGGAAGCGGGGTCTTCCGCCGCCCCGAGTAGACCAGGTGGGCAAGCGACCGCGGGCGGGTGTCGCCCCCCGCGCCGCCCATCATGCCCCCGCCCATCCCCATGCCGCCGTTCCCGCGGTTGTAGGGCAGGGCCCAGAGGGTGTAGCGCCCGGGCGCGCGTTCGCCGCGCACCAGCACCTCGGCGCGTTCGCCCGGGGCGAGCAACAGCTCGTCGAGCTCGTAGGGTTCCTCGAGCGCGCCGCCGTCGGTGGCGATCAGGTAAAGCGGGTGGTCATCGAGCTTCAAACGGTAGAAACGCGCCGTCGAAGCGTTGAGCAGGCGCAGGCGTAGCAAGCCGTCCCGCTCGATCGTCCATTCGGGCTCCACCTCGCCGTTCACCGTCACCAGCGAGCCTTCGCGGCCGCGCACGAACTCCATGGGGCTGGGCGGCGGCACCCGGCCGCCAGCGATCTCGAAGTCTTTTAGGACGGCGAACTGCTCGCGGGCCGCCGCTACCTCCGGGATGCGATCAAGTTCGCCCCGCACCACGAAGAGACCGGCCATCCCCAGGAAAACCTGCTTAGCCACCAACCCGTGTAAGTGTGGGTGATACCAGAAGGTGCCCGCCGGATGGTTCTCGGGAATCTTGAAGCCGTAGGTCAGACGCTCGCCCGCGGGGATCTCCAGGAAGATGTTGTCGGCGTTCCCGATCGGCGACACGTGCAGGCCGTGAAAGTGCAGGTTTGTGGGCTCCGGCAGGGCGTTGGTGAGCCGGAGCGTGACCTCGTCCCCGGGCCGCACCTCGATGCGGGGCCCCGGTACCCGGCCGCCGTAGCTGAAGAGGCGGGCGCTCCGCCCCGCAAGGCGGGTGGGCCCGAACCGGGCCTCGAGGTCCACCTCGAGGGCGCCGTCCCGGCTCAACAGGACGTCGGCGTCCGGGGCCCGGGTCTGGGCCCGGGCCGGGAGGCCCAGGCCCAGGCCGGCGAGGCCGGCGCTCATAGCCAGGAAAGATCTACGATCGTGCTTAGCTGTCGTCACGTGTGGTCTCCTTTAACGTTACGTCGGTCACTCGGATGGGACTATCAGAAAAGCCCTCGGGGTCCTTCGGGCCTCCGGGTCGCTGTAGCGATATGCGGAAGGGTCTTGGCCTCTAGAGCAGAGGGTCCACCAGGCAGTGAATAGCCCGGCGGCCAGTCCGGCGATGAACAGGTAGCGTTTCATGCCCCGAAGGCTAAGGGGGCTTTGTTAAGCTTCTGCAAAGGGCAGGGTGAAGCAGAACTCGGCGCCTTCGCCCTCGCGGGAGCGCAGCTCGATCTGCCCGCCCATGGCCTCGACCAGCCCCTTCGAGACCGTGAGCCCCACCCCGCTGCCGCCGGAACCGCGGCTGCGGGCGGCGTCGAGCCGGAAGAAGCGCTCGAAGATGCGCTGCTGGTAGGCCTCGGGGATGCCCGGACCGGTGTCCCGCACGCAGAAGCGGGCGAAGCCGCCCTGGGGCTCGAGCCGGAGGGTGACCGTGCCCCCCTCGGGGGTGTGGCGCAGGGCGTTCGAGAGCAGGTTGGCGAGCACCTGGTCGGTGCGGCCGGCGTCGGCCCGCACCGGCGGCAACCCCTCCGCGGGCAGCTCGAGCCGCAGCTCCACCCCCTTCGAAGCAAAGGCGCTGGCGAAGCGGTCGTGCGCGGCGCGGACCAGCACTGCGGGGTCGTGGGGCGCCAGCTCCAGCTCGACCGAGCCCGCCTCGACCCGGGAGACCAGGGAAAGGTCCTCGACGAGGCGGCGCATCGCCGCCACCTCGCGGTTGATCGCGCGCGCCGCCGCCTCCGGCGGCATCACCCCGTCGGCCGCCGCCTCGGCGTAGCCCTGCAGCGCCGCCAGCGGGGTGCGCAGCTCGTGGGCTACGTTGCCGATCAGCTCGACCCGGCTCTGCTCCACCCGGTCGAGCGCCTCGGCCAGGTTGTTGAAGTGCACGGCCAGTTCGGCGAGCTCGTCGCGGCCCTCGACGGGTAGGCGGAGCCGGTAGTCGCCGCTCGCCATGCGGCGGCTGCCCGAGGCCAGCAGGTTGGCGGTGCGGGCCAGCCGGCGGCTGACCCAGTAGGCGGTCGCCGCCGCCAGCAGCGCCGAGAGCGGCAGCGAGACCAGCAGCGCCGAGGTGAGCGTGGCCGAAAGCCCGTTTTCCAGGTCGGCCCGCAGGCTCTCGGCCATCGGGCCCATCCCCATCATCTGCACCATGTGCACCATGCGGCTGACGTGCCCCGCGAAGAAACGCGGCGCGAAGAACTCGACCAGCACGAAGACCGCCGCCTCGGCGATAATCACGACGAGCAGGTGACTGAGGAACAGCTTGGAAAAGAGCTTCATTCCGTCTCTTTGAAACGATACCCCACGCCGCGCACCGTCTCGATGAAACGGGGCCGGTCGGGCTCGTCGCCCAGGCGCTTGCGTAGCGAGGCGACGTGCACGTCCACCACGCGCTCGACCCCGAAGAAGTCGCTGCCCCAGACGCGCTCCAGGAGCCGCTCGCGACTGAAGACCATGCCCGGGTGCTGCGCCAGCGTGAGCAGCAGGTCGAACTCGAGCTTGGAGAGCTCCACCGGCCGCCCCGCGAGGTAGACCTCGCGGCTGCGCGGCACGATCTCCAGATCGCCGTAGACGAGGCGGTCGTGGATGCCGGAACGCCTGAGCAGGGCGCGCACCCGCGCCACCAGCTCACGCGGGCTGAAGGGCTTGGTCACGTAGTCGTCGGCGCCCTCTTCGAAGCCGCGCACCCGCTCCTCCTCCTCGCCGCGCGCCGTCAG
Source organism: uncultured Armatimonadia bacterium (assembly GCA_964617715.1). Classification (GTDB taxonomy): domain Bacteria; phylum Armatimonadota; class Zipacnadia; order Zipacnadales; family UBA5352; genus JALGVA01. The sequence goes on along the minus strand of CAZTZN010000308.1, from coordinate 673 downwards.
CATCAGGATGGGCAGGTCGGGCAGGTCGCGCCGCAGGTGCCGCGCCACCTCCAGCCCATCCATCTCGGGCAGCATCAGGTCGAGGACCACCAGGTCGGCGGCGGGGGCGAGCGCCAGAGCGCTCACCCCGTCGGCCGCCTCGCTGAGTTCGTAGCCCTCGTGGCTCAGGTAGGCCCGGAGGATCTCCCGGATCGCCGGGTCGTCGTCCACGATCAGGATCTTGGCCAAACCTCACTCCTCCAGGTCACGCTTCATGCGTTCGTAGGTCTCCTTGTCGATCTCACCCCGCGCGTAGCGCTTGCGCAAGAGCTCGAGGGCCGCGTCCTGCTTGCTGGAGCTTCCTCCCTGGAAACCCCCCTGGCCGGCGATCTTCACCAGGGTGTAGATCCCCCAGGCGATCAGCGCGAACCAGAGCAGGCCCCAGAGGAAGCCCCAACCGCCCATACCGTATCCGGGTCCCCACCATCCCATCATGCCGCATCACCTCCTGGATCAAGGGTGGACCCGTAAGGTAAAGCTTCTGTAAAGCCTCACTCGAGGGGCACAAGCTCGATGCGCCAGGCCTCGCGGGTGCCCGATACCAGCACGGCCAGGAAACGCACGCGCACGTCCTCGCGGCCCAGCAGGTAGAGGGCGCTCTTCTTCATCCGCTCCAGCTTCCAGGGGCGGATGC
>CAZTZN010000307.1:0-3717 GCA_964617715.1 uncultured Armatimonadia bacterium | reverse complement strand
GCCGTCCGGCCGTCGCCGTTGTCGTTTGTCGTCCGGAGGGGCCGGTCGCCTGACCGGCCCGCCGTCGCCGTCCGCCCTTCACGGCTCCACCCGGAACAGCAGCCGCGCCACCAGCCGACCGTTCTCCTCGACCTCCGCCGCATAGGAGCCCGGCCACAGAGTCTCGCGGCCGCCCGCGTAGAGGTAGCTCAGATTCTTCTTGTCCCCCGAGATCAGCAGAATCTGCCGCCCCAGGATTCGCCCCTCGTGCACGAAGGTGATCTGGATCTCGGAGTTCGGCCGCGCGCCCTTGATGTCCAGGAACAGCGCCACCTTCTCGGTGTCCGCCGGGAACACATCCTGCACTCCGCGCAGCCGGCTGCGCTCGTCGAAGCCCAGGCAGATCACCGCCTGCTTGACCGCGCTATCCTCCGCCAGCGGCACCGCCTCCGCGGTCCAGCCTGTCCCGGCGGTCTGGCCGCCGGTCTGGCTCCCTCCCCCGCCCGCTCCGGTCCCGCCGGTCGTGCCCGTGCCGCCGGTCGCCACCGGCCCGGCCGCATCGGCCCCGAGCACCGCCCCGACCGCCTGCGCCAGGTCCACGGTGGTCGGCGTGCCCGGCCGACCGTCGGGGCTGATGGTGAGCGCCTGCGCGGGTGTGAGCGTAACCGTCCCGCCGGGCGCAGTCACCTGCGCGCCGCCCTCGACCACGGTAACCACCAGCGCCCCGGTCTGCGCCATCTCGACCATCACGGTCGTGCCGGTCGGTGTTATCACCGTGGTCCCCGCGGTGATGACCATGGTCCCATCCACGATCACCCGCCCCGCCGCGACCGTCAGCCGGTCCCCTGCGTCGAAGCGGCATTGCGTGCCCTGATCGAGGAACACGCGCCGGTAGACTCCCGGCTGCCCCATGGTCTCAACCAGCACCAGCCCCTGACCGTCGATCATCTCCACCGTCTGGCCGTCGGGCACATCAACCGCGGCTGTGGCCCCCGCGAGCGTGACCGCGACATGATTGACCCTCGCCTGCACCGGCCGCGGGCTCGCGCCGGTCGGCAGCAGCACCCGGCCGGTCGCGCCCTCGATCAGCCCGTACTTCTGCACCGCCGCGTCCAGGCCGATGCCCGGCGCGTGCTTGCGCTTCATCGCCACCCACTCGGTGATGGTGCGCGCCGGCACCCAGCGCAGCACCCACGACTCATCCTTGTATGCGTCGGCCATGCGCAGGACCTGTCCGAACACCACCGCCGGCCCGCCGCGGTCGGCGTTGAAGTCCTGGGCGAATATCTCGCGCAGGAAGGTGGTCTGCACGCCCTCCACCTGCCAGCCGCCCAGGCTGCGGGCCATCACCGCCCGCGCGTCGCTGTCGAACTCCGCCAGGTAGCCGCGTTCGTAGTAGACCGAATTCTGCGTGAACTCCGGGTGCGCCCGGTCCAGCCACGCGTACACGCAGTAGGCGTGGAAGTCCGCGATGGCCTCGAAGAACGAGGTCATCGCCCGGCCCTTGGCGGTCGAGGCATCGGGCGTGGTCCAGGTCGAGTGCCCGCCGCCGGTGAAGCACTTGTCCCACAGCGAGAGCGTGTCCAGCCAGCGCTCGACCATGCCCTTGTGCACCGCGTGGCCCAGCTCGTGCAGGAAGATCGCGTAGGGCGCATCCCCCGCGAACGCCTGCGCGCCCCAGTAGTCCTGCGGCGCCTGGAAGACCTCGATCCGCCCTCCGCCGTAGCGCGGGGGGGTGTCGGCGCTGCCGCCCGGATATTGCACCGGCAGCGTCCGCACCAGCGCCTGAGTGCTCGCCAGATGCCCGTTGTCGAAGCCCATCGCGCCCAGGAACTCGGCCACCCAGTCCTTGAGCCGCTGCTCGTGCTCCGCAGGCTCCAGCACGTCGATCTTCCCCAGGTTCAGCGTCTGTCCCGCCTGCGCCCTCTGCCCCGCCAGGCGATCGGCGAAGCGCGTCATCGGCACCCGCAGTGACAGGCGGCAACCCGGCGGCCACGCCAGCGTCAGTTGGTCCGAGTAGAAGCTCGCCCGGACGAGTACATAGAACTCCCCCGCCTTGGCCGGGTCGAGCGCGCTGGCCAGGTGCGCCCGTGTCACCCCGCCCCCGAGCAGCACCGGCGCCTTGGCCTCGCTGCGCGGCGCGAAGTCCGGGCCCACGGTCGTCCCATGCACCAGCATCAGGTCCATCTTCGGCGCCCACTCGGCCTCGGCGCGCACCGTCGGATCGGCGGTCAGCCACGCCTCGACCTTGAGCCGCACGGTCAGCGGCAGGTCGTGCAGCTTCAGCCGCCCGTCATCGACCATCGCCTGCTCCGGCTGGTTGACCGTGATGGTGCGCACGAAGGGCGTCCCCACCGGCGGCGTCGGCCCTTCGGCCGGCTGCTGCAGCTCCACGAAGGGCAGCCTTGCCTGATCGACCATCGTGATGCGCACCGTGGCGCCGCTGATGGGCACATGCGTCTGCGCGTCGCGCACCGTCACCTGCACGTCGCCCGAGCCCATCACCGGCAGCAGCTCCGCGCCCCGGATCAGCAGCTCGATGCCCGCGGGCTGCGCGGCCAGGTCGAAGCTCACCGCGCCGATGATCGGGTCGGCGCCGCCCGCCTGCGCGCGCAGCACCGCCGTGCCCTGCGGAGAGGTGGTCGCCTGCTCGTTGTAGTCCGGCAGCGCCACGGTCACGCCGCTCAGCGGCTGCCGCCGGCCCTGCACCGTCGAGGTAGTCGTAACGCGAATGGTGATCTCGCCGGGGTTGCGTCCCGGGGGCACAGCGACGTACTGCGTCTGCAGCGGGCCGCCGGGTAACTGCGCGGTGACGGCGATCCGCCCGCCGGTCGTACCGGCCTGCCCTCCCGTCTGACCCCCCGTCTGCCCGCCGGTCTGCCCACCCGTGGCGGGCCCGCCCTGGATGCGGTCCACGATCATCCGCACCCAGTCGATGGTGAGCTGCTTGAGCGGCTCATGCACCGCGCCGCGATACATCCCCGGCGCGATCGAGAACTTCACCGTCACCCAGTAGGGCCCGGTGCGCGCGTAGAGGATCTCCTCGTCGCGCCCGGCGACCCCGTCGAAGAACGCCTGATCGCCCACCGCCACCGCCTCGTCGTCCGCCGGATCGAAGGCCCGGCTCATCTCCGTGGCGACCTCTGACTGCGACGCGTAGCGCCGGATGCTCACATCGAAGGTCGCTTCCCACAACACGATCTCGCGACCGTCGGCAGTCCAGGTGGTCTTCTCGTCCACGTCGTAGCTGATGCTGACCGCGGTGATCGGCGTCCCGGCGCCGTCCCAGTCGTAGTACGCGCGGTCGCCGGGCACCACGTGCGCGGTGCCCGGCAGGGTGAAGGGCAGCTCGCCCCCGTCCTGCGGCGGCTTGACGATGGGGAAGTGGTTGGTGCCGAGGATCTCGGCGGGTGCCGGGAAGCGGCCCGCCCACTCGGGAGGGAGCTGGCTCGTGGGCATCTGCTCCGCGGCCGCGACGCCCGCGACCACGATCAGTGTGAGCGCCACCCGCGCCACGGCGCGCGCTGCGTGTGTGCCAGGCATGAGTTCAACCTCCTGCGGCGTAGTGCAATGCAGCCTGGCGTGCGCCAGCCGGCGCCCGCACGCCCTGACCGCCTGTCCTGATCTGCTGCGCGTCTTTCTGTCAACAGTCTACCACAAAGCGAGGCTCTCAGACACGCATCGGGCGGCCCAGCGGTGCACTTCGTGCCCTTGACCGCGCGCCCGAAGGCCATCCCG
>CAZTZN010000306.1:0-3736 GCA_964617715.1 uncultured Armatimonadia bacterium | reverse complement strand
CGCACCATCTCGCAGATCGTCTTCACGTCCGGGATGATCCACTCCTCGAACATCCCCGGGCTCATGTGCGACCCCGTCGCCCAGCAGATGTCCAGCCACGCCACTTCGCTCGGCGAGGCCAGAAAGGCCTCGACGCACAGGCGCGAGTGCTCGGCCATGACCTCGGAGACCGAGCGGATCACGTCCGGGATGTCGTAGAGATCATAGAGCAAGTCCTGCATCCCGCGCCAGTGGCCGAGCATCTGGAAGACGCTGCCCAGCGCCACGCTGGCGACGCCGTCCTCGCCCATGACCTCGAAGGCCTCAGCGACGGCGTCGAAGGCCGGGCCGGCGGCGCGCGCTACCTGGTTCTCGTAGATGGCGCGCACCATCGCCCAGTCCTCGACGCGCTTCACCGGGTACTCGGTGCGCTTCGAGCAGACCGGGTCATGCGGGATCATGCCGCGCACATCCACCGCTCGCATGGACCCGCCCGGCCCGGTAATGATCTCCTCGGTCTCGACCTGCGTGCCCTCCTCCGACAGCACCCGCGTCTCGTAGCGCCACGGGCTCTCGCCCTCGGTGCGGTAGCTCACGCCGATGGGGCCGCGGAAGTGCGTCGAGCCGAGCCTCTGGTGCACCTCGAAGACCGCACGCCAGTCGCCGCGCCCCAGCAGCTTGTGGGCGTAGCGCGAGTGGATGAGCGGCGCCACCGGGACCACGTCCGGCGTCTCCAGGCGCAGCGCGGTCAGGAACGCCTCCTTGCGGGTCATCATCGACCTCCGTCAGGCGCGCGCGGCGCAGGCGTGGGCGACCTTGGCGATGGCTTCGGCGCAATCCTCGATGTCGCGGTCGGTCCAGCGCTCGTTCAGGGTGAGCACGCACAGCTCGCGCAGTGACTGCTCGGCGTGCGGACACAGGCCCTCATGGTAGCTCACCGGTTCATCGCGGCCCGCGTCCCAGGGGTAGTCGGATGAGCCGTAGGCGATGCGGTGCAGCAGCGCGTCGAACATGTACAGCGGCCGGCCGATCCAGCCCCCGCCCAGCGGCACGCCCTCGGCGCGCACCGCCTCGGCGAAGTCGTCGCGCGAGATGCCCAGCACCTCGGTGTCGGCGCGGATGGGGAAGTGCCAGTAGGCGTGCTCGGCGCCCTCGATGCGCTCGGGCGGGTGGATGCCGGGGATGTCGGCGAGCAGCTCGACCAGCCGGTCACCCAGCCGCATGCGCATGCCCACGATCCACTCCAGGCGCTCAAGCTGGCTGCACAGGATGGCGCCCTGGAGCTCGGTCATGCGGTAGCATGGCGCGATGAAGGCGTAGCGGAGGCGGTACTGGCGGTCCTCGGTCCAGTCGCAGCCCTTGTCCACGTAGACCGCGGCGCGCGCGCCCAGCTCGTCATCGTCGGTGATGGTCACGCCGCCGTCTCCGCACTGCAGGTGCTTGGAGTCCTGCAAGCTGAAGGCGCCCAGGTCACCGATGCTGCCGGTGAGCCGCCCGCGCCAGCGCGTCAGGTGCGACTGCGAGCAGTCCTCGATGACGAACAGGTTGTGCGCGCGGGCGATGGCCATGATTGCGTCCATGTCCGCGGCCTGGCCCCAGCAGTGCACGATGATGATCGCGCGCGTGCGCTCGGTGATGCGCTCGAGGATGCTCTCAGGCTCGAGGATCTGCGTCCCCAGGCCGACATCGGCGAAGATGGGCACGCAGTTGCACTGCACGATGGGCGCGACCGTGCCCATGTCCGACAGCGGCGTGGTGATGACCTCATCGCCGGGCTCGAGATTGAGCGCGCCCAGGGCGACGTGGATCGCGGCGGTGCCGGAGGTCGAGGCGGTCGCATAGCCGACGCCGTAGAGGTCGCGGAAGCGACGCTCGAACTCGTACACCTTGGTCCCACTGGGGAAGAACGCGGTCTGCTGCTCGAGCACCTCGCGGAGCTGCTCGAGGTCCTCCGGGCCGAAGGGTTCCCGTCCGGGAAAGGGCGCGGTGCGCACGGGCGTGCCCCCGTCGATGGCGAGCTTCGCGTCCCCGGCCATGGCCGATCGACCTCCCGCAGCCAAGTTGGCGCGAGGTTCGGCGGCGAGCCGGAAGAGACCTTCCGCGCGGTGATCGCGATGGGCACCGCCGCCGCGGACGGCAACGACGACGGCAACGGTAACGGCGCGGGGAGGGCTCTTTCTTCGAAAGAAGCTGCCCCACCCGCACCCCGCAGACCGCAAAGAACTCGTGTCTGCGCACGGGAACATCACGGTGAGGCGAGCCCGGCCTGGCGCGCGGGACGGCTCGCGCGAAAGCGTGGCGCCGACGGAGGATGGCGGCGACGGGCCGGCGCAGCGGCTCGGGCGAAACAGCGGCGATGCTGCCCATCGCACGCAGTTTCGCTCTCAACCAACCGCAACGGCGTGGGCCGCGGCCGGAGGCCAGGTGGGTGACGCCGCGCACGCCTCGGCCCCGGCTCGGGCTCCGCCCGGTCCTGCCGGACCGCTCTCCGCCCTCGCCGGGCACGCGCCGCGACCTGCGCCCGGCGCGGAAGCGCCGGGCTCCGTCCGCGTCGCGGCAGGCTGCGCCTGCGCCGAGGCACGTGGGGGTGCACGCGGAAGGTATGTGCGCCGGGAGCGCCGAAAGGTGACGCAGAACTCAGCAGATACCCGCCACGGGAGGACGATACCGTGAAGTTCGCTCTGTGTAACGAGATGATGAAGGAGTGGGAGATCGAGCAGCAGTTCGAGGTGGCGGCTGAGATCGGCTTCGATGCGCTCGAGATCGCCCCGTTCACGCTCAACGACCGGGTGCAGGAGATCACCGACGAGCAAAAGCAGCGCATCCGGCAGGCCGCCGCCGACACCGGCGTGGCGGCCGCGGGGATCCACTGGCTGCTGGTGGGCCCCAGCGGCCTGCACATCACCGACCCCGACCCGGCGGTGCGCGCCAGGACCATCGCCTACTGCCAGGACCTGGTGCGCTTCGGGCTGGAGATCGGCGCGGTCTACGAGGTGGTGGGATCGCCGGCTCAGCGCGCCCGCAAGGAGGGCGTGACCTACCAGCAGTGCTGGGAGTGGTTCAAGGAGGCCATGGTGGCGTGCGCGCAGGTCGAGGGCGCCGAGGGCTTCCAGGTGTGCATCGAGCCACTGGCGCCGAACACCAACAACAACTTCCTGTTCAACCACCACGAGGTAGTCAAGATGTGCCGGGAGATCAACCTGCCCAACGTGGGCGTGATCCTGGACACCTACTCGGGCCTGCAGACCGAGAGCGACCTGCCTGAGGCGATCCGCGAGACCGGTGATCTGCTGCGCCACTACCACTGCAACGACCTCAACCAGCGCGCGCCGGGCTGGGGCGACGTGGACTTCCGTCCGATCATGCGGGCGCTGCTGGACATCGACTACCAGGGCTACTGCTCGATCGAGGTCTTCGACTTCGAGCCTGAGCCCCGGGAGCACGCGCGCATCGGGCTCGAGACCCTCAAGCAGGCCCTGGCGGATGTGAGTTAGCACGACTGCGGGTGCGTTCCGGCCACGTACGCGGACGGAGCGTGCCCGACTGTGCCGGCGGCGCCTCCCGTGTAACCGAGCGCATGGGAGGCGCCGCTCATGCCGCACCGCGCAGAGGTGGTGACCGGTGACCGGCCTGGTCTACGACGACATCTTCCTCGATCACGGCGAGCCCCATCATCCTGAGCGCAAGGAGCGGCTGGAGGTCGCGATGGCGCGGCTCGATGAGGGGGGGCTGCGCGCGCAGATGCGGCCGCTGCCGG
>CAZTZN010000305.1:0-3824 GCA_964617715.1 uncultured Armatimonadia bacterium | reverse complement strand
CACGGGAACCAGGAGGAGGTCATCGACGGGGTGCTTTACACCACGACCGCCTGCCTGGCGACCACGCGCACCAACTTCGACGGCACCACCTGGCGGGGCTACCGGGTCTTTCACTGCACGGAGGACGCGATCAGCACGGAGTTCGTGCCTGTGCGCGACGTACCGCCGGATGATGTGCGGCAGTGAGGCGGCAGCACCTCTGCCGTGCAGGGTATCTTCGGAAGCGCTGCGTTACCTGCTGATAGCCGATGGCGACGGCACCGGTGAACGGTCGGCGGGCGAGGGTGCCCGTGTCATGGGATGGACGGCACAGTCGCGACTGCCCTGCGGGCGGCGGAGGCTCCATCCCCCCCGGAGCGTTGAACCGGAAGCCTGCCGACATGCGGTGATCGTCGCCGCTGTTGCCCGAAATCCGCCCGATGCAGGTGCACCTGGTGCGCGTGTGGAATATCGCAGCCGAATCGGGGGCATCTGTCCCCGCAGATCGCAGAACCGATGGCGCGCCCCCACGGGCGCGCCCGGACGCAAGGAGGCCCACCCATGCGCGACAAGCTGCGCGTCGGATTCATCGGTGCGGGCGCGATCGCCCGCGGCAGTCACATGCCCGGCTGGCTCAGGCTCGATGACTGCGAGATCGTAGCACTGTGCGACGTCAGCGAAGAGGCCAACGCCGCTTCAGCCGAGGTCGCCAGAGTCGACACGGAGCACCTCTACTCGGACTACGAGAAGATGCTCGCGGCCGAAGACCTGGACATCGTGGACGTGTGCACGCCCAACGCCTACCACGCCGCTCCGACCATCGCGGCTCTCGAAGCGGGTTGCCATGTCCTCGTCGAGAAGCCGGTCGCGGCCTCGGCCGACCAGGTGCGGCAGATGATCGCGGCGCGCGACAAGGCGCAGAAGCTGCTGTGCGTGGTGCAGAACATGCGCTTCAGTAGCGAGGCCATCGCCGCCAAGCGCTTCATCGAGCAGGGCGGGATCGGCGAGGCCTACTGGGCCAAGGCCGAGTACCTGCGCGCGCGTGGCGTGCCCGCATGGGGCGCATTCATCGTCAAGGAGCTGTCCACCGGTGGCCCGTGCTACGACATCGGGGTGCACGTACTCGATCTCGCTCTGCACCTGATGGGCTTCCCGGAACCGGTCACAGTCAGCGCCAACACGTGGCTCGAGATCTCCAACAAGCCGTCGCTGATGGCGCACGACCCGAAGAAGTACACCGTGCCCGAGGAGCTGGCGGTGGGCTTCGTGCGCTTCGCCAACGGCGCCTGCGTCTCGGTGGGCGCGAGCTGGGCGCTCAATGCTCCGGGCAATCAGAACCAGGTGGCCGTCTACGGCACCGAGGGCGGCGTGCACATGTGGCCCTTCACGCTGGTGCGTGAGGAGTACGGGATGCTGCTCAACTGCACCCCGGAGGTCATCGGCGACGGTGGAGCAGGCGGGCACTCCGAGGAGATCGCACAATTGGTGAAGGCCATCCGAACCGGCGGCACCGCACCGGTCCCGCCCGAGCAGTCGCTGATCGTCCAACGTATCCTCGATGGCATCTACGCGTCGGCCGAGGCCGGCGAAGAGGTCGAGGTGTAGCATCGGGCGAGGAGGTCGGGGGCGGTCCGCTGCGAATCGCCCCCGCCAGATGCGGCGCGCGGGCGTGCTATCGCCTCATCGCCAGCCAGAAGCCCGCGGCGAAGCCGCCGGAGAAGGGCAGGTTGTAGGTGAGCAGCTTCCACAAGCCGTGGCTGGCGTTCTTTGCGGCCGAGGCGCCGGGGCCGGCAACGAACTCGCCGATGCGGTCCCAGTGCCACTCGGCGAGGCCGTAGTAGGCGAGCACCTGCATGAGGATGAAGAGCACGCCGATCATGCACCCGACCAGGCGCGTGACCGTGCGGATGGCCACGCCTGCGCCGTAGCCGAACAGGCCGCCGACGCCGAGCGTGCTGAGTATCGCGGTCAATGACAGCATGAGCGCTACCGACCTTCCCGAGCGATAGTGGGATGAATCGTAGCGCCGGGCGGAAGATATGTCAACGAGCGACGAGACCGACGACCGGGATGAGCCCGATTTCGACCGGTCGGAGAACTCTGCGGAGGAGCGCGAGAGCGCAGGGACATTCGAGGACATCCGGGCCGCGGTGCTGGTAACACCCGCGCACCTTGAACTGGTCGGCGAAGCCCTGCGGGACGTCGCCCGTCTGGAGATTGCGACCGACATCGATGCCCTGCTCGCGGCGGACGCGCAGCTCGTCATCGTCGAACACGCGCTTCTCGAGAACAGAGAGATGCGCACGGGGCCGTCCGCGCCCATCCGTGTGGTGATCGAAGCGCCGTATGAGGCGCGCATAGCCCTGCAGAGGAGCGGCGCGGCGGATCTTGCGGTCGAGCCCGGGATCGATCGGCCGGAGCTGCAGGCGCGAATCGAGGCGCTCCTGCGCCGGGCACGTCTGGAGCGGGACCGCAACCCACTGACGGGGCTCCCGGGTAACCGCTGGCTGGTGCGCCGCCTGCGCGAGGCCGCGCGCGAGCGCGACAGAGTCGGTGTCCTGTTGCTGGACATCGATGACTTCAAGGGGTACAACGACCGGCACGGCCATCTGCGCGGCGACGCGGCCATCGACCTGCTCGGCCGGATTGTGGCGCAGGTTGCCGACGCGGTTGCGGGAGCTTTCACGGCGCACATCGGCGGCGACGACTTCTGTGTTGTGTGTGCGCCCGAGGCGCTCGATTCGATCGCCGAAGCCTGCCGCGAGCGCTTCGACCGCGAAGCCGGCGGGCTGACGGTCACGCTGGCGGGGACCTTGATGGTGCGCGAGGAAGTCAGCGCGGTCGAGGAGGTCTTCGTGCGGCTGGCGAAGCTCAAGAGCGAGGGGAAACGCCGCCCGAGGAGCAGCTACGTCCGAGGGTAACCGCAGGTTGTGGTCGCGAGCGCGACCGCACGGGACAGCACCACGAAGGGCCGGTTCGGCCCACCGGAGATGCGAGGGATGGTCGATGGCGAAGCAGATCCTTCTGGTCGATGACGAGCGCGACCTGGTCTTCTACACCAAGCTCTTCCTCGAGGAGCAGGGCTACGAGGTGCTCGAGGCCTACGACGGCAAGCAGGCCTTGGAGGTGCTGGAGACCGCCCGCCCGGACCTGATTATCCTCGACGTCACCATGCCGCGCATGACCGGCTGGGACGTCCTCAGGGAGATCCAGACCGACCCCGAGAAGGTGGACATCCCGGTGCTCATGCTCACCGCCCGCGCCGAGGACGCCGACAAGGCGCGCGGCTGGGAACTGGGCGTGACGTGGTACCAGACCAAGCCCTTCGAGCTTGACGAGCTCGCGATGATCATCAAGCGCATCCTCGCCACCGCCGACGATTGGTAGAGCCGCGAGGGAGCGCTCGACCTGGCCGGCGGGCGTGCAGGAGGACGCCTGCGGTCCAGCGCCGCGGCCGCAGCCATAATGAGGGCGTCTCCGACGCTCCCAAGCTGAGAACCGCCACGGTGGTCGGGGCGCCGCCGCTGAATGACTGACGCCGCTATCCCAAGCGCACCGCCAGGAGGGATTGACGTGGCCGAGACCGGACGGGAACAAAAGAAGAGTGACTTCCGCTACGCCACGGGCGACGCGCGCGTGCCCTGGGCCGCCGTCGGCGAGCACGTGTGGCATGAGGACCTGATGAACCTGGTCAGGCTGCTGATCAAGCCCGGCGGCGACGAGCAGGCCTTCCAGGGCGCGCTGGCCGGCGTTGAGGAGGCCCTGCAGGAGCTGTGCGAGTGCGGCCGGCCGGCCGCCAAGCTCAGCCTCGGCGACACGGTCAAGCAGCTCGAGGAGGAGGTCGC
>CAZTZN010000304.1:0-3905 GCA_964617715.1 uncultured Armatimonadia bacterium | reverse complement strand
CCTGCCGATGGGGCACCGCGGCGCCGGTGTTGTGACGATAGCCGCCGGGGTACTGGCAAGCGCAACCGGGTACCGCCTCGGCCCCATGCCGTTCCTGCGCCTACGTGGATCGGCCCTGCAGGCCCCACACGGCAACGGCCGGGCGGCGCGAGAGCCGTCTGCCGGTGTCGTTGTGCCCCCGACGCCCTCGTCGGGGGGCGGGCCGCAGGCCCGCTGCCTTGTCGTTCATGGAGAGGCCGGACGTTCCGCCCGCGGGCGGGACCCGTGGGGCGTTCCATGTGCTGACGAGCGTCCGTACGGCGCGCGGGCAGGAGACAACGGCCGGGCGGGCGCGTAGGCCCGCCCCTCCAGAACGGCAGCGACGCCGTGGCCGTTCCCGGCTGCCGGTTGCCCGCTCCCGGTTCCCGATTCGCTCTGGGAGGTGCCCCTGATGCGTCCCGCTGCCATCGCCGCTCTGCTCCTGATCGGCGCGACCGCCCACGCCGCCCAGCCCGCGCGCATCCTCGTGCGGCCGTCGGCGCAGATCGGCCCGGTCAACCGCCTGGTCTTCGGCAACAATCAGCTCGCCTACGTGGACCCGCGCGACGAGTACGGCAATCGCGGCTCGGGCATCTGGGACCCGGAGGCACGAGCGCCTGTGCCTGAGTACGTGGACCTCGCACGTGAAGCCGGCATCAGCATCAACCGCTGGCCGGGGGGCTGTGGAGTGCACTACTACAACTGGAAGCGCACCGTCGGCCCGCTCGAAGATCGCCCCGAACAACAATTCGGCCTGCCTGAGTTCCTGGAGTTCTGCGCGGCGACTGACTCGATCCCCATCCTGACCATCGCCGACTACTGGGGAGACGCGCAGGATGCCGCCGACCTGGTCGAGTACTGCAATGCGCCCAACGATGGCTCCAACCCGGGCGGCGGCACCGACTGGGCGGCCGTGCGCGCCGCCGACGGCCATCCCGAGCCCTGGGGCGTCGTCTGGTTCGAATACGGGAACGAGACCTGGCATGGGGGGCACCGGCGTCTGCACCGCGACCGCCCCCGCACGGACTTCCTCTCCCCCGAAGAGTACGGCCGGCGCTACCGGCGGTACCGAGCGGCGATGCGTGCCGTGGACCCGACCATCCGCCTGGGCGCGGTCATGCACCACGACATTGACGAGTGGAACCGACCGATGCTCGCGGCGGTGGGCCCAGAGCTTGACTTCGGCATCCTGCACACCTACATCCCGGGCTTTCGCAATGACACCGATCCGGACAACTACCGCCGACTCATGGAGGCCTGCGTCGCCGCCGGGCCCGAGATCGAGCGCACCTATGACAGGATGAGCGCGCTGGTCGAGGAGATCACCGGACGCACCGACCTGCCCTGGGCCATCACCGAGTACAACGGTGCCTTCGTGGGCCAGCGCGAGAGCCCGCCCTTCCGGCAATCGCTGTGCAATGCGCTGCGCAATGCCGAGCACCTGCGTGTGATGCTCGACCCGCGCCATCGCATCGCCCTCGCCAACTTCTGGCAGTTCGCCAACGAGTACTGGGGCATGGTGCAGGGCTACGTGCACCGGGGCCAACCGCTGGTGAAGCAGGCGAACTTCTACGTCTGCCAGCTCTACGCGCAGCACTTCGGCGACACGCTCATCGAGTGCGATGTCGAGTGCGGGCGATGGGACTTCGGGGGCGGGGCCCGGGTGACCGCCCGCCACGGCGAACCGAGCGAGTTCACGGTGTACGAGGAGAACCTGCTGCCTGCGGACTACGAGTGGCAGGTGAACGAGAGCCCGGTGGTCACGCAGCGGATCGAGGGCGATACGCTGATCGTCGAGTTCCCCGGCCCCGACACCAACTACTACCACGCGAGCATTCGCCTGCCCGCCGAGCCGCTGATGGGCTACCGGATCACCGCCGAGATCCGCACCGAGGGCCTCGAGACCGCGCGCGGAGTGGGCCTGCAGGTCGGCGATGCCCGCGGGTGGACCGCCACTCAATCGGCCAGCAACGCCGGCGATCTGCGCGGCGACAACGACTGGACGCCTCTGACCGTAGACTACGTGACCCTCGACGACACCGAGGCGATCACGATCATGGCGCGGCGCCTGGGCCATGACGAAGGCGCCGACACCATCAGCGGCATCGCCCGCTTCCGCCTGCTCAGCGTCCGGCGCTTCCGGCCGTGGAACGCCGGGGCGGTGCCGGACCTCTCGGTCAACGCCGCCACCCGCGCCGACGGTTCGGTCACCCTCATGTTCGTCAACACCAACCTCGACGACCCGGTCGAGACCACCATCGCGATCGAGGGCGTAGCGGGCGGCGTTGCACAGGCGTGGTCGCTGGTCGGGCCGGAGCCGTGGTCGCACAACTTCTCCGCCGAGACCCTGGCCGGCGCCGAGCCGCCCGTGAAGCTGGTCGAGACGGCAATCCGCGCCGCCGACGAGGGCTGGACGATCACGCTGCCGAGGCACTCCCTGACCGCCGTCGAGATCCACCCGTGAGGGAAGCCATGAGTGCTGATGCGCCCTTCCTCAAGGTCTGTGGCCTGACTCGTCTGGCCGACATGCGCGGCGCTGAGGCCGCAGGCGCACGCTTCTGTGGATTGATCGTGGACATCGAGCGCTCGCCGCGCAGCATCACCCGCGAGCAGGCGACGCTGCTTGCGCGCGGTTGTCGCGCCCGGCCGGTCGTGGTGGTCGAGGACATGCCGCCCGACGAGATTGCGTCGCTCGCGCAGGCGACGGGCACCCCCGCCGTTCAGCTTCACGGCGGCGATGCGCAGTACGTGCGCGCGGCTACACAGGCCCTCGCCGACGCGGCGCAGGTGTGGCGTCCGGTCGGCCTGCCGGAATCCGCTACCGACCGGGAGGCCGCCGTCTCCGCGGCGCTTGTGCACATCCAGGCGGCGCTTGACGCCGGCGCCGCCGCCATCGTGCTGGACACGCGCACGGGTGCGGGCACCGGCGGCTCGGGCCGCACCTGCGACTGGGAGGCAGCGGCGGAGATCGTACGCCGTTGTGACGCGCCCGTGATCCTCGCGGGGGGCCTGAGCCCCGAGAACCTGGCCGAGGCGCTCGCGACCACCGGCGCGGCCGGTCTCGACCTGTCGAGCAGCCTCGAGCGCGTGCCCGGTCGCAAGTGCCCGCTGCGCCTGCGCGACCTCGCGCGCGCATGGTCGGCAGTCGCCGAGCGCTGACCGAGGCAGGCAGGTATCCGCGCGGGGGGCGGAGAATAGAGCAATCCCCGTTGATAACGACAGGTGACATCAACCTGTAGGAGGAGATGTTCGATGTCAGATGAGAAGCTGGCAGTGGACGGCGGCACACCGGTGCGCACCGAGCCCTTCCCGCCGTGGCCCTACTTCGAGGAGGACAGCATCGAGGCGGCGATGGAGCCGCTGCGTACCGGGCAGGTCAACTACTGGACCGGCAAGATCGGCGTGGAGTTCGAGAAGAAGTTCGCCGAGTGGGAGGGCACGAAGTTCGCCATCTCCACCGCCAACGGCACCACCGCGCTGCACACTGCGCTCGGCGGGCTGGGCATCGGCCCCGGCGATGAGGTCATCGTCCCCAGCTACACCTTCATCGCCTCGTCGATGTGCGTCCCCCAGGCGGGCGCGGTCCCGGTCTTCGCGGACGTCGAGAAGCTCACTCACACCATCTCGCCCGAGTCGATCCGCGAGAAGATCTCTCCGCGCACCCGCGCGATCATCCCCGTGCACCTCTACGGCTGCATCGCCGACATGGGGGCGATCATGGAGATCGCCGAGGAGTTCGGGCTCTACGTCATCGAGGACACCGCGCAGGCGCATGGCGGGGAGTACAGGGGCGTCAAGGCGGGCGCGATCGGGCACGTCGGCGCCTTCAGCTTCTGCCAGTCCAAGCACTTCACCACCGGCGGCGAGGGCGGCATGGTGGTCACCGA
>CAZTZN010000303.1:0-3942 GCA_964617715.1 uncultured Armatimonadia bacterium | reverse complement strand
AGCGCCTCGGCGGTGTCGAGGGCCTCCTGCTCGCCCACGCACTCGTGCACGGTCATGCGCATGTGGTTCGCGTCCGCCTGCTCGGCCTGCGGCACCGAGAGCGCCCACTCCCAGTCGCCATCGGGCCACACGCAGTCCCACGGGAACCGGCTGTGCCGGCCGAACGCGCTCTGCTCCTGCAGCCAGTGCGCGCGGGTCGCGATCGCGCCGTAGCCGGCGCCCATCGGGATGCCCTCGGCGGCCACCGCGGCGGCGAACTGCGCCTTGTCCACGGTCAGCTTCTCCGGATAGATGCGGAGAAGCAGGAACCACCATGCGGGCTGGCTGTCGCGCGGATACCACGCGACCCTGACTGTCTCGAGGTCCGCGATCTCCTCCTCGAGCCTGGTGACGAACGCCCGCCGCGCGTCGGCGATGCCCATCATCTTGTCGAGCTGCACCCGCCCGATGACTGCGTCCAGCTCGGTCATGCGGTAGTTCATCCCCAGGAACAGGTTGCTGCCCACCTCGGAGTTGAAGGGCTTGCCGCGGTCCGCGAAGCGCTTGGCGTTCCAGTAGAACTCCTCATGGTCGGTGACCACCATGCCGCCCTGGCCGCCGGAGGTGGTGTGCTTGCCGCTCATCAGGCTGAAGGCGCCCAGGTCGCCGATGCTCCCGCACAGCCTGTCACGGTAGATCGCCCCGTGCGCCTGGGCGCAGTCCTCGATGACGTAGAGCCCGTGATCGCGGGCGATGGTCATAATCTCGTCCATCTCGCACGGGATGCCGGCGATGTGCGCGCACACAATCGCTCCCGTACGCTCGGTGAGTTTGGCCCGAATTCCATCGGGGCTCATGTTCATACACTCGGGCGAGGCGTCGGCGAACACCGGGATGCAGCCCAGCGCCACTACGGGCATGACCGCGCCCTGGTCGGTGATCGGGGCGGTGATGACCTCCGTCCCCGGTTCGAGGCGCAGCGCCGCCAGCGCCGAGTGGATCGCCGCCGTGCCCGCGCTCATGCCGGTGGCGAAGCGTGTCCCCAGCGCGGCCGCGAACTCTTCCTCGTAGGCGTCCACTTCGGTGCCACCGTAGCGGTCGAAGGCGCCGCCCGACTTCGCCGCGTTCATCAGCGCCATCACCGCGTCGATCTCACGGTCGTCGATCTGCACACGCGCGGGCCATGGATCGGTGCGCACGGGCGTGCCACCATCAATTGCAAGCTGACTCATTATCAGGTCTCTCCTCTTCAGTTGGAAGGAACCGGCAGAGCGCTGTTTCCTCATCCTGCACCAGATACCTGCGTGGCAGGGGCTGACCGCGCGCGCGACGAATCACATTCCCCACCGACAGCCCACGGGAGGCCACCGATGGACACTCGCCTCACTCCCCGCGAACGTGTCGAGGGCGCCCTGCGCTTCGAGGACGTCGATCACGTCCCCTTCACGATCTACGAATGCATGATCCCGCAGTGCGAGGCCGAGCGCGTCATGCGCAACGAGGGCCTGTGTATCCACCAGCGTTCGCCCTCGCCCTACAGCTCGCGCAGCCCGGGGATCACCAGCGAGAGCCACGCTTTCGTGGAGAACGGGCGCGCGCGTACGCGCACCATCATCCACACGCCGGTGGGCGACCTCACCGAGGTGCGCGAGCCTGCCGGCTTCACGAGCTGGCATGTCGAGAAGCTGTTCAAGCGCCCTGAGGACTATCGGGCGCTGATCGCCATGATCGAGGCGCAGGAGTATGTGCCCAACCCCGGACCATGGCTGAAGAAGCGTGACGAGATGGGCGGTGACGCCATCATGCGCGGCAGCATCGGCTACGAGCCCATGCAGGCGATCATCCACACCTACATGGGCGTCGAGACCTTCGCCATCGAGTGGGCCGAGCGCCGCGACGAGGTGCTCAAGCTCTACGACGCGTTGGTCGAGAACCGCCGCCGCCTCTACCCGGTCTGCGCCGAGAGCCCCTGCATGTACTTCAACTACGGCGGCAACGTCAGCGCCGACGTGGTCGGCCCGCAGCGCTTCCGCGACTACTATGTGCCCCACTACGAGGAGTTCTGCGAGATCATGCACGCAGCCGGCAAGATGGTGGGCGTGCATTTCGACGCCAACACACGTCTACTGGCCGACGCCATTGCCGAGACCTCGCTGGACTACATCGAGGCGTTCTCGCCCGCGCCCGATACCGACATGTCGGTGGCCGAGGCGCGCGCGGCCTGGCCCGACAAAGCGCTGTGGATCAACTATCCGTCATCGCTGTTTCTGACCTCCGACGAGGCCATGGAGCAGGCGACCATCGCGTTGTTGCGTGAAGCCGCGCCGGGCAACGGCTTTCTCATCGGCATCACCGAGGACATGCCCCCTGAGCGCTGGATCGACGGCTGCATGACCATCAACCGCGCCGTACAGAAGCATGGGCGGCTGCCCATCGACGACTGACCCGCTGGAGGAAGACGCATGACCGCGCTGCTGCCGCTGCTCATCGCGGGTAGAGTCTGGCGGGAGACGCCGCCCGCCTTCCTGCCCATCGAGGACGATCCCGACCTGCCGCGCGTGCTGCTCATCGGCGACTCGATCTCGGTGGGCTACACTCTGCCCACGCGCGAGCTGCTGCAGGGCATTGCGAATGTACATCGGCCGCCCGAGAACTGCGGCCCGACCACTCGCGGTCTGGTCCGGATCGAGGTGTGGCTGGGCGAGCGCGAGTGGGATGTCATCCACTTCAATTGGGGTCTGCACGATCTGCGCATGGACGAGAACGGTCTCCACCAGGTGCCTGTCGAAGCCTACGAGGAGAACCTCGAGACGCTGGTGGTGCGGCTTGAGCGCACCGGCGCCGAGCTGATCTGGGCTTCGACCACGCCGGTACCCGACACGGTGAATGGCCCCCCGCGCACCAGCGCCGACGTGATCGCCTACAACCGCGTAGCGGCGGCGATCATGCTCGCACACGGCATCGCTATCAACGATCTCTACGAGTTCGCCCTCCCACAACTGGACGCGATCCAGCTTCCGCACGATGTGCACTTCACGCCGGAGGGCTCAGTGGTGCTTGCCCGACAGGTCGCGGCCAGCATCAGGGCCGCCCTTGCGCCGCCGGACTGATGGCGCCTGCGGGTAGCGCACATCGATCGTCAGGTCACGGACGAGCACCTCGCCGAACAGGTCGGGCTCGCGCTCGCTCATCGTGACCGTGAGTGTGTTCTCGCCGCGCCGCAGGGCCTCGCGGTCCGGGTCGATGCGGTAGAGCGAGAACGGATCGAGCTTGCGCCAGTGCACGCGCTGATCGCGTCCGCTCGGAGCGTGCAGGCGCTCGATGCGTTCGGGCGCGACCGGCCTTCCGTTGAGCGCGAACTCAAACTGATCACGCACCGTGACCCCGACCAGCTTCACCTCGATGGTGACTGTCTCCGCGCGCTCGTAGTCCTCGTAGCAACGCCAGGGGATATCAACCGAGAGCGTTCCGTGGCGGTCGATGCGGTCGGGCTCCGGGGGGTAGTGGCGGTAGTTCTGGTCCTCGAGGTGGAACAGAAAGCGCTTGTCCAGGTCCGCCAGCGCCACGGCGTCGCCCAACTCTGACAGGATCTCCGGGATGCGCGTGATGTCCGGGTGCCAGTAGCTTGCGCGGAACTCCGGCGGCGGGAACGGTGGCTGACTGATCGGCCGTGCGATCAGCCCGGGTAGCTCGGTGATGGTGCATGGCAGGTTGAACAGGTAGACGCCGTCGGCGCCGGCGGCGAAAGCATTGGCTGCCGCGCCGCGATACTCCTCGACCGACAGGTACTGCCCGGTCGCGGGGCTGCAGTTCACGTAGCTGTGTACCAGCATCCCGTCACCGACCAGCGCGCGCCACGCCTCGATGGGTACCTGGAAGTCGGCGCAGTAGCAACCCGGGGAAATGCCGTCAACCAGCCCCTCCTCGGCCCATGCCCGCACGTCCAGCCCGCACTCAAGCGCC
>CAZTZN010000302.1:2462-3974 GCA_964617715.1 uncultured Armatimonadia bacterium | reverse complement strand
GCGCACGCACGTCAGGTTCGACGCCTCAGCGTAGTAGAACACGTTGCGGTGGCTCATGGTGTCCGCCTCAACTCGCCAGCGCGTGCTGGTACGCGGCGGCGACGCCCGCGCCGAAGGCCTCGCGGCTGAACTGCGCCGCACGCTCGATGCCCCGGCGGCTCATCGAGCCGCGCAGCTCGGCATCGCCGATGACCAGGGCCAGCGTCGCCGCCATCTGCTCGGGATCGTAGGGATCGACCATCAGCGCCGCCTCTCCGCCCACCTCGGGCAGTGACGACACCCTTGACGTCACCACCGGCGCGCCGCACTGCATGGCCTCGAGCACCGGGATGCCGAAGCCCTCGTAGAAGGAGGGCAAACAGAAGACCTCGCAGCCGGAATACAGCGCCGCGAGGTCGTGGTTGGGAACGTAGCCGGTGAGCAGCACGTTGCCGTGTCTCCCGGGCGGGGGTATCTCCCCGCGGGGGTCGTAGACCGCTTCGTCTCGCGGCCCGACGAACACCAGCATCAGGTCGTCGCCCACGTCGGCCTGCAGGATGCGGAAGGCCTGCAGCAGCCCGACCACGTTCTTGCGCAGCTCCACCCGGCCCACGCACAGGATGTAGGGGCGATCGATGCCGTGGCGCGCCATGGCACCCGCGATGGTGTCGGGATCGCTCACCGGGCGGTAGGCCTCGTCGGCGCACTGGTGCACCACGCAGGTGCGCTCGGGGTCGATGCCGTAGAGGTGCACGATGTCGCGCCGGGTGTGCTCGGAGACGCAGATGATGTGATCGGCCACGCGCATCCAGGTCGGGCCCCAGCGCTCGAAGAAGTCGCGCAGCCACGCGGGGGCGTACTCGGGGAACAGCCGCGGGATGCAGTCGTGGACGGTCGTGAGGTAGCGACAGGTCTTCACCACCGGCAGCCCGAAGGCCGGGTTGTGGTAGAGGTCGGCGCTCCACTCGGCCAGCAGCTCAGGCAGCTCCAGCTGCTCCCACAGCGGCCCGTCCGGATGGGCCCGCACCGCCCGGAAGCGCTCGTCGGGCAGGGACACCTCGCCACCCACCAGCACCAGGTAGCGCTGGTCGGCGTCGGTGGTCGCCAGCGCCTGCATCAGGTTGCGGGCGTGATGGCCGATCCCGGTCATCTGCCCGTTCACGCTCAGCGCGTTGATGGCGATGGTGGGAGCGGCGGCACTGCTGCTGCGCCGTCGATGTGCAGGGCCCTCGGCCGCGCGCACCCGCTCCTCGAACAGCGCGTTCCACTGCTCCAGGAAGCGGCCGATGCCGAAGTGCTCCTCGACGATCTCGCGGCCGCGCCGCCCGACCTCGCGCGCCAGCTCCGAGTCGCCGAGCAGCCGCTCCAGTGCGGCGCGCAACTCGCCCTCATCCTCGCTGACGAAGCAGTTGACGCCGTGCTCCAGCCAGGGTGCCAGCTCTGCCACCGGCACGGTCACCAGCGGCAGCCCGGTGGCCATCGCCTCCAGCGTGGACAGGTGCGTGCGCCCCTGCGGATCGGTGTTGAGGAAGC
>CAZTZN010000302.1:0-2452 GCA_964617715.1 uncultured Armatimonadia bacterium | reverse complement strand
CCGAATTGCGCAAGTGAGTACTAGATGCGTTACAGGGACGACTCCATTGTTCGCCAATCCTCGGAAGTTGTCAAGAGCTTGCGTCGCGCGCGCAGGTGGTCGAAGTCGCGGGCCGGGAAGGCACCGGGGATGTCCTCGTTCCCGTGGCCGATGACCTGCGCGGGCAGGCCCTCGGTCAGCCGCGCAAACAGCGCGTAGTCGCGATCGGCCTGGCGGGCGTAGCGGTTGGTGACGTTGAGCACCGCCGGGCGCTCGCCGGTGAAGCCGCCGAACTCCGCGGTGTCCGCGGCCAGACGGATGGTGCGGCCGCGCGCCCCCAGTTCGCCGAAGCTGGCGCGCTTGTGGTCGCTGACGTAGACCACCTCGACCTGGGCCGGCAGGTCAGCGAAGAACTGGCGGTCCCACGGATGCAGGATGGTGTGACTGAGGAAGATCACCCGGCGCGGGTCGGCGCGTCCGTCGATGGCGGCGTACTGCTCGCGGGTGGCGACGATGACGACGTCGAAGTCGGCGGGGTCGGGGACGGCATCGGCCACCGTGGCATTGGGAGGGAGCGGACGCAGGTGCTCGGGCCAGGCGCCGTAGATGGCGCTTGGGGCGAGGATGAACTCATGGCCCGTCTTCGCCAGGTCGTGCTGGAACGGCGGGTGGGTGAGAAAGTCCAATACCCCCATCAGCCGTCCCCCCTCTCGCCCACTGCTGACCCCCGCCCGCATCGAGGGCGATACGTGGCACTGCGCTCGCGTCGGTGGTCCACCCCTGCCCCGTCTCGGGACGCCCCCGCGTCCGCGGCATGCTGAGGATCGTGGGTACTGTGGTGCCGCAACCACAGACCTGTTCCCCGTTTGCCTCAGCATACCCCCGATGGCGGGCCGCGTCAACGGACTCCAGTACAGACTTGGGCGGCCAAAGCGCAGACCTTCAGAGCGAAGCGGCCTCTACGGCCATCGCATCGGTGCGTGCGCGATGCCCGTGCGCCAGTCCTGCGCGCATGCTATTATGGGCATTCATACCATATGTCAAGGGGGCATATTAGTAGGGGTCTGACTCGATTGTGTAGGTGTCCAGGTTTGGGCGCAGTCATGCCGCGCGGGCGCAGTGGCTGATGGCGTCGTGTTGACCGCTCTTGGCCAAACATCGTAGTGCGAGCACGTGATCGGCACCCGCGTCGCTCCAGCGCATGCCCGCGCGTTTGAGCCGCTGGCCGGTGATCACCTTGCACGCCGCCTCCACCGGCCCACTGCCTATCGACAGGCCTCGCGCGCGGAACTGTGGGTAGCGCATCCGCTCCCGGTGCCGTCGGACATAGCTGCGTGTCCGCTGGATAACCGCTTTCGCCTCTTGGGTCTTCGGACGCATCGCTGTCAGGGCGCGCAGCAGCGGCTCCGGCCCCTCCTCCAGCAGCCTCCGTTTGTGCCTTTCGGCCCATCTGCGACCGAGTTTGCTGCCCTCACCGTAGTGCGCATCCGCCACCTCGTGGATATACTCACAGGCATGGTAGTAGTCCAGTATCTGGACCGCATCCGGAAAGTGCATCGCGGTCAGGTTCCAGATCCACTCCGCCCCATCCCCGATCATTACCACTTCCCCGGCGTCCTCCACCCCAGATTCCGCCGCCAGCGCATACACCCGCTCGCCGAACTGCTCCGCCGGCTCACGCGCCGCATCATACCGACGATCCTCCCCCTCCGGCTGCACCACCACGTGTTTGACCTCGTGCCACGAACCGTCTATATGCGCGTGCGCGCCGTCTACGCCCACATACAGGCGTTCAGGCCCCCTATCCACACACATCTTACCAGCCAGCGCTCGTGCTCTCTGCTCCCGCTGATACGCCCGCGCTCGCCCGCCCACTTCCTCCACGATCTGCTCGGCAGAGCTCTCCTCGATCTCCAGCCCAAGGATGCGCCTCAGCCAATACACCGTCTCGCTGTAGGACAGATGGGCCGCCAACTCCGCCACCAGCGCCTTCAACCTCGGCGTGAACTGCCGCTGCGTCAGCCCCTGCAGCCCATCCCACGGTGCCCACCCGCTGCGGCATTCGCTACAGTGATAGTACCGCCGCTTCGCCTCCAACTGCCCGCAGTCGCTCAGCAGCGTACGCCTGCGCCGATCCACCATCCGCGCGCGGGCGCCACAGCGGCACTCGATACTGCCCGACTGCTCGCTACGGGCGATCGAATCCTCCACGCCCGCTTGAGCCACCGCCTGGGCGGCGATGCTCGCCACCTCGCGGCCCAACTGCTCCGCCTCTTCAAGGCTCGCCGCCTCACCGTGCTCGCAATACCAATGCGACAGGAGATCGAGGAGGTCATCGCGGCCCTCATCGCTAATCAACTACCGTCACCCTTTCTGGTCCCATCGAGATTGGCTTCCACCTATCCCGATTCCGAACCAGAAGGGTGACACCTCCCTTTCTATCCCCTCTTACCTACATTATTCGGTCGCACCC
>CAZTZN010000301.1:0-3996 GCA_964617715.1 uncultured Armatimonadia bacterium | reverse complement strand
CCAGCACATGCCACTGCTGCCAGCCGTTGTTCTCGCGCCGCCACAGAGCACCGTCACCGAGGCCCGCGGCGAACAGCCGGCCACGCCATTGCGCCAGAGCACGGACCGTGCCCGCACCCAGGGCCGCGTCCTCTTGCCACGTTGGGCGGGAGCGCCAGATGACCCCGGCATTGCCGGTGCCGACGTACATCGTCCCGTCGAGGTCGATCAGCCCTACGGCGGTGTCCTGTCCGGTATTCACAAGTTCTGTGAGCGAGGAGCCGGACCACCGATGCACCGTCCCGTCGGCGCACGTGATTCCGGCCACGCCATCTTTCAGCGCAATGCGGTTGGCGGCGGCGGGAAGGGTTCCCTGCGAGGTCAGCGCCTGATATGCGAACCTGTAGAGACGGTAGTCTGTCGCCGTAGACACTGCCACCAGCGCGTAGGCGTCCGCTCCCGCCACCGCAGTATAGCCCAGCGCGTCCGGCAATTGCGCTTCCCAGGTCAACTGGCCGGTATCCAGGTCCACGATGAGCAGGCCGTCGCCGGCACACAGTAGCTGCCCGCTCATGTGCGCCGCGTCGGTCGGGCCGGTCAGGTCGAGGGCCTGCCACAGCTCATAACCCCGGGACGTGAGCCGCCAGATGCCGACCGAGCCATCCGTGAGCACCATCGGACCGGCCTGATTCGGTACGGGTATCAGACGCAGCGCCGCCGAAGCATCCAGCTCCCAGTAGGCGGCGAGGAAGGTCGGTTGGGCGCGCAACGCCCACCGGCACATGTTGCCCTCCACGCTGAAGCCGTGCACACGATCCGGCAGCACGCGCTGGTAATCAGCGAAGTCCACACTGTCGCCGGGCACGTGCACGCCCAGACTGACCTGATAGCGTTCCTTCGGGTCCGCGGGCAGGTTCTCGCGCAGGATACACGTGACCAGTCCGCGGCGGAAGGTCACGCCGTCCCGCCACCGGTCGGCGACCTCGCTCATCGGCATCTGCCTGGTGAAGAGATAGAGAGTCTGGTCAGCGAGATTGCGGTCGAGGGTTACCGTCACCTCGTCAACGCCCGCATTGCCCGCCGGGTCGGTGGCGACCACGCGGAGCGTGCGACTGCCGTTGGCCCAGCCGGAGGGGTCCCAGGTGTACTCATAGGTATCGGTGCCTGCGTTGGCCTTCGTCAGCGTAGTCTGCAGTTGCCCGTCCACGTAGAACTTCACGGAGGCGACAGCGATGTTGTCGGTGCAGGTCGCGTTGATCGCGGTCGGGCCGGTGATGGTGGCCCCGTTGCTCGGGCTGTTGATGGTCACAGTCGGATCAACGGTATCACCGCCGGTGTCGAGCGTGACCGTGATCGAGGCCGAGCCGGTCTGGCCGGCGGTGTCGGTGGCGACCGCGATGATGGTGTGCTGGCCGTCCGACCAGCCGGCCACCTCCCAGCGCAGCGTGTAGTCCTCGCCGTCGTTCGGTGCGGTGAGCGCCCCGAGCAGTGTGCCGTCGATGTAGACCGCCACGCTCACCACGCCGATGTCATCGTCGGCGTCCACGGTGATGTCGGTGTCGCCGGTGATGGTGGCCTGGTTGAGCGGCGCGGTGATGGTGGCCGTGGGCGGATCGTCACCGGGAGGTGCCCCACCCACCACGAAGCTCTTTGCCCCCTCGGCGGAGACCTGATCGGTCTCGTCCCACACCCACACCCGCGCGCGGTAGCCGCCGTCGGACAGGTCCTGCTTCGTGTACGACTGCGAGCCAGAGACCACCTTGCCGGTGTCGCTGATCTGGCTGCCGGCGTCGGTCTCGATCAGGACGCGGTAGGCCGACTGGCCGTCGTCGGGGGCGTCCGGGTCCTGGAACTGCCAGGCGACCGTGGCGTCGTCATCGACGACCGTGACCGTGAGCGTCTGCGGCGCTCCCGGCATGGGGATGTAGCCGGGCTGATAGGGGTGCGTGGGCAGCTCGATCAGCCACCAGCCGTCGCCGGCGCCGTAGGGCCGGTCCACGATATAGAGGCTGCTACCCATGCCGGCCGCACAGAGGGGCACATACATGCTGTGACTGCACTTTCCCAGGGTTGCTTGGCCGGCGGTGATCCGGGCATTGCCGACGTAGACCCGGTTGTGCTCCGCCAGGGAGGCCACGTGCCAGGTCGCCTGCAGCACACCGTCAGTCGCGGCCAGCGGTTCGCTGTGGCCGCTCCATGCCGTACCCGACCAGGTGTAGCGGTAGCCATTGCCCACCACGACGTGCACCAGGTTCGAGCCGTCCTCGCTCAGCGAGTAGGCCGCCAGCGGCCTGAAGTAGCTGGTGGTGCCCACCACGATCCGGGGCAGCGGCGTCACCGCCCACGTGGACGGGTCGATGGTGTTGGCCCAGACGGTGGGGCTGTTGGCGTACGTGCCCGGCCCCACCGCGTAGAGCAGGCCATCGGCGCCGACCGTCAGGTGCAGCCAGTCCGTACCCGGGGTCAGCGAGGACGGCAACAAGTAGCCGGCGGTCACGTCCCAGGCGGCCACCTGCGACCACTCGTCGCCGGCCGGGTCGTACTGGTGCAGTTCGCACTCACCGTCGTACAGCTCGCTGGCGCCCGCGCCGCGGCCGAAGAACAGCAGCGCGTAGAGCTTGCCGGAGTAGGCACAGGTGGCGACGGCCCGCGCCCGCGCCACGTTGGGGTCCGGCGTGGCCAGGGGTGTCCAGGTGCCCGTGCTCACGTCCACCGAGTAGAGGTGCGCCTGATTGGCGTCATCGAGCAGCAGCAGATGCAGCGTCGCGCCGTCATCGAGCACGTTCTCCAGCCAGGCGTCGCGCGCGTGCTTCGGCAACGGGTCGATGGGGCCGGGGTCGGGCGCCGGGTCGGGCTCAATGGCGCTGACCGTCGGAGGAGGCTCTGTCCCCAGATTGACCGCCCATGGATTCGCTGGCAGATCTTCACCTGTGCCCTCATACGCATGGAGCCCGACTTCGTCAGATTCGCCGAGACACCAGTACGCCCCATCCCAGAAGAGATACCGCGTCCCGCCGCCGCCATCGTAGGTGTAGTAGGGCTTCTCGTTGTAGCTCCCGGCCTCGGTGTAGTCGCCGTTGTAGGTGTCATCCCCTGCGCCCTCGACTCGCCAGTCCGCCATGCCGTCTCCCTCCAGCGTCACCGTCGCGACCGCGGTCTCCTCTCGGGTGACGCCCGTCTGCGCGTCCTGCTGTCGTGCCAGCTCCCCCCATCCATAGAGCACCGTCAGCGCAACGACAAAGATCACAACATTCCGTGCCAACTCGTGCTTCAGCGCGCGGCTCAGCATGGTCATCAGCATGTCCCCCTTTGAGTTTCGTTGTTCAGCTACAGACCATGCTAACGAACCCAGGCGAACTTTTGGGCGTAACGCCGTCGCGCTGTTGACCGGGACCGGTACACGCGGAAGCCCCGCCGCATGGGCGGGGCATTCACCCATCATAGTGGCTGTCTACTCGCCAAGCAATGTGATCTCGAACTGGATAAACGCGCCGTTCGCAACTCCCGAGTTGAGCAGATGCACCCGCAGGTCAAAAATCATCTGCCCGTTGGCGTCGAAGCCATCAATGTATTCTGACCAGCTCGCGCCCTCGCATTCCGCCGCGGTCGCCCCCACACGGTAGCGCAGGTAGATGTTGGTGCCCTGCGGGCGGCTGCCGTTGAGGACAAGCTTGCTCCAGTGGTCCCAACTGGCCGCCTCATACGGCGTCGTCAGGGTGGCCGTTCCAGCGTTGTAACCCGGCGCGATCTCCAGTTGGCCGTTGTTTACGACCAGGTTGTTCAGCGTCCAGTCACTTGACCAGTCGGCGTCGAGGTCCCAGGTTTTTGCAGGCATCGTCGCTCCTCCTACATCTCGCAGCGTAGCTGCACGAAAACTGAGGTGTCGTCCGGTAACGCGGTGGGCTTGACAACACCGACCCTTATCTGCGTGCCGGGCCGTTCTATGGCCACCGAGCGGTTGGCCCGGAACTTCTGATAGCTGTGCCAGGCGTCCACCGGGAGGTGCTCGCTGTCGCA
>CAZTZN010000300.1:1663-3996 GCA_964617715.1 uncultured Armatimonadia bacterium | reverse complement strand
TCGGAGGCCGAGCGTCGCGCCGAACTGTCGGCATGGGCGACCCCTGGAGAGTATGAGCCGGTGAGCTTCGCGGTGGTGCCGCTGCGCCCGCTCGGCCGTTGCCGCGTGACGGTCGGCGACCTGTCGTCCGGCGCGGCCGTCATCCCGGGCCAGGCCTGGGACATCCGTGTCGCGGGCATCCAGCGTCAGCGCCGGGGCCGTAACGAGAAGAAGTATCTGCGCGGGCCGAAGATTCTCTACCCCGGTGAAGAGGTGGAAGTCGAGCCCGGCGACACGCGGTGGTGGTGGCTCACCGTACACGTGCCCAAGGATCAGCCGCCCGGATGGTACACCGGCGAGATCACCTTCGCCCCCGAGGGCGCCGAGCCGTGGAGCTGCCCGCTCAGGCTGCGCGTGCTGCCCTTCACCATCGACAAGCCCCCCGGCGAGATGTTCGGGATGTACTACGGCATCCACTATGCCATGTATCCCGAGAACCGCGACCTGCACTTCGCGGACATGCACGAGCACCTGATCGACACCATCACCCTCAGCCAGGAGTGCCCGGTCGGCGGCTGGGTGGACGGCAAGCTGCGGCTCGACTTCTCGGCCATGGACGAGTTCATCGCCTCGGCCCAGCGCCACGGATTGACCGGCGACATGCCCTGGGGCGGCGTGCGCCGGCTGGGGTCGCTGATCCCCGAGGGACTGAGCGAGGAGGAGTGGGACGAGCACTATCGCCAGCTTCTGGCCGCGATCGTCGCCCACGGCGATGAGGTGGGCTGGCCGAAGCTGCTGTGCTACCCGGTGGACGAGCCCGGCAACAACCCTGAGCGCCTGGAGCGGGCCGAGCACCTGCTGGGCCTCGCGCGCCAGGTGGAAGGCGCGTACACCTACTGCACGCCCAACGCCATCGAGGGCGGGCTGCGCCTGATTCATCTGATCGACTACGCCTGCTGGCAGCACCTGTCGGCGAACGCACAGACGCGTCGGGCGACCCTGGACAACGGTGGCACCTTCTGGTACTACTCGTCGAACTACGGCGCGGGCACATCGGTGCCGCGGTTCCGAAGCGGCTTCCTGCGCTGGCGGCTCGGCGCCACCGGGATGCTCTACTGGCACTACAACGCCTTCGTGGGTGAACCCTACGACGACCTCGACGCCTCGCGCTCGGACATGTTCGTGTCCGCGCCTACGCCGGAGGGGCCGATCCCCACCATCGGCTGGGAGTGCGAACGCGAGGGCATCGAGGACGCGTGCTACCTGCGCAGGCTCGAGGCTCTGATCGACAACGCACCCGTAGACCGGCAGGAGCAGGCGGCCGCCGCGCGGGCGACGCTGGACGAGATCGCAGCCGCGTTCCCGCCCGACGGTGGGCAGAACCTCGCGATTCCCGAGGGCTGGTCGCCGGCGACCTTCCACCAGTACCGGCGGCGGATCATCGAGCACATCATCGAGCTGATGCCATGAAGCGGGCTGGGGCTTCGGCATGGAGACCGCCTCCGCGAGAGGCGGCGGTCAGATGACCGTCTCCGGGCGGTTCCGCGCGACCATGCGCGGGGAGCCGGTGGACCGGCTGCCCATGGTCGAGTGGGCGCCCTACTGGGATCAGACCCTGAAGCGCTGGTACACCGAGGGCCTGCCCGCGGACATGCCCCGCTATGAGGTCCAGGAGTACTGCGGCCTCGATCCGGTCTGGAACCTGCGCACCAACCCGCTGGGGCCCGGCTTCCCGGCGCCGGCGTACCACGGCGCGGGCGTCATGGATGACGAGGACGGGTACGAAAAGCTGCTGCCCTGCCTCTACCCGCCCAACGACGCGCTGCTCGCCGCGCTGGAGGAGCAGATCACGGCGTGCGGGCGGGAGAGCTTTGTGCTGTGGATGGTCATCGACGGCTTCTTCTGGTTCCCCCGCCGCCTGTTCGGAATTCAGCGGCACTTCTACGCCTTCTACGACCACCCCGAGCTGATGCACCGCATGAACGCCGACCTGGCCGCCCACAGCATCGGGCTGCTGCGCCGCGTCGGCGAGATCACCGCACCGGACTTCGTTACCTTCGCCGAGGACATGTCCTACAACCACGGGCCGATGCTCTCGGAGGGAATGTTCGAGGAGTTCCTCGAACCGTACTACCGGCGGGTGGTGCCGGTCATCGAGGAGATCGGCTCGGTGCCCATCGTGGACAGCGACGGGGACGTGACCGAGATGATTCCGTGGCTGGAGCGCGTTGCAGTCCAGGGGGTGCTGCCGCTGGAGCGCCAGGCCGGGGTTGATGGCATGGCGCTGCGGCGCGCGCACCCGGAGCTGATCATGATCGGGCATTACGACAAGATGGTGATGAACCGCGGCGAGG
>CAZTZN010000300.1:0-1563 GCA_964617715.1 uncultured Armatimonadia bacterium | reverse complement strand
CCGGAGCTGATCATGATCGGGCATTACGACAAGATGGTGATGAACCGCGGCGAGGCGGCCATCCGCGCGGAGTTCGAGCGGCTGCTGCCGCTGATGCGCACCGGCCGCTTCGTCCCCTCGGTGGACCATCAGACGCCGCCGGGCGTCTCGTTCGAACAATACCGGACCTACCTGCGCCTGCTGGAGGAATACGCACACCTCGGCGCGCAGGCACAGTGACGTGAGGAGTGACTGCCATGATGAGACCGGCCGCTCTACTCGTGCTCATGGTCGGCGCGATCGGCGCCTGGGCGCAGGATGAGGCCATCGAGGTGCCGCTGGCGAACCCCGGCTTCGAGGAGGGGGCTGCAGGCTGGAACGTCGGCCGCTTCCCCGAGCTCATAACGATCGATGACACGGTGGCGCGCTCCGGCCGGCGGTCGCTGCGCATCTCCGACCCGGCGGGCCAGAGCATGCCGTGGGCGCCCCAGAGCGTGACCGGCCTGCAGGGCGGCGCGACCTACACCTTCAGCGCCTGGTACCGGAGCGTCGCCGACGAGATCGGCGACGGGTGGAGCGCCGCGCTCAAGATCGAGTACTACAACGAAGCGGGCGCCAACACCCGCGGCGCCTACGCGCGCACCGGCGACGCGACCGATGGTGAGTGGCGGCAGATCGAGCTGACCATGCAGGCGCCGCCCGACACCACGCGCGCCGCGGTGCTGGTGCGCCTGTTCGGAGCGGGTACAGTGTGGTTCGACGACTGCGCGTTCGTCCAGACCGAGCCGGCCCCGGCGGTGGCGCTGGCGCCGCCGCGCCAGGTGCTCAAGCCGGGGCAGCGCACCGTCACCTTCACCGCGCGCCTGGCCGAGGCGTGGGACGATGCCGAGCCGCCCATCCGCATCCTGGTCTACGAGGATGAGGACGGCCGGATCGAGGCCGATGTGGCCCTGGAGCGCGCGGACGACCGCACCTGGACGGCGACAGTGACCCTGCCCGAGCTGGCGCCGGGAGCGTACCGCGTCGAGGCGAACCTGGGGCAGACTCCCGGGCAGAGCAGCTACCTGTTCGTGCCGCTGTCCGAGCGCCGGCCCGCGAATCTGACCGACACGGGCACCATCCTGGTCGATGGCGAGCCTTTCTTCCCCATCGGGCTCTACCACGCCGGCGGCAATTACCAGTTGCTGGCCGACGCGGGCTTCAATGCGGTGCAGGGCAGCAACACCATGGACCTCGATGCCTTCGGCGAGAGTCTCGACGCCGCGGCCGCGGCGGGGATCATGGTGGACGTGCCACTCTACTGGGAGGGCAAGGTCACCGAGAACCTGCCGGTGTCGCTGCAGAAGCTCGAGCGCTATGCAGACCACCCGGCGGTGCTGTGCTGGAAGATCATCGACGAGCCCGACCTCCGCGACGAGATCGTTGACCAGGTGCCCCAGGCCTACGTGGCGCTCAAGGCCGCCGACCCGGCGCACCCCATCGAGCTGACACTGTGCCAGCCGGCGAACTTCAGCTACTGGGCGCCCTTCTGCGACATCATGCAGGTGGACCCCTATCCGATCCCGCGTTACCCGCTCACCATGG
>CAZTZN010000299.1:0-4012 GCA_964617715.1 uncultured Armatimonadia bacterium | reverse complement strand
TCCGGCGGGCCGCCAGGGTTCACGACCGTTCAGCCGTTCCCGATGCCCCACGCCCGATCCCCCATGCCCCGCCGTTACTCCACCCGCACGCCGCAGTTCGGGCAGAACCTGGAGCCCGCCGGGAGGGCCGTCCCGCACTCGGGGCAGGTGCGGGCGGACTCGTCGGTGGGGCGCGGTGGCTCGGTGGCATCGGTCTGGGTCTCGCCCTTCGGCTCGCCCTGGCGGAGGTCCTGGATCTGCCGGCGCACCTCCATCATCTGAGCCTCAATGGCCCGCGCGCGCTCGAGGATGACCTTCAGCTCCTCATCGTGGATCCGGCGCATGGTCAGCAGCTCGCGGGCGCGCTTGCCCGCCTCGATGAACGCACGATCGAGGTCGTCGTCAAGCGAGCCCAGCGTCGCCTGCAGCTTCAGGACCTCTGCCTGGCGCCCGGCCTGACCGGCCAGCCCACTCAGCGCCTCGCCCGCCTGCTTCAGGAAGTCGTCCATGACATGCCTCCACCGTCCGGGTGCGCTCATCCGAGGCTTCTGCGCTCACTCGCCCGCCACCTGCCCGCGGGCCAGGGGAAGGACCCGCCCGGCGGCGGCGAGAAGGTAGACTGCAGCACAGTCCCGCAAGGAGGTGCTCGGCGGATGTGGCGGCGTGGCGCGCTCACTACGGCCCTGGTGGTGATCTGCATGGCGGCCAACGCCCAGACCCCCAAGCTGGTGCTGCACGCGACCTTCGACGGCTCGTGCGCGCTCGCGACCGGCGGCGCGGGGGAGCTGGTGGCGGGCGAGTTCGTGGACGGGCGCGACGGGCAGGCGATCCGCGCGACCGACGAGGGCCGTCCCGCGGCACTGATCCCGCTGGCGGCGGCCGGCCCCGATGAGGGCACGCTGATGTTCTGGTTCCGCCCCGAGCAGCCCGCGCCCGGAGCGGACGAGCAGCCGCTACGCTGGTCGCCGGTGACCACGGCCGGGGCGCGCGGGCCCGACGTGGACGTGGTCCAGCGCTACAACGACAGCCAGATCGCCACCGGCAACCCCTGGGATGAGCGCCATCGCGGCGGCGCGCGCGAGGTCTACGGGCACCTGATCCCGGGCAAGTGGTACCACCTCGCGGTTACCTGGCGCCGGGCCGAGCGCGACCTGTGCCTGTGGCTGTTCGGGATCGCGCAGAGCGATACCCTGGGCAAGTGGAACCTGCTGGAGGCGAGCGACGCGCCGTGGGGCGAGATGCTCAGCGTCGGCTCGACGCTGGGGGCCGTCGATGACCTGCGCATCTACGACCGCGCGATGACCGGCGCGGAGATCGCGGCGGCGGGCGACTACCGCGACGGCGAGTGCATGTACGATGAGGGGCGGGTGTTCTTCGACACCATGCTGGACGCCGAGCCGCTCAAGGGCGAGCTGATCATCGAGGACGGCTTCGACGAGCCGTGGCAGGAGCGGTGGGTGCTGGAGGGCCCGGGGATCCTCACCCAGGAGGGCGGACGGCTGCGTATCCAGGAGCCCGAGCCGGGCACGGAGGGCGCCAACCATGTCGTGCTGTGGAATATGACCCCGCACCCCCGGGATTTCATCGCCGAGTGGGAGTTCACGCCCAACGAGGTCGCCGGCCTGTGCATCGTGTTCTTCTGCGCCCGGGGCCGCGACGGGCAGGACATCTTCGACCCGGCGCTGGCCCCGCGCGACGGCACCTTCACCGGCTACACCATGGGTGACATCAACTGCTACCACATCAGCTACTTCCGCAACACCTGCGCGCGCGAGCCCAACTGCGCGCTGCGCAAGAACTTCGGCTTCTGGCGCTGCGCCGAGGGGTACGACCCGATTCCGCTGCAGGCGGGCGTGACCAGCCGGATCACGCTGGTCAAGCGCGGGGCGCACATCCAGTTCGCGGTCAACGGCCGCATCTGCATTGACTGGGTGGATGACGGCGTGACCCGCGGCGGCGTCTGGGGCGCGGGCCACATCGGCCTGCGCCAGATGATGACCACCGATGGCTGGTACGATAACTTCCGCGTGTGGGCGGCGAAGTAGCTGTCAGTCACAAGTCACAAGTCACAAGTCACAGGCAGCGGCAGACGACGACAGCGTGGGTGGACCTGAGAGTGAGGGCGGGATGGCGGTTGACGAGGCGCTCAGGCAGCTCAAGCGCGGGCCGGAGGAGCTGCACGAGGGCCGGCTTGCGCACGGCCCGGCGCACCCGCCACGGTAGGCGTTATCTCGAGGGAGGCTTGATGGATGCCGCATGGGGCCGAGAACACCGACGCGAGCTGCGCCCCCTCCGCCGCCGGCCGGCGTTCCGGCGGGATGGGGCTCATCATCCTCGCGGTCGGGGCCATCTACTCGGCGGTCGCGCTCTACCTGATGGTCAGCGCCGAGCCGGAGCGCCTGGTCACCATCATCGTGGATGACGCCTACTACTATGTCGCGGTCGCCGAGGATATCGCCGCCGGGCGCCCTCCCAGTCTCGACGATGGCATCAGCACCACAACCGGCTTCCATCCCGCCTTCGCGTTCGCGCTGGCCGCGCTGTTCCGCGTTGTCCCGCCCGAGGGGGCGTTCGGCACCCTGCGACTACTGCTGCTCCTCTCCTCGCTGCTGCACATCGCGACCGGAGTGGTGATCTACCTTCTTGTCCGCCGCTTCACCCGGCCCCTGATCGCGGGGGCCGCGGGCGGGTTGTGGCTGGTGAATCCCAGGACGATCGCGGTGCTGGGGGAGGGCGTCGAGTCCGCCCTCTACGGCCTCACGATCGCCCTTGCTCTGCTGACGCTTGATTGGGCGCTTGCAGGCCTGGTGCAGGCGCGCGGAACTCGCCGGTCCCGGGCACGTGCGGCGGCTCTGGGGGCCGCACTCGCCCTTGCCATGCTCGCGCGCAGTGACGCCATCGCTCTCGCCGGCGCGGTGCTGATCATCGTGCTTGTGGCGGAGGGCGTACCGCGCCGGGGGTGGCGCGACGCGGCGGTCGCCGGGGCGATAATGGTGGTGACAGCGACCGTGGTGCTCCTGCCGTGGCTGATATATGCGCAGAGCGTCTCAGGGCACTGGTGGCAGGACAGCGGGACGATGAAGCGACTGTGGCGCGCGCACACGCTCAGCGGCCTCTCGTTTGCAGGGACGCTGAAGTTCGTGGTTCTCCTGGCGCGTCGCTACCTGTTGGGCAGTCTGCAGGCCGTGCCCGTGATGCCCCTCGTCGCGGCGTTCTCGCTCGGGCTCGTGACCGCCCGACCGGCGCAGGCGCAGGCGGCGAGTGCGACGCAGGAGCGCCGCGAGCGCCTGATGATCGCTGCGATACTCACCACCGTCGCTCTCTTGACTGTTGCCTACGCGGGCTTCTTCGATTCCGTCCGCGTCTGGTACTTCATGCCCGCCGCCGTCGGCGGAATGGTGCTGGTCGGTATCCTGGCCGAACGAGCGGTTCGGGTCCTGGAGGCCTCCGCCTGCGGAGCCACGTGCCGGATGGTGATCGTGGCGGCCCTCGTCATCATCAGTTTCAGCTACCTCGAGAACTGCTACGACGTCGTCACCGGACCCGGCCGCAGCCCCCATCAGGCCTACACGTTGGAGGCGGCGCGATGGGTCGCGCGGAACATACCCTCCGATGCGGTCATCGGGGCCTTCAACGCGGGGACCTGGTGGCAGTTCTCTGAGCACACCGTGGTGAATCTCGACGGGCTGATGAACGGCGACGCGGTCGTGGCCTCGCGCACCGGCCGGCTCCACGAGTACGCCGCGCGCCATGTGGACTACATCGCCGACTTCGACTACGTCACGCGGTACTTCGAATGGTTCGGGGATCCGCGGTGGGCCGACACGCACCTGAGGGTCGTGCGGACCTTCCCCGGCGAGATGGAGGGATCCCGGCTCACGTTGTGGAGAGTGGTGGGAGGCGACCGGGACGAGCGCAGTGGCTGCAACGGCGAGGCGCGGCGAGAACGCGGAGGCGGGAGATAGTGTCGTCCCCGCCATCTGAGGTCGCCGACAGATGCCTATTCCACGTCCGCACACCGAATCTTGCATCC
>CAZTZN010000298.1:0-4057 GCA_964617715.1 uncultured Armatimonadia bacterium | reverse complement strand
ATCGAGACCCAGTGCAAGAAGGCGGGACTGGACCTGTCACGGAAGGACGACCAGCGATGACACCTCACGGCGCGGAAGTCACCACCCGCACAGTTGTCACGCTGCAGGCAACGCACACGCAAGCCGTTCAGCAGGATTTGCGGCCGGTTCTCCTAGGACACGTCTCATTTCCGATGGAGGCGACAATGGCTTCAACCAGGGCCGAACTCGATGCCGCCTCGCCATTTGGGGACGCGGTACGGCGCATCGACGGCGACCGTCTGCTTGTGAACATGGCCAAGCTTCGCAGGATCTACGAGTTGACAGCGCCCGACGATAAGAAGAGGAGCGATCGGGGCACATGTGGGCGGCTCCACTCGGAGTTCATCGCAGACCAAAGCGAGTATGAAGATGACCGCTACGAGTAGCGTCGGAGACGAGCAGGTAGAGCTGCCGTCACGCTTGTACCTGGACACCCAGTTCTGCTTCGCGTACATCGTGGATAGCGACCGTGACCACCAGGCGGCTGAGGCACTTGCGGTGGTCCTGAAGCAACTAGCCACAGCGAAACTGGTGACGTGCTACTTCTCGATACTCGCGGTCGATGAGCTTGCCTGGAAGCTCGCAGGCTTCATCTACGACCGCGACAACGGCCTGCACTCGTGGCGTGCGGCGGCTGACAAGGCCAGCGCGTTCCGGTCTGTGAAGATTGAGGTCGCCGACTGCATCGGTGACTTCATGCGGGAGCCCTGGGTATCCGTCCTTCGTGTTCCCGATTCCGCGTACCCCAGGGTCTGCCAGTTCATGCGGCAGCATGACCTCAAGCCAGCAGACCTGTGCCACTTGACGCTCGCCCACGCGGCCAGCGCGGGTCTGGTCTCAAATGATGCCGATTTCGCACGGCTCGCATCCCCTCCCGTAGAGATTGTCAACTACTGAGCGGACTATCCGCTTGCGCCTCCCCCCGCCGAGCGCACCACTCCAACTGCGGCTCCTGAGCACCGGAGCTACTCGCCGTCGCCCGCATCTGACGCAGAGCGCCCGACACGCTGCGCTCGTCTCCCCCTCGCAGGTCCCTTCCTCCTCCTCGCGGAAACGCTTCCTCGCCGCCTGACCACGCCAACGTGGAGGGACAGCGATGCCCGAGATCATCTCCGTCGGCGAACTGATCGTGGACGTCATGCGCATGAACGTGGACGAGCCGCTCGATGAGCCCGGCATCTTCGCCGGCGCCTTCCCGTCGGGCGCGCCCGCCATCTTCACCGACCAGTGCGCGCTGCTGGGGCGCTCCGCCGGCTTCATCGGCGCGGTCGGCGATGACGACTTCGGCCGCATGGACATCCGCCGCTTCCACGACCACGGCGTGGACACCACCTGGGTCGCGGTCGTGGACGAGTTGTCCACCGGCTGCGCCTTCGTGACCTACTTCAGCAACGGCGACCGGCGCTTCCTGTTCCACATCGGCAACTCCGCCGCCGGCCACCTGCCCGAGCCGCCCCCCGAGTACTTCGAGGGCTGCCGGTGGCTGCACGTGTGCGGCTCATCGCTGTCGGCGGGCGAGCGCATGCGCGAGGGCTGCTATCGCGCCGCCCGGCTGGCGCACGAGGCCGGCGCACGCATCTCCTTCGACCCGAACCTGCGCCCGGAGCTGCTCGGCGGCGAGGAGGCCGTGCGTGAGGTGTGCGCGCCCATCATGCAGATCGCCGCGCTGGTGCTGCCCAGCGCCTCCGAGGCCGAGGTGCTCACGAAGACCTCGACCGACGACGACGCCTGCGCGGCGCTGCTCGATGGCGGAGTCGAGATCGTGGCGCTCAAGCGTGGCGCCGAGGGCTGCACGGTCATCACAGGCGACGAGCGCATCGAGGTCGCGGGCTACCCGGTGGAGGCCGTGGATCCGACCGGCGCGGGCGACTGCTTCGACGCGGGCTTCGTGGTGGGCCTGACCGAGGGCCTGTCGCTGGAGGAGTGCGGGCGGCTGGCGAACGCCTGCGGCGCCGCCGCCGCCGCAGTGCGCGGGCCGATGGAGGGCTCGCTGACCCGGCAGGAAGCCTTCGCCCGAGCGCGAATCACGGAGTAGGGAACTCCCGGGCGTGAGCCGGGTCATGCACGGGTAACAGACCGGGACACGGGGTCTGCGGACAGCCGGGTCCGGCGAGGAGGGCGGTCGGTTATGCACCGCCTCCCGCTGATGCCGGGCGCGGTTGCCGGCGCGGCCACCGTCCGGGCGGAGCCGGGGTGCCGCACCGACACGGTGACAGGATTCAGGGCGGGCGGTGGTTGGCCGCCCGCCCCCGGCGCAGGGGACCGCCCGCGGAATCCTGTCAGTCTGTCGGTGGCCCCTGACCCCCGCCCGCGGGCGGATGCCACAGGGCCCCTCTGCGGCCCGCGGCGTCCGTGGCGAGTTCGCGCCTGAGCTGCAACTCCCTGGCGGCGCGGAAGAGCGTGCGCTCGTGGATGCCCTCCCCCTGTGCGGCCTCGCGCAGATCAGCCAGCCAGCGCGGCCCGTCGCGCAGGGCGTGGAGCAGGAACTGCTGGGCCCGCTCGATCTTCAGCGGCTCCTCCGCCCGCGTGGGGGCTGAGTCGAAGCTCAGGCCATGGCCGTCGATGACCATGATCAGCGGCTCGGGCTTGCGGGTGAAGCTGGACTTGAGCGCGCTCACCTCGATGCGCTCCCCCAGACGGTCGGCCGGGCGCAGGGAGATGATCGAGCGCGCCAGTGCCGCCAGCGATGAGGAGCCGCGCACCCGCTCCAGGCCACCGCTGCGCTCGCCGGGCTGGCGCTTGCGTTCGTGATGGACCACCACCAGCGCCAGGCGCGCGCGCGCCGCCAGGCCCAGCCACGGGCCGAGGACTCGTCCGAGTTCGGTGCTGTTCTCGTCGCCGGAGAAGGCGGTGCCCAGGGCGTCGATGACCAGCATCCGACAGCCGTGGCGCTTGACCGCCGCCTCCGCGGTCGCCAGGCAGTCCGGGTCGGCGAGATCGAAGGGGTGCTCGGCCGCCGGCCAGATGCGCACCCCCTCCTCGGCCATCCCCCAGGCCTGTATCCGGTCCAGCATCTGAGAGACGTTCGCCTCAGTGTCGCACAGCAGTGTGGGAGCGGGGTCGCCGGCCACCGCGGCGCCATCGGGCCACTCGCCGACCTCCCACAGGCAGCGGGCCAGATGCAGCGCCAGCGCACTCTTACCCACCCCCGGCGCCGCCACCAGCACCGTCAGATGCCCCAGCGGCAGCCACTCCGGCCACAGCCAGTGCACGTTGCCGTAGCACTCGCGCAGCTCGTTCGCGGCGCGGGTCGGGTCGGACACCTCGCGCGCAAGCCGCAGCCCGCGCAGGCGCGCCAGCTCCCCGTCGGCCCACGACAGCACCTCTCGAGCCTCGACATCGCCCTTCTGCGCACGCCGGTAGCCCTCCGCATGCAGCGCCATCAGGTCGCGGCGGATGCGGCGCTCGCGCAGGTCGTACGCGTGGCGCCGGTAGTGGGCCGTGGTCTCGTACGACTCGGTGAGACAGGTCAGGTACGGGTGACCGCCGCAGATATCGAGCTGCCCGCGATCGTGCAGGCGGGCGCCGACGGTGATCGTGTTGGCGCCGCCGAACTCCTCACAGGCTTCCGCGATGGCCGCAAAGATCAACCGGTGCTGGGACTCCGCGAAGTCCTCCTCGTCCAGCTCCTCGAGCATGAGCCGGCACTTCTCGTCGCTGGCCATGGCGATGCCGAGCATCGCCTGCTCGGTCTCGATGTGCTGCGGCATTACCGGTGGCATCTCCCACGGGCTGCGCTCCTCCTGCACCGCAGATGACTCCAGTTTGACCACCCCTTCTCCGCCCGGCGGCGGGAATACATGGGGCCGCCCCCTCATCATCAGGGGGCGGCCTGTGGGTGCTTCCACTAGTATTGCATCCGGAGCGCCCGATGATGCCGCCGAATCGCGCAATCGCCCAGGATTCTTCCGGTGCACGGGGATGCTGACAGACTGACAGGATTCCGGAGGCCGCGGAGGGGGGGGAGCTGGTCGTTGCCGTGCGACGGCAGGCGGGGCACAGGTCCCCGCCCTACAGACATTGCCGTCAGGAGGGG
>CAZTZN010000297.1:0-4071 GCA_964617715.1 uncultured Armatimonadia bacterium | reverse complement strand
GGATCTATGACTTCGATCTCCCCGGCCCGTGGGCCACGCACGGCGACCCCTGCGACTACTACGTCCGCTGGCGAGCGAACTTCCGGGAATGGGCCGAGTACAACAACTGTCGCTGCTCCGAGTACCTCCCTTGGTTCACCCGCGGTTCGTACCGCAAGACCGGCCCCTGGGACGGAGGACCGGGCGCGTGCGGCATGACCGACACGCTCACTGACCAGACGGGGGAGTGGGACGCGAATGAGTGGTTGCCGGGGGTTCTGAAGGCTGTCCAAGGAGGCACAGCTGAGGCGCAGCGGGTGGCCGGCAACACCGCAGACACGATCACTGTCCGAAACCAGTGGCTTCGGGTGTTCGGACAGGTGACGTACGAGGTTATCGCCGCGCCGCCTGATGACCCAGCTTGGGTATTGCTGGATGATGTGGATGGCGACAACGTGTCGGGGGACGGCAGCACTCGCCTGTCCTGGGACCTGCAGGAGGAATAGCCGGCTACCGAGCCGCACCAAGGGGATGTGTGTGATGCGTCATTGCGCACGTGCGTGTATCGTGACTGCGATCCTGCTCGCTACGGGTCTGTTCACGTCCACGAGTGCACAGGACGGACAGGTCGGGCCCGAGGACCTGCTGGACGCCGCCGTTCAGGCGAGGCCCCAGGTGGTCCGGCAGATGGTCGCGCAGCATGAGGCGCTCATCGCGGGCCTCACCGAGCTGATGGACGAGCCGGAGGACTGGCAGCGGAATTGGGATGCGGCTCGCGCCGCGGCGTTCCTCCTGGGTGAACTGCGCGCGACCCAGGCCGTGCCGGTGTTGGCGCGCTTCGTGGACTTTGGGCATCGTGATCCTGTCGCTCACCTCAGTGAGGGGCCGGCCTGGGCGGACTACTTGTGGCGGATGCCGGCGGTGCGGGCGCTGGTACAGATCGGCGAGCCCTGCCTTGACGCAGTGGTGCAGCGCATTGGCGACGACGATCCTGGTGCGACCGGATGGTTGCCCGCCTATTGTGTGCGG
Organism: uncultured Armatimonadia bacterium; assembly: GCA_964617715.1. GTDB lineage: Bacteria > Armatimonadota > Zipacnadia > Zipacnadales > UBA5352 > JALGVA01. Next base: position 3,063 of record CAZTZN010000297.1, on the reverse strand, counting down.
GTGCTGGTGGGACTCAGAGGTGTCGAGGGTGCCGGCGACATGCTCGTCCGGGCGATCATGGCAGAGACCGATCCCGGCCGGCGAGAGCGCCTGACCTCGGCGCTCCAACTGCTCCTGGAGCACGCCGCGGACTACGAACAGAGCAGCAAAGACCCGCTGAACCGCAGAAGCCCCTACGCTGTGGTGCCGTGAGTGATGCGGGGTGGTACTGATCGCACGGGCGGGCGGGCGCGGCCTCCACTCTCGCGGTCACCTGCCACGACGGCGTCAGCTTCTCGGCGCGGCTGGAGCCCGCCGGGTAGCAGCCATCATGTCAGGCGCCCCGGCGACCGGCCGAGGCACCTCGGGTGGACGTCAGCGTCGATGGCGGGTGAGGGCGCCCGCCGTCGAGGTGAGTGCGCACGCGACGATCACTTGCAGTCCGGACCACCGGCCCCCCACCCGCGGCATTTCAGCGGGCCGGGATCAGCCCGACGCGCTCGCCGTCGGTGATGGTGATGGCGCCGGTCGCGGCGTCGAAGCCCACCGTCGCCCCGAAGGCCTCGGCAGAGAAGCGCAGGGGCACGTAGGTCACGCCGTCGCGCTGCACCGGCGGCTGGGGCAGCGGCACCTTCTGGCCGTTGACGGTCGCCTCGCTCTCGTCCAGCCGCATCAGCACGATGATGTCGTCGCCGCGGCTGGCGTAGATGCTCAGCGCCTGCGGGATCCACTTGACTTCCGCCCCCAGCCACTCGAACACCGAGCGCAGCGGCACCATGGTGTGGCCGTTGATGGTGATCGGCGTGGCGCCCGGGATCACCTGCGGCGCGCCCGCGCTCTGTCCGCCGGTGGCGCCCGTCGGCTGCTGGTCGTCGGTCGCGCCGGTCTCGGCGCCGCTCGGGGCCCCGGGAGCCTCGCCGCTCTCCTGGCGGATGTACCACCACTCGTCCATGCCGCCCTCGACGAAGGTCAGCCGGTCGGCCACGCCGCGCACGGCCCGTCCAACGTACTGAAGCTGCCCGTTGGCGACCTGGAACCTCCATGTCCCGTAGGCCTGCCCGTCCACGTTCATGCGCAGCGTGTACGCCCCGTTGCGCGCCAGCAGCGCCCCCGCCTCGAACTGCGCTCCGGTGGGGTGCACGAGGTCGAAGTCAAAGCGCCGCCACTCGGGCATCAGATCCCACGACATGCCCGGGCGGGAGGTGCACACCACCGTGCCGTCGGCGTCTCGCGTGATGACCACCTCGATGCGCACGGTCCTGCTCTTCTCGCGCGCCTTGTTGCGCGCGAAGGCGATCCAGCGCAGGACCTGCCCGGGGTCGGCCTCGGCGTAGGTCAGGCAGCCCCAGTCGCGCCAGGGCCCGTCGAGGAACCAGTAGCTCTGGGGGCGGAACGGGTCGTCACTGTCGAGCTTGCTGACCGAGAACGAGAAGGTCAGCACCTGGCCGCTGTCGAGAAAGAAGTCCAGCGAGTAGTCTCCCGGCTCAAGCGGCAACTGTCGGTTGTCAATGCGCTCGCCGGTGACCGGGTTGGTGACCCAGATGTCATCTACCGGCCAGAACGGCACCGGGCGCGGGGCGGCCCAGAAGTCGTAGCGCAGCAGTTGAGTGCCGTCGGCGGATGACAGTATCGCCCAGAACTTGCCGCCGTCGGTGGGGTTGTACGGGTAGGTGGTGTTGCTCTCCGCGGGCGGCAGGAACACGGCGACGAGCGGGTCGAAGGGCGTGAGCCAGAAGTCTCCGGTGTTGTGGCGCATCTGGACGCTGTCCAGCACTGAGCCCCACATGATGCTCGGCTGCATCTCGGGCGGCTGGGCGAGGACGGCGAACGGCGCGGCGACGAGCGTGGCGGTGACACACGCGAACACGATCACAGGCCACCTCATGATCGGGCACCCTTCTCCCCCCTGGCGGTTGCACATTGCGCTGCACGTCACCGGCGTCGCCGACCCGCGGCCGGCGGCGTCTGAGTTGGAAGCTCCGCCCCCGCTCACGCCCCCTCCATCGGCAGTTCCACCCAGCCGCCGGTGTCGGCCGAGCAGTAGGCGGCGCGCAGGATCTCCACCGACTTGCGACCCTCCGCCGCCGGGCAGGCGGGCTCGCGCTCGCCGCGGATGCATCCGACCATGTCCTCGACGATGTTGGACGGCCACGGCCCCGGCGGCTCTTCCTCGGACTCCCCCTCGACCTCGAAGGCCACCAGCGCCTCGTTCTCAAGCAGCGCCGCGCCTTTCGTGCCGTGGAAGCCCACGCGCGTGATCTGCTCGGGCCCGGTCCACGTGGTCGTGGTGACGATGCTCCCGCGCGCGCCATTCTCGAACTCCAGCAGCGCCATCGCCAGGTCCTCGGTGTAGCAGTTGCGGTGGGCCATGACCGCGTAGTGCCCGCACACGCGCCGCACCGGCCCCATCACCCACTGCATCAGGTCAACCTGGTGGATGCCCTGATTCGCCAGCGAGCCGCCGCCGTCGAGTTCCCAGGTGCCGCGCCATCCCGCGTAGTACTCCTCGGTGCGCAGCCATTTCATCTCGATGGTCGCCAGCAGCGGCTTTCCGAAGCGGCCCTCCTGCATGGCCCGGTGGACGCGCCGCGGCTCATCCTGATAGCGCCGCCCGAAGTCGACCGCGTAGAATCGCCCGGTCTCGCGGGCGACGGCCATGGCCTCATCGATGATGTCGAGGCGCACGTCCATTGGCTTGGTGGTCGCCACGTGCTTGCCGCGCTGCATGCACTCGATGGCCATGCGCGCGTGCATGCCGCTGGGGGTCATCACCAGCACGCAGTCAATGTCGTCGCGCTCGGCCATCGCCCGGTAGTCGGTATACGCCGCGCAGCCGTGCTTCTCGACCTCGGTCTGCAGGCGCTCCTCATCAAGGTCGCACAGAGCGACCAGCTCCGCGTCCGGGCACTGCGCGACCATCTTCGCCCGGCTGCGCCCCACGCCCAGCCCGATCACGCCGAAGCCGATACTCTCGCCCATCAGCCATTGCCCCTCGTCGTCAGAGTCCGCCCACGAGTAGTTCCGCGTCACCACGCCCCGCACCTCGGAACGGGAAGAGGGTTCGCGAGTGGGCGCAGCGAAGCA
>CAZTZN010000296.1:0-4105 GCA_964617715.1 uncultured Armatimonadia bacterium | reverse complement strand
ATCCACCACCTCCCGCCCGCTTCCGTGGTCCGGTTCGGCGCGGCCACCGGGTCCCACCGGTACTGGCAGCCCGAGTTCGATGCTGACCCGGCGGAGCCGCTGGAGGACTCCGCTCGGCGGATGGCGGACGTGATCCGGACGGCGATCGGCGCCGCAACGACCAGCGACAGTCGCGATGGCTTGATGCTCAGCGGAGGCATGGATTCACGCGTCATCGCTGCCGCGGCCGGGAGACCCATAACCTGCTTGACAATGCACGCGGTCGAGGCCATCGAGCTGGATCTGGCGCGACGGGTCGCCGAGACCCTCGGGCATGAGCACGTGTTCGTGCGACTTGACGACGATTTCCCGCTGGGGCTGCTGGAACGCGGCGCGTTCGTGGCGGATGGCATGCACCCGTTCGTGCACGCCCAGCCACTTCTGATGAACGAGGCCGTCAGAGAGCTGGGGCTGAACCGCCTCTACAACGGCTGGGGCATGGACATGTACTTCGCCGGCATGTGGATGCCGTGCACCCGGTGGGGCCACAAGCCCGCCCGGGAAGAGGGCGTCGATGTCGCGGGGTTCTTCCTGGAGGAGCTTGAGGCGACGCCGTTGACCCAGCTGTCGGGCCTGGTGGGTCCCGAGCGGGCCAACGAAGCGCGCGACAGGGCTGCGTCCCGGCTCACTGCGCGCCTGGATGAGTGCCGGCAGCACGCGAACAACATTCACGACGCCATCGCGCTGGCCATCGTGCGCAACTTCTCTCGCTTTCCCCACTACCTGAACCTTAAGGCGCTCTCAGCGGTCTGCGCGGAAGCGGCCCCGATGCACGACGTCGGGCTTATCGAGGCACTCCTCTGCACGCCGTATCAGCACCGGTTCTACGCCCGCGCCTATCGGCGGGCCCTGCAGATCATCGACGCACGGATGACGCGGATACGGTACTCCGGCACGGGGGTGTGCATCTACCAGAACGACTACCTCCAGATGGCCGCATCCTACCTGCACCGGAAGGTCGTCCGACGCGCGGGCAAGGTCTGGCACGCGCTGACCGGGACCTCAGAGCGGATGGTGAACTCGGCGTGGCCGGACATGTCACACAGCATGCGCGATCATCCAGCATGGCGAGCGACGCTGCGGGAGTACGCACGTGAATCGTGGCTGGCGGATCACGGCATGGTGAGGGGAGACGGACTGACTGGTCTCGTTGAGGCGTTCATCGCGGGAGGAAGTAGAAGCGCAGGACTGCTCATGAACTGGCTGACGCTCGAGGCCTGGTTCAGACACTACGGGTAAAGCAGATCGGGAGACGTCGATGGAGGGTATGTGCTCGTATCATGGATAGCCGCGCACCCGCTGAGGAACGGATGGCGAGTGTCAGTGTCGTGGTACCCGCGTACAACGCGGAGCGCACCATCGGCCGCGCACTCGATTCGGCCTGTGCCCAGACCTACCGGGGTATCTGCGAGATCATCGTGGTCGATGACGGCTCCACCGATGCGACCGCTGAGATCGTGCAGCGCGACTTTCCCGGCGTGACCCTCCTGCGTCAGGCGAACCAAGGGAGCGCGGTCGCGCGCAACCGGGGCGTGGCGGTGGCGCGGGGGGACTACATCGCGTTCCTCGACAGCGACGATGAGTGGCTCCCGGAAAAGACGGAGGCCCAGATGGCCTGCTTCACAGATCACGAGGGGCTGGTGATGACGCTCGCCGACGCCATCTCCGTGGTTCGTGGGAGGCAGAAGCTGGAGAAGGAGACCGGGAAAGGGCCGCTGGTCGAGCCGCTGAACTTCCGGGATGTGTTCCCGTTCTTCAGGTTCCACCAGGGCTGCTCCGGCTGGGTACTGCAGCGGGCGCTGTTCGAGCGCTGTGGCGGATTCCGCACTGAGATGCGGCGCACACAGGACTCCGAGCTGCTGTGGCGGCTGCTGATTGAGGGCTATCTGGTGGCGCGCTTGAGGAGGCCTCTGTACCGCTACTACCCAAGCGACGAGCGGAGGAGCGCCACCGATCTTGCCAGAACCATACTGACTGTGCACGAGTGTATCGCGCCCATGGTGGAGCAGTATGCGTCCCTCGCGGAACAGGAGTTCCGCCTGCTGTCGCCGAGTGAGGCCCGCCGTCGTGTGGGGAGGTTCTACTTGGCCGCTGCGCTGCCGCTCTGGCGGGCAGGAGAGCGGCATGCAAGTGCAGAGTGCATCGATAGAGCCCTCGCCTGCATCGACCATCTTGAGCCGAGGGACCGCTTGCGCTGCCGACTGGCTGCATGCAGCCCACCGTTCCTGTGGCATGTCATGTCGGCGTTGTCTGCGTGGTTGCGGCGCTGACTAGGGACTGGGGCAAATGGCCGCCGCTATGTCGCTTGGGCATCATGGCACGCGCAACCGTCCGTTTGGACGAAGGAACCTGAGCAGCGCGGAGGGAGTTCGGTCGCGCGGAGGCTGACCGGCTGGGGCTCGGCCCCGTGGATCCGCGGCATGCTCAAGCGGGGGCCACTCGTATGATGTTTGGGAGTGAGAGGACATCGCAATGGGTTCATACCGAGATTACCGACCGCCCGGATGGTTCAGGCTCATATCGGAGTACTCCAGGCGGCTCAAGTACGCGCAGTTTCGGAAAGCCACCAAGTGCGAGTCGAACGACCTGATCATTGATGTGGGTTCAGGTTCGGGCACCTTCATTGAGCGCATGCATCCTCACCCGGAGAGAATCGTTGCCCTGGATATCGAAGAGGAGAAGGTGAGGCTGCTCACCGAACGTTTCCCGCAGGTACGTGGGGTCGTGGCCAGCGCCACCGCCATGCCTTTCAGGGATGGGAGCTTCGACATCGCCTTCAGTAATGCCGTGATGGAGCACATCCCACCCGACTTGCGCCCCGATATGGCAGCAGAGATGGCACGCGTTGGCGCACGTTATTGAGTGATCGTGCCCAACGGCGCGTTCCCTCCTGAGCCTCACTCCAAGACGCTCTTCCTGCACTGGCTTGGCGAAAACACCTTTAGGAAGGCGCTACGTCTGCTCAAGAAGCTCCGACTAGTACTCCCTTGCGTAAGTTCTCGTTATAACCTATAATGGCGTCATGGGTAGACCAGCGACCGCAGTTGTGTTGACTGATGAGGACCGCGCCACCCTCGAAAGCTGGGTGCGCGCCACGACCACACAACAACGTCTGGCGCTACGTGCCAGGATCGTGTTGGCCGCCGCCGCCGGACAGGAAACACAAGCCATCGCCGAGAGCCTGGGCGTGCGTCCGGCCACCGTCAGCACCTGGCGCAAACGCTTCGCCGAAGCGGGCATCGTCGGCCTGCAGGACAAGCCTCGCTCCGGGCGGCCCCGCCGCTATCAGGAGGAGGATGAGCAGCGTATCCTCCAACTCTTGGAGCAGGACCCGCCCGCGGGCTACGCCCAATGGAACGGCCGGCTGCTCGCCGAAGCCCTGGGCGACGTGAGCCCCGACTACGTCTGGCAGGTGCTGCGCAACTTCGGCATCAGTTTCCGGCGACGGCACAGTTGGTGCCTGAGCACCGATCCGCAGTTCGCAGCCAAAGCGGCCGACATCACCGGATTGTATCTGGACCCACCCGAGAACGCGGTGGTAATCAGTGTGGACGAGAAGCCTTCCATCCAGGCTCTGGAGCGCGCGCAGGGCTACCTGCGGCTCCCCGACGGTCGAGCCATCTCCGGCTTTTCACACGAGTACAAACGCCACGGCACCACCACGCTGTTCGCGGCCCTGGACGTCGCCACCGGGATGGTCAAAGCCGGCCACTACCGGCGTCGCCGGCGGCGGGAGTTCCTGGACTTCATGAACGACGTTGTGCGCGAACATCCGCCGGACACACAGATACATGTGATTCTGGACAACCTGAACACCCACAAACCCAAGCGCGATCTCTGGCTGGCGCGCCACCGCAACGTCCATTTCCACTACACGCCCACGCGCGCCTCGTGGCTGAACCAGATCGAGATTTGGTTCTCGATCCTCTCCCGGGCGGCGCTCAAAAACCGCAGCTTCCGCTCACCGCGCGAAGTGCGTCAGGCTATCGATGAGTTCATCCAAGTGCATAACGCCAGCGCCGCGCCTTTCGAGTGGAAGAAGGCCGTCGTCCATTCAGTCGCCCTC
>CAZTZN010000295.1:0-4175 GCA_964617715.1 uncultured Armatimonadia bacterium | reverse complement strand
AGGGCGCCGGGGGCACAACGGCAACGGCCGAACGGCAACGGCAGGGCCGGTCAGGGGACCGGCCGCACGAACGGCAAACGGCGACGGCAACGGCCGAACGGGAACGCCGGGCCGGTCAGGCGACCGGCCCCTCCAAACGACAAACGGCGGGCGGCAACGGCCGATCGGCAACGGCAGGGCCGGTCAGGCGACCGGCGCCTCCGAACGACAAACGGCGGCGCGGCGGCACGCCCGTGCCGTCGGCCTCAGAGGGCCCGCTCGCCCAGCGGCGGCAATACGCTGCGCCCGGCGTCTTCGAAGGTGAGGTGCGTCGGCAGCATGCGCCGGGGCGTGGCCGCCGCGCCCGGGGGCCAGGCGCCCACATAGACCTGGTAGCCCACCGTCGCCACCGGGCGGCCGCATCCGCTGTCGAGGGCAATGCCCAGGCTCTCGTTGGGCCGCAGCGGTTCGGGCAGGTCCACATCGAAGTTGCGGAACGGGCGGTAGACCGTCTTTCGGACCCACGGCGTAGGCTGTCCGGGCACGCGGCAGCGCACCGGCACCGGCTCGGCGGGACCCGATGCCGGCGCCAAGAAATGGGCGGAGGTGGTCGTGCAGAGCCAGGCGTCAGGCATGTCGAGGCGGACGGCGCCCGCCACGGGTTCGGGCAGGAAGTTGTACACGCGCGCCAGGAGTTGGTGATCGCCGGCGGGTGGCAGCAGCTTGCCCTTGGTCACCGGTTCGGCGGTGGGGAACTCGACTACCGTGAAGGTGTCGATCATGCGCGGCTCCTCGACGCCGGTGAGCACATGGGCCGCGCGCGCCTCCAGCACCGCCGCCCACCACGCTCCGCGGCGATGGCCGCCGCTGGTGCCGACCAGCACGAGCTGGCGCTCGGCGCGGTCGAGCAGCCGGTCGGCGAAGGGGCAGCGGGCGCCATCGCGGGCGTCGGGCACGCGCCGGCGGGTGGCGCGCACCAGCTCGCGGGCCTTCGCCATATCCGCCGCACTGACGTTGTTCATGCGCCACCACCGCTCGCCGGCGCCGTCGGCGATCTCGCCGAGGTGCTCGGTGAGCTGTGCCAGCCGCCAGATGGTATTGCCGTGGATGGGTTGGAGGCCGTCGTCGGCGCGGGCGTTGCGCCCGGCCGTGACCATGCCCTCACCCGCGGTGCGCTGGGCGGCGAAGAACGCGGAGGCGCCGTGAGGTGGATAGCGGTCCCAGGCATCGCAGGCACGCTTCACCGCCGTGCGCAGCCGAGCGGGGAAGTCGGGGGCGATGCAGGCGGCGCTGTCGTCCTCGAGCGGATCAACGTAGCGCGAGTCGTGGGGGCTCTCGTGGCCCAACTCAGTGGTCAGCCAGCGTTCGGCGGAGGCACGCGCGGCGCGGGAGAGGTAGGCGGGGCTGACGCCCACCACGGCCACGGCGTCCTGCGACAACTCGACGCGTGCGTCGGCGCCGCGCAGGGGCCGGACGCCGCCCAGGCAGTCGATGACGGCGGCGGGGCCCCCCAGATCGAGGCGGACGGTGTGAGGGGTGTCTTCGGTCCAGCCGACGACCATGGGCGTACCGGCGCGCATGAACAACTCCAGGCGGGCGCCCGCGGGCGCCTCCAGCGGGCCGATGTAGCCGGCCGACTCAAGCAGCCAGCGCGCCACCGCGAAGCCGACGCAGGCGGGCCGTGGCACGTAGCGCCCGTTTTCGTACCACACCAGCGCGTAGGGGCAGCGATTGGTGCTGATGCAGCCGCCGGTGCAGCCCGAGCGTATATACAGCGGCTGGCGCCACGCGCGCAACGTCGCCGCCAGGCGGAGGATGAAGCCCGCCTCGTGCCCGAAGTCGTCGGCGTGGAAGTCGCACTCGGTGAAGGCGGTATCGCGCGGCACCCCACGGGCCCACATCGCCTGCGGCATGTTGCGGAACCAGTGCATCAGCTCGTAGTCGGGGTCGGGGCCGTAGGGATGGTAGGCGGCCATGTCGAAGTAGTCGCCACAGCCCTGCCAGAAGGTGAAGTTCATCTCGGTCAGGTGACCGCATGAGCCGTAGACGACCGGCACGCGCTCGCGGCTGCGGATAGTGCAGTAGGCGATGCGCAGCATATCGAGGTAGCGGTCCCAGTCGCCGTAGTAGAAGTTCTGGTCGGCCTCGCTCCACACCTCCCACGCGATGACCAGCGGCCGGGCCGCGCGCGGCAGCGTGTCGGTGCGATGGGGGACATCGACCCTGATGCGGCGGTTGAGGAGCCTGTCGGCCATGGTGTTGATGAAGCGGTACCACTCGATGGTGCCCGCGGGCTGCCAGGTGTACCATGCGGTGGCCACGCGGCCCTCGGCGTCGATGGGCCGCTGGCCGTAGGCGCGCGGCGTGTGGCCGGTGAGCACGGTGAGCTGGATGCCTCGCGCCTGGGCATCAGCGGCGAACTGCTCGACCCACCCCAGGTCGTAGTGGCCCGGTTCACGCTCGATCTCCGGCCAGGGAAACTCGGCGCGGACATGCCGGGCGCCGATCTGTCGGTAGATGTCCCACTCGGTGGCGCAGCGGGGCTTGTAACCCAGGCCGAAGATGCCGCCGTCACCACGGGCCTCGTCCGGCGGCGGCAGCACGCAGAACACGTCGCTGACCATCTCCCCGGATGCGAGCGTGAGGGTCAGCGTGTAGAAGCCCACGCCCGGGCGTTCGCGCACGCGCAGCGTGGCGGCGCTCTCGCCCCCCAGGGTCATTGTGCCCGAGGCGACCGGTGTGCCACTGTGGCGCGTGACAGCCCACGCAGCGTTCTGCAGCGGGCGGCTGCAGCGGATGACGAACTGGATACCCTCGTCGCGCAGGAAGGTGGCGGCGGGTCGGGCGGTGGTGATCTCAAAACCGACAGGCAGCTCAGCCCCCGCCCGGCACGGTGACGCCAGCAGGGCGGGAGCGAGCAGCGTCGCGAGCATGCACAGGCTGCGGCAGGACATGCGTGGTGACTCCTTCTCCCTGGTGCAGTGCAGGCGGACGCGCAGGTTGGGGTGCCCGTCGTCGCGCCGTCCGAGGGGTACATCGGCGGGCGAAGCTGTGAGGTTGAGAGATGGCGCGCGCGATTGACTTGCCTGCGAGCGGCCACTAAGATGACCGGCGGTGAGTCGTGCGAATGATGCGTGGGGCCGTGGGGTGGGGCCGGCTCGCGCGATCGTCGGAGGCGCCGGAATGAGGATCGGTGGCGGGCTGTTCGTGCCGTGGTCCACCCCGCGGGAATGGGTCCAGGCCGTTAGCGCTGAGGGCTACTCGGCGGCATTCTGCCCGGTAGGTGAGGATGCCGACGCGCGCACCATTGACGCGTTCGCCGGCGCCGCGCGCCGGGCCGACATACTCATCGCCGAGGTGGGCGCGTGGGGGAACAATCCGATCAGCCCCGACAAGGCCCTGCGCCGCGCGGGCATTGAGGGATGCTGTCGGGCCCTGGAGCTGGCCGATCGCATCGGTGCGGCATGTTGCGTCGGCGTCTCGGGCAGCCGCAGCGAGCGCTGGGATGGTCCGCACTCCGAGAACCTCACCGAGGACACCTTCGACCTGATCGTGCACAGCGTGCGCGAGATCATCGACGCCGTCGGCCCGACACGCACGTACTACACCCTCGAGACCATGCCGTGGATGTATCCTGACTCGCCGCAGTCATATGCGCGGCTGGTGGAGGCCATCGACCGCGAGCATTTCGGCGTGCATCTCGACCCGGTCAACCTGGTGCGCAGCCCGCAGATCTACTACAACACGACGGCGCTGCTGGAGGAGTGCTTCGCGCTGCTGGGGCCGCACATCAGGAGCTGCCACGCCAAGGACATCCTGCTCGGGGAGAAGCTGACCGTGCACCTCGACGAGGTGCGGCCGGGCGCGGGGAATCTTGACTACCGTGCCTACGTGCGGGGTCTGCGCTGGCTCGGTGACGACGTGCCGCTCATGATCGAGCACCTGAGCGACCGGGAGCAGTACCGTGCCGCCGCCGCACACATCCGCAACGTGGCCCAGGCTGAAGGTGTGCATGTGGTGTAGCGAGGCGATGGGAACGGGGAAGCGGCAACGCCGATCTGCCGCCGCGCCGTTCGTGGGACAGGTTACCCGACCTGTCCGCCGTCGCCGCCCGCCGTTGCCGTTTCCTTTGCCGTCCGCCGTTTGCCGTTCGTGCGGCCGGTCGCCCGACCGGCCCGCCGTTGCCGATCGGCCGT
>CAZTZN010000294.1:0-4205 GCA_964617715.1 uncultured Armatimonadia bacterium | reverse complement strand
GGCGGGAGCCGAGGCGGTGGCCGTGGAGATCTCTCCGTGGTTGCTGATCTGCACACTGCTACTGGCGCTCTTTCTCGGACTGGCCAAGCGCCGGGGCGAGATACTGCTGCTCGAAGAGGATGCCGTGGGGCATCGCACGACCCTGCGCAAGTACAGTGTCGAGCTGCTCGACCAGCTCATTGCAGTGGTCGCCTCGGCCACGCTGATGTCATACAGCTTGTACACCATCTCCGAGCGCACGGTCGCCGAGATCGGCAGCACACGCATGATGTACACCATCCCCTTTGTCATCTACGGGTTGTTCCGCTATCTCTACCTGATGCACCGGCAGGGGCATGGGGGGGCGCCCGACCGCACGCTGCTGACCGACAAGCCGCTGCTGGCGAACGTCGCCCTGTACGTGCTCACCGCGGCGGCGATCGTGTACTTCGCGCCGAACGCTGTCTGACATTGGCGGGAGGAGGGCCGCCGCGGAGTGCCGGACGGCGCCCGGGTACGGATGTCGCGCTCTCGGGCGATCAGGAGGTGATGCCGAGTGCATCTGCCACGACCGAGCGACGCGCGTGAGTTCGCCGGCTATCTGCTGATGCTGCTGGCTGTGGGCGTCTTCCTCGAGGCCGGCTTCATGAAGGCCGTGGTGCGGGGCAACACCTACGACTTCAGCGGGATGTACCGCGGTGGGCGCGCCATCGCCACGGGAGTGAACCCATACTCGGACGAGGCGATCGCGCACGTCGCGCCGGATGCGCCGAAGGAGCCGGGGGTGCGATTCGTGTACCCCCCGGCCAGTGCCCTGTTCTTCGTGCCGCTGGCCCTGCTGCCATACGAGGTGGCCAACCGCCTCTGGATGCTGCTGGGGCTGATCTGTCTGGCCTACCTGGCACGGGCCCTCGCCCGGCACTGGCTCGGCGATCTGCAGGGCAGCGACCGGCTGGTGTGGGCGGGCATCGGCCTGCTGCTGCTGGCCAGCTATCACTCGATATCACACGCCCTGCAGGTGGGACAGGCGACGCTGGTGGTAGCTGCCCTGATCATGGGCGGATTCGAGCTGGCGCAGTCGCGACTGGAGCTGGAGGCAGCGGCCCTCCTCGCGATTGGGAGCTTCCTCAAGCCTGTGGTGGTGCTGCTGCCCGTCTATTTGCTCTTGAAGAGGCGCTGGCGCATCGTCGGGATCTGGGCCGGGCTGATGGTAGTGGGCCTCGTTTTGTCGCTCGCCGTCTTCGGCCTGCAACTGCATGCCGACTATCTTCGCTACTTCGTGGCCCATCATGGGCAGCCGATGTACTGGGTCAGCTTCCAGGACGCGGTCGCCTTCTGGGGCCGCCTTCTGGTGTGGGAGCACGCGCCGCTCAGGCAATTCGCGCACCTCGCCGGTCCGCTGACGCTCGCCACGCAGATCATCCTGGCGCTGCCGGTGCTCCTGCTCCTGCCGTGGCGCCGGTGGGACGAGCTGAGTGACCGGCGACGCCTCGCGGAGCTGTCGCTGCTTGTCCTGGTGGCGATTGTGGCCTCCAACCTGGCGGCGATCCACATCTACCTCCTGCTCATCCCTGGTCTGGCCGCCGCGCTGGCCTACGTGCGGGACGACGGCCGGGGCGCTGGCGTGGTGTGGTGGCTGGCGGCAGCCTGGGCGGTCTCGTACTGTCTGCTGGCCCTGCCCTTCGACTATCGGGCGCCGGAGTTGCAGCGTGGCATCCTGGTCCTGGCCATCTCGACCAAGTTCTACGGCGCCATCATTCTGTGGGGGATTCTGACCTACCTGTTGGCGAGATCGAAGCCGGCAGGGGAGGGTGAAGGGGGGCGGTCGGGGGTAGAATTGTGAGTAGGGCTGCACGTCGTCGGCCGGCCGCCGGCGAGTAGCATCACCAGTGGGAGTTGGTTGTGTTGGCAGCCGATCCTACGCTCTCGCGCCGCCGGGAAGAGATCCGGCAGCGCGGCATCCTGACCGCCGCTCTCATCGCCATCCTCGTGGTGGTGCTTCGCTACGTGCCCCTGACCGCCCGCCTGTTCGTCTTTCCGCTTGTCGAGAACCTCGCCTACGACCTGGCGTACGAGTATGCCTCTCCCCAGCCGCCGGAGGACATTGTCATCGTCGCCATCGACGACATCAGCGTGCTGCCGGCTCACCAGGGGCGTTTCCCGTGGTCGCGTCGCACGCACGCTGAGCTGTTGCGCCGATTGTCCGGCGCGCGCGTAGTGGCCTTCGACGTGATCTTCGCCGAGCCCGACGCCAACGACCCCGAGGGCGATCGGCTGTTTGTTCAGGCCGTGGCCGAGGCGGGCAACGTGGTACTGGCCGCCTACCGGGCGGTGAAGATGGAGTACTCGGCCGGGCGCACGCACGTTGAGTGGGGCTGGGAAACGCCCGACGCGCGACTGCCGCTGGGCGGCATTCAGGTCGAGGGTCTGGTGCCACCCTTCGCCGAGCTGGCGGAGAAGGCGGCAGGCATCGGCTATGTGGATATCGCGCCCGACCCGGACGGCGTGTACCGCCGCGTGGAGCCCCTGCGGCGTGGCTCTGATGGCCGTATCTACCCGCACATGGGCACCGTGATCGCGATGATCGCCGCCCGCACTTCGCCCCCGCAGGTGGTGTCCGGCATCCCGGAGGGCTACCTCGACGTCGCCGGCCCGCGGTGCCCGCTCGACTCCGAGGGTGCCATGCTGATCGACTACTGTGGGCCCACCGGCACGGTTGACCGGGTGGGTGCGTGGGAAGTACTTGAGGGGCTGATCGCGCCCGAGCGTTTCCGCGATCGCATCGTGCTGGTGGGCGCTACTGCGGCGGGGCTCTATGACATCCGAGCCGCTCCCTACCGCTCCAGCGGCCGGGAGTTCTTCGGCGTTGAGACCAACGCGAATGTCGTCAACTCGCTGTTGCACACGGGCGCCCGCGCGGACGCCACACGCAGTCCGATGTGGGGGCTGTTCGCGCTGATCCTGGGCCTGGCGGTGGGATGGGTCGCGTGGAGCGGCGGCGAGACCCTGGGCCCACTGCTGGCCGGGCTGATTCTGGTCGCAGTGGCGTTGCCATCGTTCTTTGTGGCCTTCAGTTTCCTGCGCGTTGTCATCCCCTACGCGGCGATCCTGCTCGCCGGTGCGATCCCGCTGCTGGTGGCGATCCCCGAGCGCCTGGGTTGCGACAAGCGCATGGTGCGCCAGCAGTTCTCGGCCTACGTCTCGCCGGATGTACTGCGCCAGCTTACCGACGAGCCCGAGCTGGTGGCGCAAGGTGTCAAGCGCGAGGTGACACTGCTGTTCGCCGACGTGCGCGGCTCCACGACGCTCTCCGAGCGGATCCCGCCCGAGGTGTGGGTGGCACAGCTCAATGAGTACCTCTCCGCAATGAGTCTCGCCATCTTCGAATATGACGGCTACCTCGACAAGTTCATGGGCGACGGCATCATGGCCATCTGGAACGCCTTCGGCAACCAGCCCGACCACGCTGAGCTGGCCATGCAGGCGTCGCTGGAGATGTTGCGCCGGCTGGAGATCCTCAACCGCTACTGGGAGGGGCGCGAGGATCGCACACCGTTCCGCATCGGCATCGCGATTCACAGCGGGGAGGCGGTCATCGGCAATGTGGGCAGCGACGAGCGCATGCAGTACACGGCAATCGGCGACTCGGTCAACACCGCCTCACGCATCGAGGGCTTGACCAAGGAGTACGGCCTGCAGTTCCTGGCCAGCGAGAGTGCAGCCGCCGCCATCCCGCCGGGCCTGGCGGAGTTGGCGGAGATCGGCGAGGCGCAGGTACGCGGCCGGGCGCAGCCAATCCGGGTCTTTGCGCTCGCCGCCGAGTACCATGGCGCCACCGAGCCGGCTGATGATGCCGTTCCCGCGGATGACCAGGCGTGACGGGAGTGAGCACTCATGCTTCCATGGTTCCGTAAGAAGAAGAAGGGCCCACAGACCGACGAGGAGATCCTGGCCGAAGCCTTCGCGGACGTGCGCAGGCAGCAGGACCGGCGCGCGACCCGCAAGCGCCGCGCGCTGCTGTGGCGCAAGTACGCCGATCCGCGCATCCTTGGGGTGATTGGCCTGATCTTCGTCGTGGTCATCGCCGACGGGGTGCGCCGCGAGAACATGGAGTTCTACGCGACCGTAACCGAGGCGAGCGGCGTGGGGCAGGTGCGGAGGGCCCGCGGCGCGGCGGTCGAGCCGCTTGCGGTGGACGTGCGTATCGAGGACGGGGGCGAGGTGCA
>CAZTZN010000293.1:0-4227 GCA_964617715.1 uncultured Armatimonadia bacterium | reverse complement strand
GATCGACCGCCACCGCGCGGGCGTTGGTCGCGCCACAGTCGAGCACCACGACGAGGTCATCGGACATGGGTATCGGCCCCCTCTCTCAGGCGAGTTCGAGCGCGCGCACCGGTGACAATTTCGCGCGCCCGCCGGGCCGGACCTTCCGCCGCACGCAGGTAGCGTGAAGCCCGCGGGCGAAGCTGCGCACCGACGCGGCAGCCGTCGCCAGAAACACGGGAGGGCCGGCCATGAAGCTGTACATCCACACCGACATCGAGGGCGTCGCCGGGATGGTGCACTTCGAACGGCGCGATGACAACAGCCTGGAGAACTGGGACATCCGCAAGCGCATGCACCGGCTGCTCACCGGCGAGGTCAACGCCGCCATCGAGGGCGCGCTGGAAGCGGGCGTGGACGAGGTGCTGGTCAACGACGCCCACGGCTCGGGCTACAGCATCATCTTCGAGGAGCTGCATCCCCAGGCGCAGATCATCCACGGGCCGCTCACCCGCCAGCCGTTCTGGACGCCGCTGCTCGACGAGACCTGTGACGCCATGTTCTGCGTCGCCCAGCATGCCATGGCGGGCACCAACGGCGTGCTCGCGCACAGTTGCTGGTGCGTCAACGACAGCATCTGGTTCGGCGAGGGGGGCATGGCCATGGCGCTGGCGGGCTACTATGACGTCCCGGCGGTGCTCATCACCGGCGACAACGTGGTCACCCGGCAGTGCCTCGACCTCGTGCCCGAGATGGAGGCCGTCGCGGTCAAGACCGCGCTCTCGCCCTACAACGCCTGCTCGCGCACGCCCGCGAAGGCGCGCGAGATGATCCGGGAGGGCGCGAGGCGCGCGATCGAGCGCCTGGGGGAGATCCCGCCCTTCAAGATCGAGGGCCCCTACCGCATCGGCCTGGTGGGCGGGCCGGGGCAGGTCCCCGAGAACCCGGTCGAGGGCGACGACTTCCGCGATACGGTCTACGAGATCCTCAGCCGCGGGTACGACTACGACCTGTGCAGGGAAGACCCGTGGCCGCTGATGCCCGGCCGCGACGGCAACTTCCTCACCCGCGGCCAGCGCCGCGCGCTTGAGCAACGGGGCGGCGGTTAGCGGCGGCGACATGGCGCATCGGCGCTCACGCATACAGGAGGTCACACCATGCCACGCACAGGCCTGCTGGTCATCGTTGCCCTCGCCCTCTCCGGCGCCGCCGGAGCTGAGCTGCCGATCGTCGTTGACGATCGGGCGCAGGCGGTGATCGTGACCGCCGTCGAGCCGCTGCCGGTGGCGCAGTATGCCGCCGAAGAGCTGGTCTGGCACCTCGAGCGCGCCACCGGCGTCACACTCGCCATCGTCACCGAAGACGCCATCCCCGACCGGCCCGCCGGGCGCATCTACGTGGGGGCCACGCAGGCGGCCGCCGACGCGGGCATCGACGCGGGCGCGCTCGATGGCGAGGAGACCGTGCTGCGCACGGCGGGCGACGCTCTCTTCATCGTCGGCGATGACCAGGACGGCGATCCGCTGTCCGGGGACACCCGCGCGGGCACGCTCTGGGGCGTCTACGAGCTGCTGGAGCGCGAGCTGGGCGTCGTGTGGATGTGGCCGGGTGAGCCGGGCACGCACGTGCCGCAGACCGACCGGGCAGTCATCGGCGACCTCGACGAGCGCCTTGCCCCGTGGCTGCTGCAGCGCAACGTACGCTCGGGGCTGATCCGGCGCGAGTTCATCACGCAGCCGTTCACGCCTGAGGGCCTGGCCGCCTACGCCCGGGAGCAGAGCGTCTTTCTGCGCCGGCACCGCATGGGGCGCGTACATCCGCTGCGCTACGGACACGCCTTCAACGCCTGGTGGGACGAGTACGGCGCCGAGCATCCCGAGTGGTTCCAGCTCGTCAACGGCCGCCGCGGGCCGCGGACGCCGGGCGCGCGCTTCTCGATGTGCGTGTCGAACCCCGAGCTGCATAACGAGATCATCGCGCGCTGGCAGCGGGCGCGCGCGGCGGCGCCCGGTGAGTTCATCAACATCAACATCTGCGAGAACGACATCCCGGGCCTGTGTGAGTGCGAGGAGTGCATGTCGTGGGACGGGCCGCAACCGGAGAGCATCAACCCGCGCTTCGGCCCGCGCGTGGTCTCCGACCGCTACGCGAAGTTCTGGAAGATCATCTCCGAGGCGGCGATGGAGATCGATCCCGAGGCCATCACCATGGCCTACGCCTACGTGAACTACGCGCCCGCGCCCAGCGCCGACATCAAACTGCCGCCCAACATGTTGGTCGGCTCGGTGCCCGACATCTTCTTCCCGCGCACCGACGCCGAGCAGCAGTGGACGCTGGAGCAGTGGGCGGGCTGGGCGCGCACCGGCGCCAGCATCTTCCTGCGTCCCAACTACATGCTGCACGGCTACTGCATGCCGCACATCTTCGTCCATCAGTTCGCCGATGAGTTCCAGTTCGAGGCCACGCACGGGATGATGGCCACCGACTTTGATTCGCTCAACGGTCAGTGGGCCACCCAGGGCACCAACCTCTACGCGCTCATGCGCCTGCACACCCGCCCGCAGATGGACATAGATGACCTGCTGGGCGAGTACTACTCGGGCTTCGGGCCGGCGGCGGACAAGGTGCGCGAGTACTTCGACTACTGGGAGGCGTACGTGACCGCCCTGCGCGCGCAGCCCGAGTACGCGGACACCAACTCGCTGGTGAACTGGTCGCGTTACGCGAGCGCCGCGCACCGGCTCTTCCCCCCCGAGACGCTCGAGCGCGGCATGCGGATCCTCGACGAGGCCGCGGCGCAGGTCGCCGGGCAGGAGCCGTTCGCCGCGCGCGTGCAGTTCCTGCGCACCGGCCTTGAGCACGCCCGTGTGTGCGCGCGCGTAGCCCGGCTGGTGGCCGGCGATGACCCGGAGGCGTCGCCCTTCACTGCGGTGCGCGCGCTGCAGGAACTCGCGCAGTTCCGCCGTGAGATCGAGGACAGCAACATCTCGAACCTGAACTTCTGCGCGTTCATCGAGGGCCGGAGCTGGGAGCCGGTCGAGGGCTATGCCGGCGAGTCGGTGCGGCCGGTCGCGGAGGAGGTCGCGCCGCTGCCCGAGGGTGCGCACTTCTCGCTGCGCGGCGGGCACACCATCGTGGCCGTGCTGGAGGCGGGGGAGAGCTTCCGCGCGCACATCGAAACCCGGCGCGTGGGCGCGAATGAGCGGCCGATCTCGTGGGTGCTGGTAGGTCTCGACGACGAGGTGCTCGCGCGCGGCGAGATCCCCGTGGGGGAGTCGGCGGACATTGACGTGCCGGTGGCGGCCGGCGGGACCTGCGCTCTGGTGGTGCAGACCAACAAGAACAATGCGCGAGTGACACCGCTGAACCGCCATGCGGCCCTCGCCGCTCCGAGCATCGGCTTCATCGGCCGGACCTCGCCGGTCTACTTCATGGTGCCCCCGGGCGCCGCGCAGTTCACGCTGCGCTTCCATGGCCAGTGGCCCGGGGAGACCGTGCGCCTGCGCGTGTTCGACCCCGACGGCAACGAGGCGGGCGTCGAGGAGACGCGCCGGAAGGGCGACATGGAGCTGCCGATCACGGTGCCCGCGGGGCAGGATGGGCGCGCCTGGTCGGTGGCCTTCGAGCCCACCGAGACCGGCGTGATGGAGGACTACACGGTGCGCATGGACCCGGCGCTTCCGGCGTACTGGTCGCTGGCGCCCGACCGGCTGGTGCTGCCGGAGTAGCCGCGGCGGGTCATGGCCACGCCGCGGTGAAGTCGCGGTAGTCGGGCTCCTCGCCCGGCCCGATCGCGTAGATCGAGTAGACCCGCGCGTTCCGCGCCCGCAGGCGCACGCGCACCGGCTGCCCTGCGGCCGTCACCGCGCCCCGGCCGCGCCAGGTCAGGCCGTCATCGCTCTCGGCGCAGGCCAGGCGCATCTTCCAGCCCTCGTGGATGACCGAATACCACATCTGGAAGGGCCGACCGGACGCCTTGATGACGCTCCCGTAGAGCTGCATGTTGCCGTTCTCCCAGGGCCGGTCGGCTACGAACAGTGGGTTGTCGGGGTGCTTGCACGGCGGCTCAAGCACGCGCGTCAGCCGCGAGATCGTCTCCAGCTCGCGGATCTTCGATGCTGGATTGCCCACCGTGACGAACGGCGGGCCGGTCAGGCGACTGCGCGGCGCGTCTCCCGCCCGGGGGCGGGATCGCACCGCGCACTCCTCGCCGCGACTGCTGTGCAGTCGCGGCTCGGAGCGGCCCCT
>CAZTZN010000292.1:0-4231 GCA_964617715.1 uncultured Armatimonadia bacterium | reverse complement strand
GCCTGACCGGCCCGCCGTTCCTCGGCGAATCGGCCGCCCCGGAACAACAATGACAACGACGACGGCAACGACGGCGAGGCACCGCCGCAACGGAACGCCGACGGCGGACGGCAACCACCGACGACCACGGCCCGCCGACAGTCAGACCGCTTGCGGCCTGCGTGTCGGCGGCAGGGCTCAGCCGCGCCCACTGCGTGCGACCTTGCCCGCGCCCGCCGCTACAGCTCGATGACCTCCAGGAACTTGTCGGACAGCATCTCCACGCCGGACTTGGTCACGCGCACACCGTCCTCCCAACGCAGGCCGAAGCTCTTCGTGTAGAGGAAGGTGTCCACCTGGAAGGTCATGTTCTCGAGAAGCTCGTACTCCGAGCTGGTCTCCATCCACGGCCGCTCGACCTCCATCAGACCGATGGCGTGGCATGGGCCGTAGAGCAGGTAGTCCGAGTAACCCTTCTGCGCGATGAACTCCTCGAACTTGATGACCACCTCGGCCGCGGGCACACCCGCGCGCATGAACTCCATGGTCTGGTAATGCGCCTCGAGCCCCACCTCGACCAGCTCGCGCATCTTCGGCGGCATCTTGCCGATGCACACCGGCCGCCCCACCGAGGACGAGTACCCGCCCACCAGCGCTCCGATGTTGAGCTGGATCATCTCGCCCTCCTTGATGACCTTGGTGGAGGGGCGGCCGATGGCGTGCGTGGAGTTGCGGCCGGTGAGCACATACGTCGGATGGCCCTCATACTCCGCGCCCTCGGCGTACATCGCGCCCTGGGCGATGCCCACGACCTGTTGCTCGGTCATGCCCGGCTTGATCTGCCCCAGCACCGCCTCGGTCGCCACCTCGCTGATGCGGAAGGCTTCGCGCATGCAGCGCAGCTCGGCGTTGGACTTGACCTGGCGCATCTCGGTGAGCAGGTCGTCGGCGCGCACCACCTCGGCCCTGGCCGGCGCCGCCTCTTCGATGGCGCGGAAGATAGTCATGGGCATCACCGACATCCCGGCGATGCCGATGCGCTTGATCTGCCTGCGGCCGGCGACCGCCCTGAACACGTCCTTGAAGCTGTCCAGCGGCATGCCCGGGTAGTCGGGCTCGGCGGACTCGCGATACTGCAGGATCTGCATGATCGTCGGGATCTTGCTGCGCGTCTGCGCGAAGGTCAGACTCTCCGGGCCGATGAGCAGCACCGGGTCACCCTTGCGCCCGATGGCGACCCCGCCGGTCTCGAACAACGGCCAGTAGTCGGACAGGTAGCGCACATTGGCCGGGTCGGCCTCATGCCCGTGCGCGATGAGAATATCGAGGTCTGCCTCGGCCATCTTCTCCTGCAGTGCGGCCCAGCGCTTCGCGAACTCTGCCTTCGGGATGGACGGTGTCTTCGCCATGGGTTCCAGCCTCCTGACGATGATCCCGGTGGCCGGACGCAGCAGGCCGCCCGGCGACCGCTCTTCGGCGCAGTCAGATGCGGCGTTTGCGGCGAGAGGGTTCGCCGGGCGCCCCCGGGCATCCTGCAAGTGCTGATGCGAGTGCTCGTGTCCGCACGTCGAAGCAGGTGTCGGCGCCCGCACCCGCTTTCGATTGAATGGCGGCGGACGCCTCATGGTGGACCGCGAGCAGCCGGCGGCCGTGAGCGATCAGCTCGCGATCGACGCGACGGTCAAGTGCCTGCGCCAGCCCCGGCGAGTTTTCTGTTGCTTGCACTAAACCCGAGTGGTATGATATGAATTGGCGAACAGGAATCCGGCCACCGCCATGGCACATGGGTCGGGCGCCGTGCGTCCCTACGTGCGCAGCGCAGGATATCCGCGAGGAATCTGCGCCGGCTTTGTGCTGACGAACGCGTGCGCGGCTATCGGGACCGCGGTATACAATCGGGTCGCCGGGAAGGGCAACGGTGTTGGAGCCGCCTGAGCCGGTCACATCACTGCCCCAACCCAGACTGTTGCGTAGGAGTGTGTCTCCATGAAGCACGAGCATAACCACGGTGCAGATCACGAGGACCACTCCCGCCATGCTGAGCACTCCGAGCACGCCGGGCATGCCGGGCACACTGAGCACACTGAGCACACTGAGCACGCCGGGCACACTGAGCACGCCGGGCACGGCGCGGGAGACCATCATGAGATGATGGTCCAGGACTTCCGGCGCAGGTTCTGGGTCTGTCTGGTCCTGACCGTCCCCGTCCTGGCGCTTTCGCCCATGGTTCAGGGACTGCTCCGGCTGGAGGCGCTGCGGTTCACCGGCGACGGCTACGTGCTGCTCGCGCTCTCCACCTTCATCTACTTCTACGGTGGCTGGCCGTTCCTGTCGGGGCTGGTGCGCGAGCTGTCCGAGCGCCAACCCGGGATGATGACCCTCATCGCGGTGGCCATCACCGCGGCCTTTGGCTACAGCGCTGTCGTCGTGCTGGGGCTGGAGGGCAAAGTCTTCTTCTGGGAGCTGGCGACGCTGATCGACATCATGCTCCTGGGCCACTGGATCGAGATGCGCTCGGTGATGGGCGCATCGCGGGCCCTCCAGGAGCTGGCGAAGCTCATGCCTGACCAGGCGCACCGGGTCCGGGAGGACGGCTCGACTGAGGACGTGCTCGTGGCCGACCTGCAGAACGGTGACCACATCCTGGTGAAGCCCGGCGAGAAGATACCTGCCGACGGGGTGGTGGTTGACGGGCGGTCGGCGGTAAACGAGGCCATGCTGACCGGGGAGTCCACGCCGGTCGAGAAGACCGAGGGCGAGGAGGTCATCGGAGGCGCGGTCAACGGTGACGGCTCCCTCAAGGTGGAGGTACACCGGACCGGCGACGACAGCTACCTGTCTCAGGTCATCCGCATGGTGCAGGAGGCGCAGGAGAGCAAATCGCGCAGCCAGGACCTGGCCAACCGCGCCGCCCTGTGGCTGACTGTCATCGCACTGGGCGTGGGCGCCATCACGCTGGTCGTCTGGCTCGTCCTGGGGCAGCGGTTCGAGTTTGCCCTGGAGCGGACCATCACCGTGATGGTCATCACCTGCCCTCACGCGCTCGGTCTGGCTGTGCCCCTGGTGGTTGCCGTGTCAACCGCGATCGGCGCTCGCCGCGGACTGCTGATCAGGGACCGCGCGGCCTTCGAGCGCTCGAGGACACTGAACGCGATCGTTTTCGACAAGACCGGCACGCTCACCGAGGGGCGCTTCGGCGTGGCGGGTGTGACTTCTTTCGATGACCTGAGTAACGACCAGGTGCTGACACTGGCGGCGGCCGTTGAGCGCCACTCGGAGCACCCCATCGCTCAGGGCATCCTCAGGGGCGCCGAGGAGCGCAATCTGGAGCTGCCCCAGGTCAGCGATTTCCGGGCCATCCCCGGCAAGGGGGCGCGCGGAATGGTTGACGGGCGCGAGCTGCTGGTCGTCAGCCCGGGCTACCTGCGCGAGAACAACATCGCCATTGACGATCAGGCCGGGGACGAGATCGCCGGCAGAGGGCGGACGGTAGTCTACCTGCTGGAGGACAACCGCCCCATCGGCGCCGTCGCGCTGGCCGACGTCATCCGCAGCGAATCGCGCGAGGCGATCGCGCGACTGCATCAACTGGGCATCCAGGCGATCATGCTCACCGGCGACAACGAGCAGACCGCGCAGTGGGTCGCCGAGGAGCTGGGGCTCGACGACTACTTCGCCGAGGTTCTGCCCGATGAGAAGGCCGACAGGATCAAGCAGCTTCAGGCCCGGGGACTGATGGTGGGCATGGTCGGTGATGGCGTGAATGACGCCCCGGCGCTGGCGCAGGCCGACATCGGTATCGCCATCGGGGCCGGGACCGACGTGGCGATTGAGTCCGCAGACATCGTGCTGGTCAAGAACGATCCGCGCAACGTGACCGACATGCTGGCCCTCTCCCAGGCCACCTGGCGCAAGATGGTTCAGAACCTCGTATGGGCAACGGGCTACAACGTGTTCGCCATCCCACTGGCCGCGGGAGTGCTGGCCGGCATGGGCGTGATCCTCAGCCCGGCTGTGGGTGCCATCTTCATGTCCGTCAGCACCGTGATCGTGGCCATTAACGCCCGGCTGCTGAGACTGCCGGGGTAGGGGAGTGACGCGCCGATCTGCCGCGACATGCCCGCGGGGTGGCAGCTTCGCCATCCGCGTCCCGCGGCGGGGCGATGCGAACGTCGGGACAGGAGAGCGCCAGGGATGGGCGACCGCACGGCAACCACAGCACGGACGCCCTTCCTTCACCGGCGGCGGCAAC
>CAZTZN010000291.1:0-4367 GCA_964617715.1 uncultured Armatimonadia bacterium | reverse complement strand
ACCCCAACGGCGGCGGCTCTGAAGAGCCGCCCTCCGAACATCGTTGTTTGTCGTTTCGAGGAGCCGCTCGCCTGACCGGCCCCGCGTTGCCGTCCGCCGTCGCCCCTCCTGTGGCCATATCCCCCCTTATCGTTCGCGCTCCTGAAGCACTTCCGCCACCGCCTCCAGCACCTTCCGCGGCTTGATCCCTGGCATGCACGCCCACCCATGCGGGCACGCTTCCTTCGCCCGGATGTAGCACGGCGCACATTCCAGCTCGCTCACGATCTTCCGCCCTCGCCCGAAGATCGCCATCTCCTGCTCCGGGGTCGGCCCGAACACCGACACCACCGGCGTCTTCATCGCGACCGATGCGTGCATCGGGAAGCAGTCCCCGCACACCACCACGTCGCACTGCCCCAGCAACGCCGCGAATTGTGTGATGCTGTGTCCGGTCCCGGTGTCCGTCACCAGCCCCCCCAGCTCCCGCTTGAGCTGCCGATTGACCTCCCGCTCCGCCGGGCCGCCAACCAGCACCACCCGCGCATCCATCTCCGCATGCACCAGCCGTGCCAGCTCGGCGAAGTGCTCCGTCGGCCAGTCCTTGGTCGCGAACCGCGCGCTATCTCCACCCGTCGCCAGCGCCACCACCGTCTCCGTGTCCCGGTCAACACCCACGCTGCGCAGCACGCCTCGCGCGTACGCCACTTCATCCTCGCTGGGCTCCAGCACGTACTCCTCCCCCTCGTAGCGCGCGCCCACCAGGTCGAATACCAGCTCGGCCAGCGTCTTTCGATTGACCCGCGATCGCAGCTCGTCCGACAGACTCAGCGCCACATAGGGCAATGACTGTTCATTCAGCGGCATCAGGCTGCCGCTCTCGTGCAGCCCGAAACCCAGGCGTTCATCCGCCGGAATCATCTGCGCCAGCGCCGCCTCCGCTCGGTTCGCTTCCAGGCTTACGACCAGCTCGAACCGCCGCTGGGTCAGCACCGGCAGGGCTTCCCACGTGTACTCGATCACCTCGTCTACCACTGGATTCGCGCGCACCAGCGGTGCCGCCACCGGACTCGTCAGCCACGCGATCCACGGGTTGTCGTAGCGCTTGCGCAGCGCATACACGATCGGGCTGGACTTGACGACATTGCCCAGTTGGTGCACTCTTACCACCAGCACCTGCGGGCGTTTGCTCACGTAGTGCTCGCAGCCATCGCATTCGCTCTGCCACGGGCATGGCTTGTAGCCCGTGAACCATCGGCAGTCATACTGATACTGTGTTCTCATCACCTGGCCGCCTTCGTCGCTCCCGTCGGTGTCTGGAGGAAGCCTGTTGTCCGAGAGGATCCTGGTCGTCCGCATGTCCGCCATGGGCGATGTCGTTCAGAGCACACCCGTCGCCCGCGGTATCAAGGCCGCCCGCCCCGATTGCCATCTGACCTGGGTCATCAACAGCCCTTTCGCCCCCCTGCTCGATCACAATCCGCACATTGATGACGTCATTACCATCCCGCTCCGGCCCACGGCTTCCCAGGCAGTCGAGGCCTGGTGGCGCCTCAAGCACGGCGAGTTCGACGTCACCGTGGACCTTCAGGGCCTTGCCAAGAGCGCCATCGTTACGCTCGCCAGCGGCGCTCCTCGTCGCATCGGCAAGGCCGAGGCTCGCGAGGCCGCACTGCTCGCGTACACCGAACTGTCCCCCGAGCGCTGGGACCAGCAGTACATCTCCCAGCGCTACCTCGAGGTATGCGAGCCCCTGGGCGTCTCCCGCGAAGACTTCGTCCCTGAACTCTTCCTCATGGACGAGGATTTCGCCCTCATCGACCGCGTCTACGAAGCCGAAGGCATCGCGCCTGATGAGCCCGTCGTCGTTCTCGTGACCTTCTCCCTTGCTCCCAAGCGCGAGTGGCCTGCCGAGTTCGTCGTCCAACTCGCCGATGAACTCACGCGCCGTCACGGCGCCCGCATCGTCATCCCCGGCGCCGCCGGCGAGCGTGCCCGCGCCGAGGCCATCTCTGCCCGGATGTCCCGCCCGGCAATCATCCTCGCCGGCGAAACGTCCATGCGCGAGGCGGCTGCGGTCCTCCAGCGCGCCGACCTGGTCATCGGTGTCGAGAGCGGCCTGACCCACATCGCCTATGCGGTTCGCACCCCGACCGTCTGCATCCTGACCTACACCCCCCTGCGCAACGGCCCCGGGGGCCCGAGAGCGCGCACCGTCTACGTCCCCGACCTGCCGTGCCGCCCCTGCCGCCCGGACGCACCCTGCGATCACTACCGCTGCGTGCGCGAACTCACGCCCGACCTCGTTCTCGCCGCCATCGACGACCTCGCCGCCCAGGCCGCAATCTTCCAGCCCTGACCCACCGCCCATCGCCCCGTGCCGCCGACACCCCTCTCGGCGGATGCCTTCTCCCGTTCGTGCCGGCGGCGCCTCGCCGCCGGCCGTTGCCGTTCGCTGTTCGGCGCGACGCATCGCGATCGCACAGCGACCTCCCGGATGCGTCGGCCGTTCGCCGCCCGCCATCGCCCCCTTCGGAACGGAGGGGGCACAGACCGCGCAGCGGTCTCAGGGGGAGGCCCGTCGTCCCCCGCCGCCCCCTACCCCAGCTCCACCCGCCGCTCCGCCTCCCCGGCCTTCTGGCTCTTCGCTCGCACCGCTATCTCGGCGCCGCTGTCCGCCCGCACGAACCACTCCAGCTCCGCCGATCGTGCTCGCGGCGGCAGATGCCCGATCTCGCGGTAGCGCCCCAGCGACAGCACCTCCACGCTCTCCCCCGCCTCCAGCTCCACCGACACCGGCCGCAGCGACCGCAGGCTCAACGCCCGCTGTGTGATATTCGTCGGCAGCGCCCCGTCGTTCATCACTCGCGCACGCACCCGGTATATCCCCTCCCCAACCCTCTTGGCCTCGAGGTCCGAGATCACCAGCCGTGGCCGCCGCGCCGCGTACTCGATGATGAATCGCGCCGACCCCGGCGCAATCTTGTCTCGCAGGTCCGCGAAGGATGGGTTGATCATCCAGTACTGTTTCCAGCCACCGATCTCCACCCGCCCGAGCTGCGGGTGGTTGAACTCGTGCCAGTCCACGAACATCTCGTACTGCGGGTGCTCGTCGTGGTAGCGCATTGCATCCTGCAGGAACTTGTACTGCGCGTCCGCACCGCCCGCGAAGAACTCCTCGGTCGTCACTCCCGCGGCGTTGTAGACATTCCCCTGCTCGATTTCGAAGTGGAACAGCCCCATGTGCAGGTAGCCCCAGTCCGCCGAGTGCCCCTTCAGCGACGCCGGTGGCGATCCCGCCGCCCGGTATTCGATCGTCGGCAGTAGCGTCAGTCCCGTCAGCTCCGCCGCGCGCTGGCCCAGCTCCTCGAACACCTTCCGGTCCGCGGGCAGGATGCTGTCCGTTGTCCCTGTGCTCGGCGGCATCAGCACCGCGCTGCTCCCGCAGTGGAAGCCCAGGATCCCGAAGATATTCTGGTGTGCGTAGACGAAATCCGCCAGTGCTCGCATCTCCGGTTCCGAGAACGGGTAGTCGCCCGCGCCCCCCTGCTCGTGCTCCTGGTGCCAGTTCGCCGGCCAGTTCCGGTTGAAGTCATGCGACCGTCCGCATGCCACGCGAATCTCTCCGCCATCCCACTCATGCACCACCCCTTCGGGCATCACCGCGTAGAACGGCCCCTCCGTGTCCGTCGCCTTCCGTGGCACCATGATCCGCGGATCATCCGGCAACGCCTTCCACTGCCCGTCGGGCCGCTCGATCCGCATGTCTACGATGGCCCCATCCCCATCCAGGTCCCTGCGCACCAGGCAGTTCGGCTCAGCTCTCTCCTCGGTCCGGCTGCGGATATTCGCCCCTGTGGTCAGCGCGAACTCCGCCCCATCGGGGTTCAGCCGCGGCACCACGTAGAACACGACCTCCCGCAGCAACTCCCGGACGTCCACGTAGTCGCCCGCGCCGGTCAGCAGATCGTGGATCAGCCGCAGCGACGACGTCGTCCCCGCGACCTCCTTGGCGTGGATGTTCGCGTGCACGAAGTACCCCGGCCGCCTGCTTGTTGGCCCTGCCGACTCGTCGGCGATCTCCAGCATCCAGACATCGCGCCCCTCGGGCGTCTTCCCCAGCGAATGCAGTCGGCACCGCCCCTCACACACCTTCGCGGCCTGGTGGAGGTATTCTGTCATCTCCTCGTAGTCGTACCAGTGATCGTACTGTGGCGTCTGCAACTCACGCATGGCCATCTCCCCACTGCTTGCTCATTCGGGCGACCTGCTCTTCTCCACTCTGCGCTCTCCGCCCTTCCCGCCCCCGCCACCGTTCGGCCGTTGCCGTTGCCGTTTGTCGTTTGGAGGGGCCGGTCGCCTGACCGGCCCGCCGTTGCCGTTCGGCC
>CAZTZN010000290.1:0-4429 GCA_964617715.1 uncultured Armatimonadia bacterium | reverse complement strand
CCTCTGATATAGTGCCGGGGCACGCAACACATCGCCCCGAGGTGATCTGTGCAGGCCTGGCGGCGGGACATCCTGGCGGACGAAGTGCACCTGTTCGGCGCGCCGGCGGACTCGGGGCTGCTGCGCATCGCGTTGCTGTTCCCCAACGCCTACGAGGTGGGCATGGCGAACCTCGCGCTGCAGGGCCTCTACCGCCTGCTCAGTGCGCGGCCGGAGGTGCTGGTCGAGCGCGCCTTCTACCCCGGCATCCCCGAGGAAGGACGCCCTCATGACGGCACGCTGCGCTCGCTCGAGCACGACACCGCCCTGGGCGCCTTCGATGTCATCGCGATCACCTCGTCATTTGAGCTTGACTGGCTCAACATCCCCGCGGCGCTGCGTGAGGGCGGCGTACAGCCCTTCGCCGATGAGCGCGGCCCCGACCAGCCGCTGGTGATCATCGGCGGACCCACGGTCACGTCGAACCCCCAACCGCTGGCGCCCTTCGCCGACGCGCTCTTCGTGGGCGAGGTCGAGCCGGTCCTCGATGCGATGGTCGAGGCGCTGCTGGACCCCGAGGACGCGCCCGGGCGGCTGGCGGAGGTGCCCGGCTTCCTGGTGCCGGCGATCGAGCCGGCGACGATAGACCGCGTGGCGCTCGCCGACCTCGACGCCGTGCCGACGACGAGCGCGATCCTGACACCACGCTCGGAGTTCCCGAACACTTCCCTGATCGAGACCGGGCGCGGCTGTCCGCGCGGCTGCCGGTTCTGCCTGGCGCGCAAGATCTATCATCCGGTGCGCTCGCGCAGCGCCGATAGCATCGTGGAGAGCGCCCGAGTGGGACTGCAGTTCACCGACCGCATCGGACTGGTGGGCGCGGGCGTGGCCGACCATCCGCAGATCGAGGCACTTGCGACCGCGATCGCGGCCATGGGGGCGCAGGTGTCCACATCGTCACTGCGCGCCGAGGGCGTGACCGCGGAGCTGATGGAGGCGCTCACGGCGGGCGGCCAGCGCACCATCACCCTCGCGCCCGAGACCGCCGATGAGGAGCTGGCAGCCACGCTGGGCAAGCGCGTGAGCTTCGAGGCGATATGCAGGGCCATCGCCTTCGCCGACGATGCCGGCGTGACCGAGGTCAAGCTCTACTTCATGGTCGGCATTCCGGGCGAGACTGACGCCGCGGCGCTGAAGATCGCAGATTACGTGGAGAGGCTCGAGCGCGAGTTCGGGAGTGTGCGCTTCACTGCGTCGATCGGCGTGCTCTCCCCCAAGCCGCACACCGAACTGGCACGGGTGGCGGTGCCCGACCCGGGCGTGGTCGGCCGGCGACTCAAGAAGCTGCGAGGCGCGCTCACCGCACGCACGAAGGCGCACGTCACCATCGCCTCGCCGCGCTGGGCGGCGGTGCAGACGGTGCTGAGCCGCGGCGGCTGTGAGCTGGCGCCGGTGATCGCGGCGGCGGCAGGCGCAGGCCCGGGAGGCTTCACCGCCGCCCTGCGTGACGCGGGTCTGTCGCCGGACGACTATCTGGCCGAGCAGACCGGGCCAGCGCCATGGGAGATCGTGGGCGAATGCGTCATGATGGGGGCGGGCGAGTGACCGCGCACGACGCCCCTCTCCCCTACTTCTACCGGCTGACGCCGCCGACCGACCAGCACGAGCTGGCCGGGCTGGAGTTCCGCGCTCTGACCGGCGATCTCGAGCCGCCGTCGCGTCTGCCGGGTGGCGACTACCGCACCGAAGGCACCGAACGCATCGCCTGGGCGCGCGTCGGCGTAGATGTGGCGCGCGCGGCCTACGTCGGCGAGTGCTGCCGGGTACTTGCGTCCGGCGCGGACCTCAAAGGAATGCTCGTCGCCGCGCGGAAGCTGTCCCTGCACATGGAGCGCTTCCGGGTACGTGTGCGCAAGCTGCCCGGGATCGAGGAGCCGGGCTCGCAGGAGATCGAGCGACTGGTCGCCAACGCGATCATCGGCCATCCGGACCTGACGCGGCCGGCCATCGAGATCGTTGTGCACGCCGAGCCCGGGCGCTGGCTGCTGGGCGAGCTGATCTCGCGCGCACGTCGCGGTTGGGGCGGCCACGAGCAGCGTCCCCATCAGTACTCGAGCGCGCTGCCGCCGCGCATAGCGCGCGCGCTGGTGAACCTGGTGGCGGCGCCGGGCGAGTCGCTGATCGACCCCTGTTGCGGCGTGGGGACGGTGCTGGTGGAGGCTGCGGACATGGGTGTGCACGCGATTGGCTGTGACCTCAACCCGCGGGTAGTGGAACAAGCGGCGGGCAACCTGTGTCATCATCGGTTGAGGGCCGACCTGATCTGCGCCGACGGGCGCGATCTGCACGGGCGCTTCGACGGCGCCGTGCTCGACCTGCCCTACGGTCAGTCATCGCGGCGGGACGAGGACGTGTGCCGCGGGCTGGTCGCGCGTGCGGTCGAGATGGCGCGCCTGGTGGCCGTGGTGACGGTCGGTGACATGAGTGAGGCGCTGACCGCGATGGGCGCGCAGTTGCTGGGCATCGCCGAGCTGCCCAAGGGCGGCATCGTGCGCCGCGTGCATTGGGCGCGGGGCCGGGTCGACTAGGCGGGAGGGTTTGACATGGAGCTGTGGCAGCGATTCACACCCCGGGCCCGCCGGAGCATCCTCATCGCCCATGATGAAGCGACGCAGATGCATGTGCGCCTTATCGGCACCGAGCATCTGCTGCTGGGGCTGATCCGCATGGGCGAAGGCGGGGCGGTCGAGATCCTGCGCTCATTGGACGTCGATCCGTCTCGTATCCATGCCGAACTCCGGCACAGCATGGAGATGGGCTCCGAGGATGAGCCCACCAACGAACTCTCGTTCACGCCTGAGGCCGAGCGGATCCTGCGGTTGGCCTATCAGCAGGCGCGGGAGATGAATCAGGCGCACATCGGCACCGAGCATCTCCTGCTCGCGCTCGCGCACGACGACGGCGGTGCGGCGTATCGGGAGTTGCGCAAGCATGGCGTTGACGCCGCAGCGGTCCGCCGCGCCATCTTGGCCCGGGCGGCGGCGTCGGACGCCGACCTGCCCGCACACGAGGGCGGGCGGTGGGACCTCGGTGCCCGGGCGCTGCAGCAGATGCTGCAGGAGATCGCCGAGGCGCTGGAAACCGCGTCCCAACGCGTCACAGAAGCCGGCGAGCTGCTCCAAGAGCTGGAGGAACTCGTGCAAGAGCGCGTAGACGCAGGAACCATCACGGACGGTGACACCATGGACAAGCAGGCACTCTCAAGCGATCGCATTCCTCCCGCAGTCGGCCCGTACTCGCAGGCCGTGCGCGCGGGCGAGTTCATCTTCTGCTCGGGCGTGGTAGGGCTCTCGCCCGAGACCGGCAAACTGGTCGAGGGGGCGTTCGCCGACGAGGTGCGCCAGGTGATGAGCAACCTCGGCGCACTGCTGGAGGATTGTGGCAGCAGCCTGAGCCGCGTGGTGAAGACCACGGTCTTCCTCGCGGACATGGCGCAGTTCCAGGAATTCAACGCGATCTACGCGGAGTACTTCGACGACGCCCCGCCCGCGCGCTCGACCGTCCAGGTCGCGGCGCTGCCGCTGGGCGCGAGGCTCGAAGTGGAGGCGATCACACTTGCATAGGTGGATACCGATTGCGCTGCTCGCCGCGACGTCGGCGCTGGGCATCGCGCCCGCGGACGCCCAGAACCTGCTGCGCAACGGCAGCTTCGAGGGCCCGACCGCCGGAAACGTCCCCGAGAGCTGGTCATTCCACGACTTCACCGGCGATGACATGGCCACCGGCGAGGTGGTCGGCCGCGGGCGCGTGGGCGAACGCTGCCTCAAGCTCAAGGCCCCGGTCTTCCCCGCCGACTTCACGGCCTACTGCCGGCCCATCGACGTGAGCGACCTGCAGGGTCGAGAACTCATCTTCTCATGCTTCTTCCGCACCGTCGAGCATCCGCAGGCGGAGGTCATGCTGGTCACCTACGCCGAGAGCTTCACCGAGCGCGAGTTTGCGACACAGGAGCTGCTCAGCGAGTCCCACCCGCTGGGCGAGAGCAGGGACTGGATGCACTACGCAACGCATCTGACCGTGCCTGCGGGGGCGCGCGATCTGGTGGTGCTGCTGCGCGTTCTGGGCGGCGGCGAGGCGTACTACGACGGCGCGGCGGTACGCGTGGTGGGCAGTGAGGTGCAGGTCGAGCTTGAGGATGCGGGGACGCTGGTCAGGCTGCCGCGCGAGCGCACCGTGCGCTGCCGACTGCGTAATGTGACCGACCGCGAGCTACCGGTGCGCCTCGAGATCGACGCCTCCGAACCCGATGGCCGGCGGCGCCGGGAGTCGGCCGAGTGCACGCTCGAACCCGGACAGATGCGCACCATCGAGCGCCGCTACACCTTCGACTACCGCAAACCACACCGCCTGCAGGTGA
This sequence comes from uncultured Armatimonadia bacterium, assembly GCA_964617715.1. GTDB lineage: Bacteria > Armatimonadota > Zipacnadia > Zipacnadales > UBA5352 > JALGVA01. The sequence continues at coordinate 33 of CAZTZN010000290.1, read as the reverse complement.
TGGTGCTGGGCGCACAGCCCGACGAAGTGCAAC
>CAZTZN010000289.1:0-4532 GCA_964617715.1 uncultured Armatimonadia bacterium | reverse complement strand
CGGCAGACGGCAATCGGCAGACGGCAATCGGCAGACGGCAATCGGCAGACGGCTACGACGGGCGGCCAGGGTTGGCGCCGCCGCTGGACCGTGACGGCGATCATGCCGTTGGAGGGGCCGCAATCGGCAGACGAGACACGGCAGACGGCAATCGGCGGACGGCGGACGGCGGACGGTGGCGACGGACGCCCCGCGTTGTGGCGCCGCCGCTGGATCGTGACGGCGATCATGCCGTTGGAGGGGCCGCCGCGAGCGCGCCCCGCGTGCTCGCGGTGAGATGAGGCGAGCAGTGCGAGCCTCATCTCAGTCGCCTGACCGGCCCGTCGTTTCCTCGCCCTCCTCTGTCGCCGTGTTGACCGTCTCCAGGTAGAAGCTCTCCAGCGTTCGGCGGGTCGGCGCGACCTCGGAGACGCGCACTCCGCCGCGCACGAGCAGCGCGTTCAGCTCGGCCGGGTCGAGGCCGTCTCCGCGCACCTGAATCGTGCGCTCATCCACCGCCTCCGCGTTGAGCGCGGGTCCGTCCGCCTTCGCCAGCACCTGCTGCGCGCGCCGGGAGTCATCGACCACAAAACGGATGCCGGGCGTCGCTCCGCGCAGCATCCCCCCGGTCTCGCCCTGCGCCACCACCTGCCCGCGCATCATCACCGCCACGTGCGTGCAGGTCTGCTCCACTTCCGCCAGCATGTGGCTGGAGAGGAAGATGGTCATGCCCTCGTCGCGCAGGGACTTCAGCAGCTCCCGCACTTCGGCCATGCCCTCGGGGTCGAGCCCCGAGGCGGGCTCGTCGAGGATCAGCAGCTCCGGTCGCGGCACCAGCGCCTGCGCGATCCCCAGCCGCTGGCGCATGCCGTGGGAGTAGGTGCCCACCCGGCGACGAGCCACCTCTGACAGGCCGACGATATCCAGCACCTGTTCGAGCCGCTTCCGGGGCACCGGTCCCGAGAGCGAGGCGAGCAGCGCCAGGTTCTGCCAGGCGCTCAGGTGCGCGTAGAACGCGGGCTCTTCCACCAGCGCCCCGACGCGCCCGCCCAGCGCCAGCCGCCGGGCCACCGGCACCCCCAGCACACAGGCCTCGCCCGCAGTCGCGCGCACCAGGCCCGTCAGCAGGCGGATAGTTGTGCTCTTTCCGGCGCCGTTGGGCCCCAACAGGCCGAAGAGCGAGCCGCGCGGGACGCTCAGATCGAGGCCATCGACGGCCCTGACCCGGCCGAAGCGCTTGCTCAGGCCGCGGGTCCAGATGGCCGCGTCATCCGGCCGGCTGATCGCATCGGTCTCCGGCGCCATCGTCCGTCCTTTCGAGCCCCACCAGCGCCACGCACATCATGTCCTGCAGCCGCCGGGCGCGCTGTGTGTCGCACGACAAGCCGTTCATCATCACGCTGAACGCCAGCAGCTCGCCCTGCTGCGTGCGCACGTACCCCGAGAGCGCTGAGATGCCGGTGAGCGTTCCGGTCTTGGCGCACACCCGCCCGCAGGCAGGGGTGTCGCGCATGCGTGTGCACAGCGTCCCGTCCACGCCCGCGATGGGCAGCGCGGCTTCGAAGACCTCCCACCAGCGGCTGTGCTCGTGCACCCAGCGCAGCAGCGCGACCGTGAAGTCGGGCGTCATCATGTCGGCGCGCGAGAGCCCCGAACCGTCGAGCCAGCGCACTCCGTGCAGGAACAGGTCGCGGTCGCCCCATGTCTCGGCGCAGAGCTGGCGTGGCGTCAGGTCGTCGCGCCCCACCGCCGCAGGCAGCCATCGCAGCAGCGCCTCGGCCAGGTCGTTGTCGCTGGGCTTGAGGATGTGCGCGGCCAGCTCGGCCAGGCTCTCAGGGCCGCGCGGCCCCATCGGGCAGATCGCCTCCGACCCCAGCAGTTCGAGGGCGGTTGCGACCGTTACCAGCTTCATATTCGACGCCGGGATCAGCGACAGAGCGCCGTTGCGGCGGTAGATGACCTCATCGCGGTCGATCGACACCACGCATACGCCCACGGCGGCATCCGCCAACGCCGGGTGGGCGATGATGCCCGCGATCTCGTTGCGCACCTCGGCGAGCGTGGCCGCGTGTAGGCAGGCGGCCACAGGCAGCGCGTATGCGAGCGCCAGGGCGATGCGCAAGCGACGAACGCGCCGGTGTGTTTGAGCCTGAATGCGAGCGGTCATGCGATCGCTGCCGCTTCTCGTGACGCAGGTGCTGGTGCGGTCGATTCATTATACCAAGAGCGCAGACGCGGTGAAAGGGGCGGGAGCCGGGCCCGCCGCCGACTTGCGCCGGCGATCGGCCCCTCAGGCGTGATGGCGCAGGATTCGGCGCGTAACCAGGCGAACAGGCGCTCGCAACGCACTCACTCCGCTGCAGGAGAGGAAGATGGCGATTCTCACCGCTGAGACGATCAAACAGGCCGCGAAGGCCATGGGCGCCGACCTGGTCGGGATCGGCTCCCCCGACCGCTGGGAGGGCGCGCCGGCACAGATGGACCCGCGCTTCATCATGCCCGAGGCGAAGTCGGTGATTGCCTTCGGCTTCCGCGTGATGCGCGGCGCTCTGCGCGGCATCGAGGAGGGCACGTTCTTCAGCAACTACTCCTCGATGGGCTACGGCGCGCTGAACTGGCTGTACATCCCCATGACCATGATGAACCTCGCCAAGTTCATCGAGGACCACGGCTACGAGGCGATCCCGCTGGGGCACCTCTCGCCGTGGCGGGCGATCGACAACCTCGGGAACCTGCGCCAGGGCTACTCGCGGCCGGTGGAGCCGGGCAAGCCCGCGCCGGATGTGATGGTGCATCTGCGCATCGCCGCCTTCCTGTGCGGGCTGGGCGAGATCGGCTGGTCGAAGATGCTGCTCACGCCCCAGTTCGGCCCGCGCCAGCGCCTTGCGGTGATGCTCACCGAGGCCGAGCTGGAGCCCGACCCGATCATGGAGCCGTACCTGTGCGACCGCTGTATGCTGTGCGTGGAGGAGTGCCCGGGTGGGTGCATCCCCACCGACCGCTCGGTGAAGGTGACGCTGGCCGGACGTGACGTGGAGTGGGCGGACATCGACCACGAGCGCTGCGGCATCTACTTCCGCGCGGGCGAGATCCTGCCCGAGGGCGAGCACGGGGATTACATGCCCGGCCGCGACGACGTGGCGCCGGGGCCGTGGGCGCCGTTCGTGCACAAGCCGCGCAACATCTACGAGCACGGCGAGGGCATCGCGGGCTCGAAGGGCTGCACGCGCGCGTGCATGATCCATCTGGAGGAGCAGGGCAAGCTGGGCAACAAGTTCCGAACACCCTTCCGCCGCAGGCCGCTGTGGCGCATCGACTGGTCGGCGGAGTAGGAGCCGGAAGCTGCGCCGTACGCCGGTGGCATGGGCCGCGTCACCAGCCGCCCCTCCACCGGCAACGGCGGGCGGTCCATGGCGGGGGCGTGCGGCGCGATGGATGGGAGGCACGAGAGAGAGTGAAGTTCGCGGTCGGATACCAGCTTCCCGGCGATGAGGATGAGCCCCTCGTCGAGATTGTCGCCGACTACGCCGAGCACATCGCCGAGGTCTACTTCCCGTGGGCGGATATGCCCTCGGGGCGGGCGCCGCTGGCCACGCGGCGGGGCTACACCGACTGGGCCGCCCAGCGCGACCTCGAGCGTGACCTGGTGCGCCTGCGCGAGATGGGCATCAAACTCGACCTGCTGTTCAACGCCGCGTGCTACGGCGGGCGCGCTATCAGCGAGTGGCTCGAGAACCAGGTGCGCTCGGTGCTCGACTATCTCCAGGCGGGCGTGGGCGGAGCCGACATCGTGACCACGACCTCGCCCTTCATCGCGCGCACGGTCAAGCGCTACTTCCCGGAGATCGAAGTGCGCGCGTCGGTCAACATGCGCATCGGCACCATCAAGGGCATGCAGTACCTGGCCGACGTCTTCGACAGCTATCACGTCCAGCGCGAGCACAACCGCGACCTGGAACACCTGCGCGAATTGAAGGCCTGGGCCGATGATGCACATAAGCGGCTGATCATTCTGATCAACTCCGGCTGCATGATCCACTGCTCGGGGCAGAGCTTCCACGATAACATGGTGGCGCATGAGGCGGAGATCGACGAGTGCCGTAACGTGACCGACTGGAACGCACACACCTGCTGGCGCTTCCTGCAGGACCCGGCCAACCGCGTGAGCGTGCTGCAGAACACCTGGGTGCGCCCCGAGGACCTGCATCATTACGAGGGCCTGTTCGACACGGTGAAGCTGGCCACACGCATGCACGCGCGCCCGCGGACGGTGATCGACGCCTACGTGAACCGGCGCTTCCGCGGCAACCTGCTGGACCTGATGGAGCCGGGCTTCGGGCCGGCCTTCGCCCCAAGCGTCATCGACAACACCCGCTTCCCCGATGACTGGTTCGAGCGCACCTCGACCTGTGACCGGCGCTGCCACGCCTGCGACTACTGCGCGCTGGTGCTGGAGCGGGTGATGGTGGATTTCGGGGCGTAGCCCCTGGAGAGGCCGGCGGCACGCCGGGCCGAGGTCGTGTGCCGTGCGCATCCTGAACGGCGGGCCGGTC
>CAZTZN010000288.1:0-4541 GCA_964617715.1 uncultured Armatimonadia bacterium | reverse complement strand
TGCTCCTGACCACAGATTGGGTCGGGGTGGGGCACATGCGCAAAGTGCTGCTGCTGCTCTTCATGCCGCTGATCAACTCCCACTATGCGCAGATGATCAGGGAGATAGCCGAGCTGACAGACCGGGAGCGGCGTGACCTTCATGAACTGGTATCGGTGGAGCTTGGGCCGCGCGTGGAGCGGGCGGCGATGCGCCTGTGGGCCTCCTTCGACTTCGTCCGGGGCTCGGAACGTTCGGGCCCATCGCCGCCGGGCCGTGGGGCAACCAGCTTCGCGGCGTACCTCGCAGCAGGGATCAGGCGCGTTTTCGGGCGGGAGCAACCGAGGCTGTTGAGGTCGCTGGTGTGGGCGGACCGCCCGCTCGATGGAGACGAGGCCCGCGCGGACGTTGAGGAGACCGATCCTCGGCCGCCTCGCAGAAACGTACTGGACTCACGGGCAAAGCTGGTGGGGGAGGGCGGAGAGCACCTGGCCGTGCGCAGTGTCGAGGGTCCGGACGGCCAGGAGTACCTGACCACCTTGTGGGCTTCGGTCTGTGTCGATTGCAGCGCGCGGCAGTTACGCTCACTGGATGAGCAGCTGCAGCCGCGGCGCGTGGCCGAGGTGTTCGGGGACAAGGTCCCCAGGGAACTGAGGGGGCTGCCACCCGATAGCCGCCTGTGTCGGCGACAGGATCTGGATCATCAGGCGGTCCGGATCATCCTGCTGCGCCGCAAGCACCGCTGTGAGCACTTCCCACCCGGCCATCTCTCCCGGGGGGCGACCGCCAAGCTGCTCGGATGCACACCCCAGGCCCTGGTCTACTGGGAGGACAGGGGAGAGTTGCGGCCGATTGAGATTGACGGGCGCCGCGCGTATGACGCTGAGCTGTTCGAGCAGGCGCGGGCGCTTATCCGCAGCCCCGCTGACAGCGCCGGCCAGTCCGAGGAGGACTCCTATGAGGCCCTGATGGCGGAGGCGCCCGGGGAGCGCAGTGCCCACCTTGACGATGAGTCAGACGATCTGAAGCTGATCGTCCCCGACGAGCCGGACCGCGACACCTTCTGAAGGCTGCGGCGCATCAGCTGTGCTTCCCAGCATCGCGCGCGCGGCGCCGCTCTCTCGCCGTACCCCCGACGTGTTCCTCTCCGCTTGCTCACCACGATTGTGGTTGTGTGTACGTGGGACGCTGCAGCCTCACCACCAGCCCCCTCCTGCCTCGGGGCATGCTTGCCTGACTCCGATCGAATGACATCGTCCTGTTGTACCCCAGGGTGGCAGTTCAGCCGGGCTCCCAGCAGATAACATCCAGACCGATTCCTCGCTATAAGCCCCAGAACGGCCTTTTGCGCCCTTCCGGTTGCGGTGAGCATTTGACCTGAGACAAGCACCACTTTGAGTGCGCGGAGCTGACGGGAATGCCGGCCCAGAGCGAAGCCGTCCGGCCCAATTTGGCTGACCTGGCCAAGGAGTTCCTCATTTTCCTGAAGACTGTCAGGCACTACTCGCCCGCGACGGTCTGCGCATACGGCGCTGATTTGGGACAGTTCGGCCGCTGGCTGGCCGACAACGGCCGTCCCGACGCGCCCTTGGACCTGCGGCCCGCGGACTTCCACGCCTATGCGGCACACCTGGCAGCGCACTATGCTCCGGCGACAGTGCGCCGGAAGCTCGATGCGATCAGCTCCCTTTACCGGCACCAGGTGGCGACCGGCAGGCTGACCATCAACCCACTCGCCACGGTCCCACGCCCGAAGCGCAGCCGCAAGATCCCGGCCATCCCGACCCCCGACGAATGCCGCCGCATCCTTGCGGCGTGCGTCACGCCCAGAGAGCGCGCCGTCATGCTCTTGCTGATCACGACCGGAATTCGTCGCGGCGAGCTCATCAGTCTGAACTGCGAGGATCTGGCGCCAGACCTGTCCTCAATGACCGTCACCGGCAAAGGCAACAAGGAGCGATGCCTCCCGCTTCCGCCCGTCACTCGCGAAGCCCTTCGGACTTACCTCGCCGAGCGCCCCGAGCCCGGTGGCCCCCTGATTCTGAACCAGGCCAACAGGCGCATCGGCACGACCAGCCTCCGACGGCTGTTCGCGCAGGTCGTCCGGCGTGCCGGCTTCGCCGAGCGCGAGTGGACGATGCACACCATGCGGCACCTCTTCGCCACGCGGATGTTGCGCAGCGGCTGTGGCCTGCCGGAGCTGCGCGAGCTGCTCGGCCACGAGAGCGGCGAGGCGGTGCTCGCCTACCTGCATTCCGACCCAGCGACGAAGCAGCGATCCGTCGCCCGCTGGGCCGACGAGCTGACCGCGGAGGCAGCCAATGCGGCACCTATGGCGGCAACGAACGAGGAGGATCACTGATGACTGAGCAGCAGCGCCACAATGGAGCAGAGCACGTAGTGGAGGGCACTATCCCGCACCCCCCGACCGCCGGCGAGCCCGCCCTCGAACGGGACCCCGAAGCCGACGTGCGCCAGTTCGCGCGCTCCCTGGCGCTCGGCGCAGTGCGCGCCTGCGGACGCGAACCGCTGAGGGCGGCGGAGCCGGAGAAGCGCAGAGAACTGCCGGAGAAGAGGCCGGACGGGACTGCGGGGTAGCACCGGGCCGACCTGGCATGGCGGCCCTGGGCGGCTCCACCGGGGGCCCGCGATGAGCCCAGGGGCGCGAGGTCCTGCCATACTCATAGCCATAGGTTAGTTAGGTAGTGGACTACTTGACAGTTGCATAGAACGTAAGTAAAGTTGGCGCGAGGTGATCTTGATGGCAACCACAGACCCATTCGTCATCGCTGTCTATGGGCGCGTCAGCGATCCCCGTCAGGCGCAACTGGGGCACTCGATTGAGACCCAGCTCGCTGACGCCCGCAAGCGTGCCGATGCCATGTTCGGGGAGCACCAACATGTGGTGCGCGAGTACGTCGACAGGGGCCTGTCGGGAGCGTACCCGCCGGAGCAAATGCTGGGGCGCGGCATGGCCCCCCGTGCCGTGAGACCGGCCCTGACCAGCCTCCTGGCGGATGCGGACAACCACGAGATCGACTTCGTCTTCTTCTTCGAGGTCGGCCGCGCAGCCCGCGACGAGGAGATCCACTTCTTCGTGCAGCGGTGGCTCGAGGAACGCGATATCGGGTTCCGCTACCTCGAAGTGGACGTCGACCCCACCACCGAGGACGGCAAGCTGCTGACCGGTGTGATGGGCCTCATGGCGGCCCACTTCCGGCGCGTCAACGCCCGCCGCATCAAGCAGGCCTGGCGCGCACGCTTCGCCGCAGGCTACCCGCCGGGCGGACCGGCGCCCTTTGGCTTCGACTGGGAGCCTCGAGAGGCCGTGCCTTCGGGCGGCCGGCGCGGCTATGTGCGCAATGAGGAGCAGGCGCGGTGGGTGCGCTGGATGTTCGACCAGTACCAGGCCGGGTGGACTACGACGCGTATCGCCGATGAGCTGGTGCGCATGGGCGTGCCGCGCTCCCGCGGCGACACCATCACCTGGGACGGCGGCGTCGTGCGCAAGATCCTGATGCACCCCGTCTATGCGGGGCTCCTGCGCACGCAGGACGGTGAGCTGATCCACGCGCAGTGGTACGAGGACCGCATGTGGGAGCCGGAGGAGCGGGAGTTGATCCTCAAGCGCCTGAAGCGCAACCGCAAGCTCGGCTCCACGACGGTCAACAAGGCGGAATACCTCCTCAACGGCATTCTGACGTGTGCTCACTGCGGAAGGCGTCTCTACGCCGGTCATACCCCGGGAGGACGCCGACAGTACTGGTGTCGTGGTGAGCACGCAGAGTGTCCTGGCCTGCAGAAAGTGGCGGAACCGGTGGAGAGCGCCGTGGTCGCAGTCATCCGGGAGTTGGCGGCATCGACCGACGTACGCGAACTGGCTGCGCAACAGGTGGTCAGCATACTGGCCGGCGAGGCGGAGCGCCTTCAGGAACAGCTCGCGGCGCTTGAGGCGAAGCTGGCCGTCTGTGACACCAGGCTCGACAGGCTGACTGACCTGCGCCTGGACGGCGAGCTGACCCAGGAGGAGTTTGCTGCGCAGAGGAAACGCCTGACAGATGAGAGAACTGAGGTTGAGCAGCAGGCCGATGCGGTGCGCGCCGAGCTTGAGGGCCAGTCGGTCCGTGAAGCTGAGCTGGCGGCGATCGAGGCGGTGCTGGCGGACTTCGACCGGGTGTGGGACGCGCTGGACGATCAGGAGAAACACGAGGCTCTGTTCACCGCTGTCGAACGCGCCGAACTGCGCCGAGCGGGCCCGGACGACCTCGAACTGCGCCTGCAGGTGCACTACCTGCCTGAGCGGGTGCTGCACCTGCCCAGCGGCATCAGGCGCGGCGCCGGCCCGGGCGCGGCCGGGCTCATGCCGCGCGAGCTTGCCTACCTCAAACACCGGCGGGACGGACGTTCAGACCACGACATCGCGGCCCTCTTCGATGTGACCGTTCAGTCGGTCATCAAGCTGCGCGGTGCGATCATGAGCCGGCTCGAGGTCGAGGACGTGAGTGAGGCAGTAGCCCTGGCGTCCCGGCGCATCGATGCCGAACTGCACGCGCTGCCGCTCC
>CAZTZN010000287.1:0-4546 GCA_964617715.1 uncultured Armatimonadia bacterium | reverse complement strand
AGATGAAGTTCTTGTAGGTGCGAATCCCCCAGACCGGGCCGATGATACCCCAGAGCGCGCCCATCACGTAATCGCCCAGCAGCACCCCCAGGAACACGCGGAACGCCCGGTCATGCCCTGAGCGGCCACCGTAGCGCAGTACCGCGACCTTGACCATCCAGCCCACCAGGAATGAACTCCAGAAGTAGTTCATCGCGAAGCTGTTGGCGAGCGCATAGCCCGCCGGATGCAGCGGCAGCAGAGTGTTGAAGTGCACCCAGCGGAGCATCCAGAAGATCGCCGCCCCCGCGCCGGTCGCGCCGATCGCCGGCCAGTCCGGCCCGGGCATGGTATGCAGCCAGTTCGCCAGCATGCCGTAGCTCTCGCGCCCCACCCAGGACTTGTAGGCCAGGCACTTGGCCGCCGCGCCCTCGCGCATGGTGATGTGCAGGTTCGCCCAGTAGGAGAGCACGATCCCGGCGATGGTCGCCAGGATGATGGTGCGCACCAGTGAGCCGATGTCGATGCGTTCGGAGTGCGCCATCTTCAGGCTCTCGAGCTGGAAGGGCATGGGGTGGCAGCGGTAGCAGCGGTTGAACCAGTAGGTGACCGCGAGCGCGGTGAGCTGCTGCTCGCCCAGCGCCTGCGCACCCGCAACGTTGACGATGATGCGTTGGGGGTTGATGTAGTAGATCTCGTGGGGCGTGCCGAACTGCGCACGCACCCGGGCCATGGCGATGGAAAGCGCGTAGAACACCGCGATGAAGCCGATGATCAGCCACGTGCCCATGCCCGCCAGGCCGAGCATGATGCCCAGGGCCGCGAGACACACCACCAGCCCGCCGCCCGCCCAGCGGTAGAGCCGGGCCTCCTCGCCGCCGCCGGCGAAGATCAGCCGCCAGACGTGGGCGAGATGCCCGCGCGAGGTCAGCAGCGCGCCGACCGCCAGCGCCAGCCAGGCGCCGGAGGCCTGGTGGGCGAGATACGGGAAACCGTTGGGCGGGGCCTCGCGCATGCCGAGCAGCTCGGAGCCGACCATCTGCACCTGGCTGCCCAGGAAGAAGAACCAGCACGAGAATGACAGGTCCGAGGGGATGAAGAAGGCGAGGGCGACGGCGAACGGGTAGATGCCATAGTAGAACCGGAAGAGCCCGCGCCACGGGTAGGTGGTGAAGCGAGGGCGCTGCAGCTTGATCAGCGCCAGCGGGGGGATGAGCGGGAAGATCGTCGCCAGGCCATTGAGCAGGGTGATCAGCGCGCCCGCCGCGAAGCCCAGCCAGACCAGCACGTCGCCGAAAAAGCTGGTGGTCGCGTGCCTGCCGCCGGCCATCTCCAGCGGCAGGACGACCATCGGATAGGCGAGCTTCTCGTGCTCGGTCCACTCGCGCTGCACCAGCACGTTAATGCACAACATGGCGCCGATGAGCGCGGTGAGGATACCGCCCCACGCGGCCAGCGGCACCAGAAAGGGGCCGTAGAGATCCGGGCGGATGAAGCTGCCGCCGCCCTCGTAGAGGTAGCGCAGCGCGTGCATGTCGGAGACGACCAGCCATGGGCGCAGATAAGGGTGGAACAGCTCCGCCCACCCGTTCTCGGGGCTGGCGAACCAGTGAGCGTAGCCGATGGTGCCGAACAGATTCTGCACGAAGTCGTGGCCCGAGAGGGTCTCGGAGATGACCACGACGATGTAGGCGGTAAGCAGCTCCACCGGCGAGAGCGCGAGACGCGGGTGGATACGGCGCAGGCCCAGGTTGATGGCGGTCAGGCCGAAGAGGATGAAGATCGGTGTAATGAACAGCGGCAGGCACGAGCCGTCCATGATGCCCCAGCGGGCCTCGGCCATCACCACCCACCAGGTATTCGCGGCGGCCAGTACGAGGCCGAGTGCGATCGCCCGTGCGGTAACGGGTGTACGGGAAGCGTGCTCGCGGTCCGCAGGCGGCTCAGGCATGGCAGGCACTAGGTTCGCAGGCGGAGGGGCGAAGGCCTCTTGGCGGGCGGAGACGCAAGGGCAACGACACGGCGGCGAGGGCGCTGTCGCCACGGAAAGGCGGCGCACCCCGAGGACATCGGGGTGCCTGCGGCGAACCTGCGCGCGTCCCGGAAGCGTTCTGACAGATGGCCCGAGCCCGGCCCCTGGGACGGGCCCGGATGTGACGCAGTATCGTCTCGGGAGGTGCGGCATGAGATCGGCGGTCGTCTGTGCACTCATCGTGATTGCTGCGCCCTGCCTCGCGCAGCAGGAAGCCACCCTCATCCACGGTTGCGAGACCCTTGACGGGGTCACCGTGACCACCGGCAAGGACCGCGAGGGCACGCTGCTGGTCATCGCCCGCGCGGCCGAGTACGTTACCGAGGGCATCGGCAGCATCCGCATCGGCGGACACTCGCCCGCCGACGCCACCGGCAGCACCTACTGCGCCATCGATCTGAAGATCGAACCCACCGACTTCACCGACCGCGCGCTGGTCTTCGACGCGGGCACCACTCTCCCCGAAGAGACGCAGACGCTCTACGCCCGGGGGTTCGACGACGCGGGCAATTGCGTGCTGAGCTGGCAGAGCTGGAGCAATCCGCTGGCCGAGGAGATGAAGACCTTCACGCTGGTGCCTGGCCGGAACTTATCGGGACTCAGGTGGGAGCCGAAGGTGGCGGTCGGCGATGACCGTTCGGCCGTAGTGCGCTTGCGGTTCTTCACGGGTACGCGCACGCCGGACGCGGACTTCAACCTGTACGTGGACAACATCCGCGTGGCCCCCGCGCCGCCTGCACAGGAGGAGGCCGCCGCAGGCGGCTCCAGCCTGCCGCTGATGCTTGCGGTCGCGCAGGCGCTCGTGGGCCAGGCGCCGGACGAGGTCGCGCTCAACGCCTGCGACAGCGTCGAGGAGATGACCGTGGACCTCGGCGGCGACTGGCCGGACACGGTGTTGGAGGTCAACAGCGATGCGCGCTACCTGACCGAGGGCGCCGGCAGCGCGCACCTGGCGGGGACCTCGCCCGAGGACGCGACCGGCAACTCCTACCTGTGCCTGGGCATGGACATCCCCCCCACGGACTTCACCGGCGGCATCACTCTGAAGTTCGATGCGGCCAGCTCCACGCCGGGGCAGTCGCGAGCGCTTTACGTGCGCGGGCTCAATGCCGAGCGCGAGGTCGTGCTGAGCTGGACCTCGTGGAGCGGGCTGCTCACCGATCAGATGCAGACCTTTGAGTTGCATCCGGGCATGTCCCATGCCGGGATGACGTGGGAGCCGAACGCGGTCGAGGGGCGAGAGCCGGTGGGCGTGGTGAAGCTGCGCTTTTACACCGGCACACATGACCCGGGCCAGCGGTTCGACATCTTCGTCGATAACGTGCGAACGGGGCGATCAGAGTTGCGCAGCTTCAATGACGTGACCGAGGCCAAGCCGCTGTACCCCGACACGATGCTGGTCGAGGGCGGGGAGCCGCGCGCGATCATCGTCGCCCCCGAAGGCGACGACTGGCGGGCGCTGGCGGGGGAGGTCGCCGCGATGATCGAGCAGGCCAGCGGCGCGACACTGCCTATCGTGGGGCCGGAGCAGGCGGGCGATGACGTCCTCGCCGGGACCAACGCCATCGTGCTGGGGAGCATCATCAACAATCGGGCGCTGCTGTACCCGTACTCGCACCGGCTCACCTTCGCCGATGGCGTCTACCCGGGTGCAGGTGGCTACGAAGTGCGCACGGTCAATGACCCGTGGGGCACGGGGCGCAACATCATCGCCATCGGCGCCTCGGACCTTGAGGGCGCGCGCGCGGGGCTGGAGGCGCTACGCCCGTACATCGCCCCGGGCGAGACGCTGGTGGTGCCGCAGGTGCTGGAGGTGAAGCTGACCGGGGCGGCCGAGGCAGCCTACGCGAACCTGTTCACCGCCGAGCTTGATGAGCGGTGGGCCGAGGGCCTCAAACAGTCCTGCGAGGACCACCTGGTGCGCGCGGGCACCCGCGGGCTGTTCAGCTACGCCGAGAAGCAAGGGCTGAACTACGCGCTGACCGGGCGCGAGGAATACGCGCGGATGTACGTGTGGATGATCAAGCGCACCTACGAGAGCTACCTGTCGAACCCGGACACCTACGGCGGGCCATGGGGGATGGACTCGGACTTCCACATCTACACCAACATCCCGGCCTGGGACAATGTCGAGGAGTGCCCGGCGATCAGCCCCGAGGAGCGCCTGGAGGTGTCGAAGATCCTGTTCCGCTGGGTGAGCGAGCTGGGGCCGCGCAAGTCGGCGCGGGCAGAGAGCCGGCGCGTGCGCTTCAACCACCAGACCTTCCCGGCGCTGGGCTGCCTTTACGCGGGGCAGTACTTCAGCCGCTACTACCACGCCATCGAGGGCGAGGAGTGGATCCGTGTCGCCGACGGGACCTTCCAGTTCCAGCTCGACGCGAGCAAGCCGCACTGCGACTGCAATACCTACCAGTGGCTGACGCTGCATCACACCATGGCCTACTGTCTGGCGCGCCCGGACCTGCGCTACTTCGAGAACGGCAACGCGCGCAAGAACGCCGACTACGCCATCCTGACCATGAACAACCTGGGCTA
>CAZTZN010000286.1:0-4583 GCA_964617715.1 uncultured Armatimonadia bacterium | reverse complement strand
GGCCGGAGCGGCGGTCTCCTCAGCGGCCGGAGCCGCAGTCTCCTCGGCGGGCGCAGGTGCACCGGCGCCGATGGTCAGGCGGGTCATGAGGTTGTCCGGCGAGAAGTTGCTGCTGGCCATCGGGAAGGCGTAGATCTTACGCTGCGAGCCGTCGGGCTGCTCGACCTCAAGCGAGGTGGCATGGACCAGCCACGCGGGCGTGCCGGTGATGACCTCGCCGGAGGTGGTCGTGACCACCAGGCTGGTGATCTTCCACCTGGGCATGTCCTCGGTGCCGGCCTGCTCCCACTGGACGTCGATGGCGGCGATATCGGTGGCGTTGATACGCCGCTCGTCGCCATCGACGCGCACGGCGATGTAGCCGCCGTCGCGCAGGCGCGAGCCGATCTCGGCTCCGTCCACGATCCCCAGTTGCGCGGCCAGGATGATTCCGCTGATGGTCTCGCCACTGCGCAGCGTCACGGTGCCGTCGAGCGTGGGGCCGGCGTAGTCGGCCGCGAAGGCCGCCCCCGTCAGCAGCGCCAGCAGAGCCGCGGTCAGCAGCTTGCTCGTCGTGGACATGTGACTCACCTCGTTTGGCGTCGATAGACTGCGTTGGCGCGCCGGGCATACGGCAGACGCGTTCACTGTCGGCTGCGCGCCTGCAGGGTCTCGAGGAAGGCCTCGACGCGCAGCCGCGTGCGTGCGTCCAGCGGCCCCGGACCCTCGCCTTCGAGTGACAGGACAGGCAGGTCCAGATGCCGCTTGATGAGCAGGTCCTGGATCTGGCGGAAACAGAAGGCCTGCGTGTAGTGGATCAGGCCGTCGATCTGGCGCAGCGCGATCTGGGCGCGCAGGTCATCAAGGCGCCCGGAAAGCTCATAGGGATAGGTATAGCGCCGGTACTGTTCGAGCAGGTCACAGTCGAGACTGTCGGCCATGGTGAACTGGCGCTGGACCTCGTTGAACACGACCCCGGCGCCCAGCTCCTCGATCACCTGATAGAGGTCGCTGTAGATAGTTGGCACACCGGCGAGGCCGATGCGCACACCGTGGGCGCGCGGGGTCCTGCGGCGCGCTGTGTCAAGGAACTCGTCCACTTCGCGCTCAAAGCGCTCGGGGTTCGAGTTGAAGTCGCTGCAACACACCTGATAATAGTGATTCTCCCAGCCGTTGACAAGGCCTTCGCTCCAGGTCAGGCGGTCGATCTCGGCCACCTTGGCACGTATTGGACGAAGCTGCTCGCGCTGGCGTTCCGCCTCGTCCCAGCTCACGCCGAAGTGGTCGCACAGGCGCTGGATCTGCATGCGCAGCAGATCGGGATCGCGGTCGTAGGGGTAAGCGAAGGGGATGATACGCACGCCCTTTTCGCTCAGCGTCTCGATCATCGCGTGAGTCTGCGCGCAATCGCCCTGGGTAACCGCCACGACCACCGGGATCCGGTGCTGGAGCGTGGCGGAGTACATGCCCTTGATCCACGCGCAGGCGGTGCGCGGGTAGCCGGCGATCTCCGCGCGCGACACCATCCGGTCGGGCTCGGCGTCGGTGATGAAGATGTTGTTGAGGTCCACCGGCTCGGCGCCGGCGGCGAGGATGACCTCGACCGGGATGGTGGTAGTCAGGCCGATTCTCATGGTTGATGGCGGCAATCGGCAATGGGCAATCGGCAATCGGCAATCGGGAACGGCAGGCGACTGCGTCGCAGTCGTACGGCAACCGGCAAACGGGAACCGGCAACCGGCGACGACGTACGGGCGGTCGTGCCGTTGGCTTGTGACTTGCGACGCATGACTTGTGACTGCCGTCCTACGGCAGATTCAGCAACTTGTGTATCTGCGGCATGATGCGTACATCGCGCAGGGAGCGCGTAGCCATCGCGCGGAAGCGCATCAGGTCGATGCCGCGCGGGGGGCGCGCGCCACCGCGGGGCGTCACCGGCTGCAGGAACAGCGGACAGCCGGCATCGACGGACGCAATGAGCGCGAAGGCCTGCTCCAGCTCCTCGTCGGTGGCGGCGTCGGTCAGCACGATCTTGACGAAGGCGCGCTTGCGCTGGGCCACGCGCAGGAACTCGGCCCGCGCCTCGGCGTCGAGCGGGTGGCCCATGGCGCTGTCGAGCTTGTAGTCGGCGGCCACCCAGTCGATGTAGCGCAGCACCTGCTGCAGCTCGCGCGGGCGCTGGCCGTTGGTCTCAAGCATGATGGGCAGGTGCAGCGGCTGCAGCGTCGCCGCCAGTCCCGCCACGAACTCCGGGTAGAGCAGCGGCTCGCCGCCGGTGATCGAGATGGAGTGGATTGCGGTGGGCTCGTTGGCCGCGATGATGCGCCTGACCGCGTCCTCGACCTCGGCCAGCGAGACCGGGTTCGCGATGCTCCAGCCACGCCCCCCCGGTCGCGTCCGGCACCGGCAGTCCCCCTCCAGCTCGTGCGCGGCGGGCGTATCGCACCACGGGCAGTTCAGGTCACAGCCCCGGAAGCGCACGAAGATCTGCTGCAGACCCGCGAACAGGGCCTCGCCCTGGATGGACGTGAACACCTCGGCCAGCGGCGCGCGCAGCGAGGGGTCGATCTCCCCCGGCGCCCCGACCTCGTCGGAAGGCATCACGGCACCCCCCGGACCTTGCAGGTCGCCAGCTCCACGTCGGCCATCTCGGCGGCATAGTCCTCAAGCACCTCACGCGCCAGCCAGGCCGTGTCGATCGCCCACTCGCGCAGCCCTGTGGCGGGCACCGGTGCGCCGGTCGGGTCGATGTTCAGGCCCACGTGGATCAGCGTGGAGACGGGCGAGAGCGTCGCGATGGAGACCGACAGCTTGCGCTCGCCGGCGTAAAGGTCATCACCGTCGCGGCGCAGCTCAGGCACACGCTCACCGGCGGCCAGGCGTTCAGCGATGATGCAGATGAGCAGGCGCTGGCGCAGCACCGCGCGGTGCAGATCGCGGTCGAAGTGTTCGGCGATCAAATGCAGCATCTCCGCGGCCTCGATGGCCTCACCCGCCGCCACGTCCGCCAGATCCACCATCTCGGACAGCGCCACGTGGCAGGGGCCGGTGAAGGCGACGATGGCGTCGCCCTGCAGGCCGAAGGTGTCGAGGATCCAGTGGGAGCGAAGCTGGTGGCCGGTGTAGGCGATGGTCTGCTCGGCAATCATCGTGTGCATGGGCGGCCTCCATGATACGCGCGCGCGCGTGGAGCGTCAACCGCGGGCTCCGTCAGCTTGACAGCGCGGCGTGCGAGTGGTACGCTTGGCGCAATCGGTCACAGACAGATACCTCGCTGGGGGAGCCACAGGCTGAGATGGCAGGCCGCAGGCCTGCCGACCCCGGAACCTGACCCGGCTAGCACCGGCGGAGGAAAGCGAGGGTTCAGCGGTCATCACCAGCCGCCGGCCCGCGCATTCAGCCGGCGGCTTCTGAGCATCCGGGGATGTGCTCCCGGCGAGGGCGTGGAGAAGGAGATGCGTCATGTCACTTGATCCCGACAAGCTGCGCTTCGATGAACTCACCGTCACACGTGGCATCGTCGAGAGCTTCATGGAGGACTTCCTCGATTCGCTCGACCTCGACGTGGCCGTGGCCGGCGCCGGGCCCTCGGGCCTGACCGCCGCGCGGCTGCTGGCCGCCGACGGCCTGAAGGTCGCGGTGTTCGAGCGCAACCTGCACATCGGCGGCGGCATCTGGGGCGGCGGCATGCTGTTCCCGCGCATCGTCATCGAGGAGGAGGCGGCGGACCTGATGACCGACGTGGGCATCAGCCTGCGCCCGTGGCAGGACGGCACGCTCATCGCCGACGCGGTGGAGTCGGCCACCAAGATGACCGCCGCGGCCATCGACGCGGGCGCCCGCATCTTCGTGGGCATCGAGGTCGAGGACGTGGTTATCAACGATGACGACCGCGTGTGCGGCGTCGTCATCAACTGGGGCGCGGTGACCGCCGCGAAGCTGCACGTCGATCCGTTGGCGGTGCACTCGAAGGTGCTCATCGAGAGCACCGGCCACCCGTGCGAGATCGCCGAGGTGCTGCTGCGCAAGATCCCGGGCGCGCGCCTCGACAGCGGGGACGAGTGCGTCCCGGGGGAGTCGTCGATGAACGCCGTGCAGGGCGAGGCCGCGCTGATCGTCAACACGCGCGAGATCTACCCGGGCGTGGTGGCGTGCGGCATGGCCGCCAACGCGGTCAGGATGTCGCCGCGCATGGGCGCGATCTTCGGTGGCATGCTGCTGTCGGGCCAGGTCGCGGCGCAGGTGGCGCGCGACATCATCGCGTCCGCGTAGGCGCGCTCTCGGCGGGAGGGAAGTCGCGATGCACAGCGTGATCGGTCAGCCGATCGAGGCCGTGGATACGCCGGCGCTGCTGGTGGACCTCGATGTGCTCGAGGATAACATCAGCCGCATCCACGAGGCGACCTTCGCCGCGGGCCTGCAGATGCGCCCGCACATCAAGTCGCACAAGACGCCGGAGATCGCGCAGATGCAGGTGCGCGCGGGCGCGTGCGGCGTGACCTGCGCCAAGATCGGCGAGGCCGAGGTGATGGCTACCGCGGGCATCGAAGACCTGTTCATCGCCAACTGCCTGGTGGGCGAGACCAAGCTGCGGCGGCTGGTGG
>CAZTZN010000285.1:0-4643 GCA_964617715.1 uncultured Armatimonadia bacterium | reverse complement strand
CCGTCTGCCGTTGCCGTCGCCGTCTGCCGTTGCCGTCGCCGTCTGCCGTTGCCGTTGCCGTCGCCGTCTGCCGTCGCCGTTGCCGTTGCCGTCGCCGTCTGCCGTCGCCGTTGCCGTTGCCGTTGCCGTCGCCGTTGCCGTCGCCGTTGCGGTCGCCGTCAGCGCTCGTCGAACGCCGGGGACTCGGCCATCATCGCGCGCAGATCGTCCCAGGTGTGCTCAGGCAGTTCTGCAGTCGCGGCGGCGATGTCCGCCTCGATCTCCGCCGGGTCGCGCGCGCCCACCAGCGTCGAGGCGATGCGCTCTTCGCGCAGGCAGAACTGCAGGTTCACCGCCAGCAGGCTCACCCCGCGCGCGCGTGCCCACTCCCACAGCGCGACGGCCCGCCCCAGCCGCTGCGGCGAGGCGAAGCCGCCCAGCGAGCGCGCGGCCTCACGCGGGTCGTCGCCGGACAGCAGCCCCAGCATCACCGCCGCGCCGTTGAGCACCCCCACGTCATGGGCGTTGGCGCTCGGCAGCAGCTCGTCGGCGGCGCTTCCGTCGATGAGATTGAAGTCGCAGTGCGTGAGCGAGACGTCGAAGCGTCCGCTCTCGATGGCGCGCCGGTGGAGGGGCTGGTTGCGCACGCCCAGCCCGATCGCCCGGATCAGCCCCGCGGCCTTCATCTCCTCGAGCGCTTCAAGCGCCCCGCCCGGCGCGAGCACCGGCTCGAGGTCCGTCGGGTCGTGCACCAGCGCCACGTCGAGGTAGTCCGTGCCCAGCCGTGTCAGGCTGCGCTCGATGGAGCGCCGCGTCCAAGCGGCGGAGTAGTCCATCACGCCGCGCTCGACGAAGCCGCTCTTGCTGGAGATGATCAGGTCCTCGCGGTTACCGCCTGCTGCCTCCCACTCGCGCAGCGCCACGCCGATGAACTCCTCGCTCGGTCCGTACATCGGCGAGGTGTCGATGAGGTTCACGCCCAGCTCAAGCGCGCGGTGCACGGTCGCGACCGCCTGGCGCTGGTCGAAGTGCTCGCCCTGCACCCGCCCGAGATGCGCGCCGCCGAGCCCGATGGGGCTGACACGCATCTCGGTGCGTCCCAGTCGGCGCCGGCCCAGCTTGACAAACTCCACCGGCCTCATCCTCGCCGCTCAGGCGACGCTCCATGCCGGGGCGCGCAGGTCCACCCACGCACCGCCGTTGCGCGCGGAGTGCACCGCCCCCAGCACCGCCGCCAGCGAACGTGCTCCGTCGTGGTAGGGCGAGCGGGCGAGCGAGCGGTCCCCGGTGATGATCGCATCGAAGAACGCCGCGAACTCCGCCTCGTAGCAGTTGCGGCGGTCGCCGTCGTCGGCGACCCGCTCGCGATCGATGCTCAGCCCGCTGTCGCTCAGGTCGTAGAGAGAGTCATCGGCCACCACCAGGAACTGCGACGCCCCGCCGTGCTCGAGCGCCGCGCAGGTGGTCACGTTCGCTACGCCGCCCGAGGCCAGCGCATAGGTCGCGCAGATGCTCAGCGGAATGTCCAGCTCCTCGGTGGGGTCGGGGCGATCAACCACGCGCGCCGAGACCGCGACGAACTCACCCGCCAGCCAGCGCAGCAGGTCCACGTAGTGGATGGTGTTCTCCACGAAGGGCCCGCCTGAGAAGCGCTCGATCTTCCACCACCACGCCAGCGCCCCGCTCCCGTGCAGGCGGTGCACCAGCGCCTGCACGACCAGGCGCCCGGCCAGCCGCTCGCGTGCGACCTCCGCCGACGGCCGGTAACGGCTGTTGAAGCCCACCTGGCTGATGATCCCCGCGTCGGCGATGGCGGCGCTGATCTCGCGCGCCTGCTCCATGCTCAGCGTCGGCGGCTTCTCGACGAAGACATGGATGCCGCGCTCGGCGGCGATGACCTCGGCGTCGGTGTGCGCGAAGGGCGGGATGAAGATGCATACCGCGTCCAGCGTCTCGGCGTCGAACATCTCGTGGTGGTCGGCGTAGCGCGCCGCGACGCCGTAGTCGTCACCGCGCGCTGTCAGGTTCTCCTCGCTGGTGTCGCAGAACGCGACCAGCTCCACCTGCGGCAGCTTGGCGAGGATCGGCAGGTGCCGGATCTCGGCCATCTTCCCCACGCCGATCACGCCCACGCGCACTCTGTCCATGAACGCACCTCCGCTCCGAGTGCCCGACCCGCGACGTCCGGTCAGAGCATGCTCTCCACGTGCTCGCGCAGCCCGGCGGCGACGGGCGTGTTCGGCACCCTCAGCCCGGCCAGCCGCAGCGGCGTCAGGTCGTAGATGCGGTGGCACAGGAACGAGGCCCACTCGGGGTGCGCTACGCGCGTCTCGGCCACCGACACCTCCGCAATGCTGACCTCGACCCCGAGCACCCCGGCGATGATCTCGTAGTAGCGACGCGACTCGATGATCTGCGGTCCGGCCACACAGTAGATGCCGCGATGCGCGAGGTCACGGTCCCAGGCGCTCAGCGCCAGCTCTGCCAGGTCGCGCACGAAGATCGGCTGCTGCAGGAAATGTCCGCCGCCCACCAGCCGCAGCGTCTCGCGCGCGCGCATGCGCGCGATCAGCTCCGCATCGCGCCCGTGCTCGGGCAGGCAGCCGAGCTGCGAGCCCGGGCCGTAGATGTGACACGGCCGCAACACCGTCCAGCGCATGTCTCCGGTGTCGGCGTCGAGTAGTACCTCCTCACACGCGCGCTTGCCCCCGCCGTAGCCCTCGGCGAGGAAGTGCGGGTTGTCGAACGGCTGCGGGAACACGCGCCGCGCGGGGTCGAAGACGAAATCCGTCGAGATGAACACCAGGTGGCCCGCGCGCGGCGACAGCACCTCGACATCCTGCTCGGCATCCTCCGCCTGGTAGCCGATGCAGTCCACAGCCAGGTCCCACTCGACCCCCGCCCCGGCGACGGCGGCGGCGAACGCCTCGCGGTCCGTGCGGTCGGCGGTCACCGCGGTTACGCCCTCGGGCACAGGCCGCCGCCCGCGGGTGATCACCCACACCTCATGCCCGGCATCGCGCGCGACCCGCGCCAGTGTGCCGCTGACGAATCCGCTGCCGCCGATCACCAGCACCCTCAGTCTCGAGCCGCCCATGCTGTGATCCTCCTTGGAGTTCCCCCGGACCGGACCGCGCTCGCGCGGGCATTCTCCGGCGGGCTGGCGGGCTCCTGCCGGGCAGGTCGGAGAGAGGTGAGGATTTGTGAGATTGCCGTGAGACAATTCCCGTGCCCCCCGTGCTACCATGCGCCTGCGCCGGGAGAGGTGCACACGGACTTCGCTCGGCGCCAGGTCGGACATCGCTGCACTACCACGCACCACATGGGGCCGCAGCGCGCGGCTCCCCCGGGCAACACTCAGCGCCGGCTCGAGGCGCAGTTCCCCGGCCGACTGGGTGGCTCGGGCCGCGACCGGCGCAGGCTCCGTCGGGTCCGTCCCGATTGTCGCACCGCTGCCGAACGCACTGGAGGAAGGGAGGTCCGGCTCGCCGATGGGGACGCCTTCAGGTTCCGGGAGCACTGACACATCCTGGCTTGGGATCTCGGATACCGTGCGGCGAACGATGGCCGCCTGATCGGCCTGGCCTCCCTTTCTCCAATACACAACCGGCTGGACTCGCTCGCTGAGTATTGACGCGGCCCAATCTCTTACGAGGTTAGTGATGCCCTGTGGCAAGCGGCACCGCGGTCGAGCTGAGCGACGCTACGGGCTTGCGTACCGCAACGCCCGAGATCTCCGTGGTCGTGCCCGCCTACAATGAGGCCGGTGGCATCGACCACGACCTGCGTGGCATCCTGGACGCCCTGGCGACCCAGGACGCCTCGTACGAGGTCATCGTCGTCGATGATGGCTCCGAGGACGACACCGCAGCAGTCGCCTCGGCGGTTGATGGTGTACGCGTGGTGCAGCACCCGCGCAACCGCGGCTACGGCGCCGCGCTCAAGACCGGCATCCGCCACGCGCGCGGCGACATCATCGTCATCACCGACGCCGACGGCACCTACCCCCCCGAGCAGATCCCCACTCTCCTCGAGCACCTCGACGGCGCCGACATGGTGGTGGGCGCGCGCGTCGGCCGGGACGTGCAGGTCCCGGCGATCCGCCGTCCCGCCAAGTGGCTGCTCAACAGGCTGGCCTCGCTGCTGGCGGAGGCGAACATCCCCGACCTGAATTCAGGCCTGCGGGTCTTCGACAAGCAGGCGGCGATCCGCTTCATGAGCCTGTTGCCCTCGGGTTTCTCCTTCACCAGCACCATCACCCTGGCGATGTTGTGCAACGACATGGTGGTCCGCTACATCCCCATCGACTACCACGAACGTCGGGGTTCATCGAAGATCAACCCGATCAAGGACACCTACAACTTCTTCCTGCTGGTCTTCCGCATCCTGTGCTACTTCAACCCGCTGAAGGTGTTCATGCCCCCGGCGTTCCTGCTCATGGGGCTGGGCACAGCCAAGTTGATCTACGACATCATTGTGGAGAGCAACATCTTCCAGGGCGAGATTCTGGCGATACTGGTGGGCCTGCAGCTCGGCGCCTTCGGGCTGCTGGCCGACGCCGTCTCCAAACTCCGCGCTTCCCTGACAGAGAGCTGAGTGGGCGATGCGCATCGTGCTCGCACACAAGTACTTCTTCCGGGGGGGCGGCACCGCGACCTATCTGT
>CAZTZN010000284.1:0-4668 GCA_964617715.1 uncultured Armatimonadia bacterium | reverse complement strand
TGGTCGCCCAGGCCGATGGGCGTGTAGAGGTGCCCGCGCCGCAGGTTGCTGACCGACCCGGTCTCGATGAAACGGGGGAAGTGAAGCTGCGCCATGGACGCGGTGTGCGGCGCACCGTTGCCGATCATCATCGATCGGTCCAGGATCTCCTGGGCCAGCGGCAGCCGGAAGGGCAGCGTGATCAGCGTCACCGAGGTCTTCTTACGGGCGATGGTCAGCGTATCGGGGTCCACGTCGGCGCTGCGCCCGTCCCACGGCTCGCCGTAGTGGTAGGCGAATCGGCTGTAGGCGATCTCGTCCCAGTAGACCCCATCGGCGCCGATGTCTTCGAGGATAATGCGCACGAACTCGCGCATGGCATCGGCGTAGGCGCTGCCCGGGAAGGGCACGAACAGCGGGTAGATGTCGCGGCTGTAGACTCGCTGCGTCCCGTCGGGCCCGAGCAGGCGCTCGGCGGCGTACTTCTCCGGCGCCTCGTCCTCGGTGGAGATGTAACAATGGAAGTACACCAGCACCTTGATGCCGGGCTTGACGCGGCGCAGGCGCTCCGCGAACTCGCGCTTGATGGTGTGATCGACCAGCAGGAAGGCCGTCCCGTGGGTCAGCTTGCCGTGGTACTTGGGTACCATGATGCTCATGGAGACCGTGTTGGCGTTCTTGGCGTCCAGCCACGCGCGCAACTGCTCGTCGCTCATCGACACAAAGGGCTCGCGCGGCTCGAGGAAGCAGAAGCCGCCGGGAATCTCGAAGTTAACGTCATGCGCGCGGCGGATGGCGTTGACCATCTCGAAGTAGCCCATGGTTGCGCTCGGGTAGATCTCCCAGCGATAGGTCTCGGTCGCCCCCGCCGCCAGCGCCCCGTCGATATCGCGAATGCCCGCCTGGCTCTCGTCGGCGAAGACGTAGGCGTGCGCGCGCAGCACATCATCGTTGGGCGTGAGCGCGATCTGACCGCCCTCGAAGATCGCCAGCGCCGTGGGGTTGGAGGGCTCGCGAACCTGCCCGGTCTTCGATGGCGGGTGCAGGCCCGCCAGGTAGATGTCGCGGGCGTTCGTTACGTCCACGACGTGCCGCTGCAGCAGCGCGATGTCGCGGCCCGAGGTGTTGGTTATGGTGTCCTCGACCGCGATGTACTCCTCGCGCGGATACACCCGGCGCTCCAGCGTGTAGTCGGCTGCGGTCGCGCGCACCATGAAGCCGCCTTCCAGCAGCTCGACCCGCGGCGCCCAGCCATCCTCGCCCTCTGCCGGGCCGGACCCGCTCAGCGTGTTCCAACCGCCGCGCTCGTGACTGAAGCCCGAGTCGATGGCGTAGGTGCGTCCGAGAATGGTGACCGTGATGCCGCCGCCGGGCGCGCAGTCGGCCCGGTAGTCCTCGCGATGATCGGGCTCGGGCATGATGAAGGGCAGTGGTCCGGTGGGCGGGCCCACCTTGACTTGCTCGCCCGCGGGTGGCTCCTGCACCTGCACGCGCAGGTCGGCGATGACCACAGCGCGCGGGAACTCGGGGTCGCGGATGGCATGGACCAGGCGCAGCGTGTTCTCGCCGGGCTGCAGCAGATCGGTGATGTTCAGGTCGAAGGTGTAGGCCTGGCCGGAGCTGATGTAGTAGCGATTATCGGGCTGATTGTTGCCGACGAAGTCGGGCGAGTACATCAGCCGGAAGCCGCCGCTCCACCACAGGCTGATCTGGCCCTCGCCCCACTGCAGCTCCTGCGGCTTATTGACGATGCTGCTGCCGGACAACTCCTGGCCGTTGAGGTAGACGAAGAGCGCGCCGGTGTGCCCGGCCTGGCGCTCGTTCTCGAGCCGGCCGCGGAAGTGCACCACCGCGATCTGGCCCTCGGGCACCGCGGGCGCATCAAAGGTGTAGGTCACCTCGTCCGCGGGGGGGATGGCGACCTCGTCGGCGAGGTCAATCGTCTGCGCGGAGCAGACCCCAGCGCAGGCGGTGATGGCCAGCAGTGCGATGATCGTGCGCATTGTGCCTCACTCCGTTCATGAGCTACGAGCGACGTGCTGCGAGCGGGCGGCCACGGCGCGGCGCCCGCCGTTGTCGTGCTGTAGGGCGCGGACCTGTGCCGCGCCTGCCGTCACTGTCGCCGTTGATGGCGAGGCCGGCCCTCCCGCCCGGGGGCCGGATGCCACGGAACGGCTTCACCCGTGCCGCCGACACGCCATCGCTGCGCAACGCGGGCGCCCTACTCCTCGGGCCACTCAAGGACCACGCCCAGCGCCTCTCCGCGCTCGCCGATGGCCGTGGGGTACGCCTCCGCCGCCTGGTCGTACGCGAAGCGATGCGTGACCAGCGGTCCGAGCTTCAGCCTCCCGCGGGCCGCGAGGTCGAGGAAGAGCGCGGCGTTGGCGGAGCGATGCCACCGATTGCGCCGGCCGCCCGGCTCAGGGTGCGCCGAAACAATCGCGCCCACGCACGTCAGCGCCTTGAGATGCAGCTTCATCATGTCCACCGGCGCCGGCCAGCGCGGCGATCCCAGCGCCACCACCGCGCCGAACCTGCGCGCGAGGTCGAAGGCCATGTCGTAGGTCTCTGTGCGCCCCGTGACCTCGAACACCACGTCCGCGCCGCGCCCTTCGGTGAGCGCCGCCACCTCGGCGCGCACGTCGCAGGCCGAGGGGTTCAGCGCGTGCGTGATCACGCCCGCGGCGCGCGCCAGCCCGAGCCGGAAGTCGTCGAGATCGATGCCGATGATCGGCTCGGCGCCGGTAAGCGCGAGGTAGCGGCAGGCCAGTTGCCCGAGCACCCCCAGGCCGATGACCGCCACCGCCTCGCCGAGCTGCGGGTGGCCCATGCGCACGCCGTTGAGCACCGTGCAGCCGAGCACGCAGAACGTGGCGTCCTCATCGCCGACGCCCTCGGGCACCGGCCACAGCACCGGGTGGCTCTCCGGCAGCGCGCTGAGCAGGCGATGTCCGGCGCTCGAGGTCACACGGTCGCCGATGCGGAAGCGCTCGACCTCGTCGCCGACCGCCACCACGACGCCGACGTTCGAGTAGCCCGGGACCTCGGGATAGCGCGGCTGCACCGTGCCATCGTCGCGCGTCCACTGCCGGCCCAGGTAGGATGAGCCCTCGGTGCCGGCGCTGATGAGCGAGCAGCGTGTGCGAATCAACACCTGACGAGGGCCGATCTCCGGCACGCCCGCATCGACGATCTCAACCGTGCGCGGCGCGGTGAAGCTCACCTGCGGGTTGGCGGCGGCCATGACGAAGCCCTCCGTCGGTGCGATGCTGTGCGCGCGACCGCGGATGTATTCGCCGCCCAACCGGCTGCGCCTGCACCCGAGGTCCACCTGGACTTCGGGGCGAACTGGTCCGCCTGTGCACCGCCGCCGGCGCAATGCGAGGTGCTGGCCGATGCTCGACACACGCCCACCGGCGGCCGGGTAGCCGCCGGTGATGCGAGCTGGGGGACGCGCTGTGCCTGAAGGTCAGCGCAGCGAGAGGGTGGCCTTCACCAGGTTAAAGCGATCGTGGGCGCCGATGCCCGCCCTGCCCCCCTCGCCCCAGACGCTGAAGATGCACCACATGGTCAGGCCATCCGGGCCCATCCACTTCGCCGGGAAGCTGCAGGTCAGGCCCTCTCCCTCCGAGCCCATGCCGCCCCAACTGTCGTAGTACGCCACCGTGGTCCACGGCCCCCACGGCTCGGGAGCGTCGAATACCCCGAGTCGCCCCGGGCCGCCGTGGAAGCAGGTACCCAGGTAGCGCTCGAGCGCCGCGTGGTACACGACCGTCAGCGGGCCCGCGCCGTGGGGGTCGGTGAACACGGGGCGCGCCGCCTCAACTTCCCGCGACCAGCCCGGGCGGCCCTCTCCGTCGAGGCCGGTGAAGAACTCGTAGGCGTCACGGTCGAGCACCTGCTCCTGCGCCACCCGTCCCAGGTAGACATCCGTGCTCCGTGCGCCGGGCACGGGCTGCCGGGTGCCGTAGAAGTACACGAACCCGGCCAGATGTTCCGGCAGATCGCTGTGGCCGCGCCCGAAGTTTACGAAGCGGGCGGGCTTGAGGTGCCCGGCTCCCTTCGGGAAGACCCAGTCCACCCGCCGCCACGTGGCCCCGCGGTCCTCCGACCAGATCAGCGTGTGGTTGACATCGGGCCACTTGCCATCCTGCATGTTCTGCCAGGCGTAGAGGGTATTGCCGATCGCGAGCAGGCTCCCGGTCTTGCCCTGATCCGGGAACGTTGCCGGGTGCAGGGCATCCTTGCCTCCGTTGATGTTTATCCCCACGTAGTACTCGGGCGGGCCCTCGATGCGCGCGAAGCCCATGGCTACCCGGCCGTCCGAGTTAGTGCCGCCGAAGCCGCCGCCATCCCCCCAGGCCACGTAGAGGTTGTCGTCGGCGGCCCATGTTACCGGCCACAGGTCGCTGCCGTCGGCGGCGGTGACATGCGTATCCCAGTGCCAGGTGATCCCGCTTATGACCGGGCTGGGCGGGTAGGGCGCCTCAGCCGCGGCGGCCGTCGTTTCGGCCTCGGCCGCGCACACCGGCTGAATTCCCATGATACACATCGCCAACCACGCACCGCGCATGGCCTTTCCCTCCAGGGCCGCCAGACAATCGGGCACGCCCGCCCGCATGACGCCGCGCCGGGCGCGGCTGCCGGAGATCATCTCTCGGATTCGCCGCGCCCCTCGCCCCACCTTCG
>CAZTZN010000283.1:0-4725 GCA_964617715.1 uncultured Armatimonadia bacterium | reverse complement strand
GAGGTCAATACCTTCACCTCTGGGGCGGTTCGCAGCGGTATATTCTTCGCCACCGAGTCCTCGATGCCTCCCGGGAAGGGGCCCGGGCCCGCAGTGACGAACAGGCCGCGCGACACTGAGGTCGTCCGAGGAGGCATGTGTCATGAGACGCCGGGTCGCCCTTGCGCTCGCGTTTGCCTGCGCTGTGCCCTGCGCGGCTCTCGACCTGACCGTTGACGGGCAGGCGCGCTGCGTGATTCTGCTGCCCGATGAGCCGCTGGATCTGCAGAGCTTCGCCGCGCAGGAACTGCAGCGTTTTCTGGAAGCGATGAGCGGCGCCGAGATTGCCATCCGGCCCGAGAGTGAGCGACCGATCGATGTTGACTGCCGCATCTACGTCGGGCCAACACGGGCCGCCGCCGCGGCGGGAATCGACATCGACGCCCTCGAGCCTGAGGCCATCCGTCTGCTGACCGTCGGCGGCGATCTCTTCCTGCTCGGCGGTGACGCCATCGGCCCCGGCGGGCGTGATGGCGCGCTCAACTACAACAACCAGGCGGGGACCCTCTACGCGGTCTACGACTTCCTGCAGGACCAGCTTGGCGTGCGCTGGCTGTGGCCCGGTGAGACCGGCACTGTGATTCCCGACCGCCCGACCATCAGCGTCGGGGAGATCGACATCTACGAGGTGCCGCGCATCCAGCAGCGCAAGCTGCGCACCGGGATCCGCGGCTCGATGCTGAACACCATCGAGGCCTCCACCGGGCCGCTCGACCGGGAGATGGCCGCGCAGCTTGCGGCCGAGGAGAACCTGTGGATGAGGCGCATGCGCATGGGGCGCAGTCTGTTCATCAACTACGGGCACGCGTTCACCCGCTGGTGGGAGCGGTACGGGGCCGAGCATCCCGAGTTCTTCGCGCTCAACGAGAACGGCGAGCGAGCCCCCATCGGCGCCCCCGACCGGGTGAAGCTGTGCGTCTCCGAACCGGCGCTGTGGGATGAGATCGTGGCGCGCTGGAAGGAGCGCTGGGAGCAGGACCCGGTGGCCAACCGCACGCTTAACGCCTGCGAGAACGATGGCGGCGGATTCTGCCTGTGTGAGCGCTGCGCGGCGTGGGATGTGCCCGACTACGTCGAGCAGACTCCCGAGGGGCCGCGCGTGATCCTATCGGACCGCTACGCGAAGTTCTGGAACGAGATCGCGCGGCGCGTGGCGCAGGTCGATCCGGATGCCTGCGTCGCGGTCTACGCCTACTCGCGCTACCGGTTCCCGCCACGGGAGACCCGGCTGGAGCCGAACATCATCGTCGGCTTCGTGCCCGGCGTCGGCTACCCCAACTCCGGCGCGGCCAGCGCACGGTTCCGCGGAGACTGGCTGGCCTGGCGCGAGCAGGCGAACATGCTGTTTCTGCGCCCCAACTGGCTGGGCAGCCTGCACACCATGCCCGCGGCTCCGCTCTACCGCATGGCCGACGACTTCCGCTTCGCCGCCGACAACGGCATGATCGGCACCGATTACGACACGCTCTCGGGTCAGTGGCTCGCACAGGGCCCGGTCTACTACCTGCTCGCGCGCCTGCACTGGGATACCGACGCCTCGACCGAGCAGCTCCTGGATGAGTATCTGGCCGCCTTCGGCGCCGCGGGGGAGACTGTGCGCGAGTACTTCGAGTACTGGAATCGCTACGTGACCGAGGAGACGCCGAAGTGGCGTGACCTGGCCTATGAGCTGGGCTACCGCAACATGGGCCGCGGCGCCGAGCGCATCATCCCCTATGTCTACGACGACGAGGCCTTCGCGCCCGCACTCGATCTGCTCATGCGCGCCCGCCGAGAGGTGGCCGACGAGCCCGAGATCATCCGGCGGCGCGTGGATCAGCTCCTCCAGGCCCTGCGCCACGCCCGCATGACCGCGGAGGCCATCGCCGCCACCGAGGCCATCAACTCGGGCGAGGGTGACCTGGCCACCAACATTGAGATTATCCGGCGCATGCACGCCTACCGCATGACCATCGGCCGCGACAACGTCATCAACCCCTACTGGGCGATGTGGCGCGACACCAAGTTCGGCGACTACGCAGGCTACAAGCTCGTGCGCGATATCGGCGACCGCCGGGCAGTGGCGCTGCTGCCGCGCAACTGGCGCTTCCGCTTCGACCCGGACGAAGTAGGGGAGACCGAGGAGTGGTTCAACGTGCACTGGTCGGCCGAGGGCTGGACGACCATGCGCACCGACATGTTCTGGGAGGATCAGCCGCTCGGGCGGGCCTGGGAGGCCGAGCACAACGGCCGCGACTACGATGGGCTGGGCTGGTACCGCACCACCTTTGAGATCGACCCGCAGTACGAGGGCCGCGATCTCGTGCTGTTCTTCGGCTCGGTAGATGAAGACGCGAAGATCTGGCTCAACGGGCAGCTCGTCGCCGACCATCCGATGGATGGGCCCGAGGGCTGGAAGCGCCCGTTCACCATCGACATCACCGATTACGTGCGCTTCGGCGAGACCAACTACCTGGCCGTCGCGGTGCGTGATTCAGCGGGCAAGGGCGGCATCTACAAACGCGTCTGGGTGATGCTCGACGATTGATAGAGCACGCTGGAGCCGTCGCCGTTGTCGTTGCCGGCCGCCGGTAGTTGATGGCCGATAGCTTCTGTGGAGGAGAGCCATGGACACGATCAAAGTCGGCGTCGTGGGAGTCGGTCGCGGCATGTCATTCGCGCGCGGGACCGGGCCGCTGGTGGGGCTCGAGCTGGTGGCGCTGTGCGACACGTGGGAGGAGCGGCTGGAGCAGGCCGGCAAACAGTTCTCAGTCGCGACCTACACCGACTTCGATGAGTTCCTCGCCCACGACATGGACGCGGTGATCCTCGCCAACTACTTCCACGAACATGCGCCCTTCGCCATCAAGGCGCTGCAGGCCGACAAGCACGTGATGAGCGAGACCGCGGCCTGCTTCACCCTCGCCGAGGGCGTGGAGCTGATTCGCACCGTTGAGCGCACCGGCAAGCAGTACATGTTCGCCGAGAACTACCCGTACATGGTCTTCAACCAGGAGATGCGCCGGCTGTATCGTGCGGGCGAGATCGGAACGGTCATGTACGCCGAGGGGGAGTACATTCATCCCGATCCGGCCGAGGTCATCATGGGCCGCGCCTGCGGAACGTACCACTGGCGCAACTGGATCCCGGCCACCTACTACTGTACGCACTCGCTCGCGCCCATCATGTTCATCACCGAGACCTGGCCGGAGAAGGTCAACGGTTTCGTGATGGTGCGCCGCGACGACGATCCGGTCAACGAACGCACCATCAAGTTCAACGACGCCTCATCGATGATAGCGCTGCGCATGGACAACGGCGCGGTGGTCCGGCTGGTCCACGTCTATCTGCGCGGCCACGGCGTGTGGGTGCGCGTGCACGGCTCACGCGGGCTGATGGAGAACCTGCGCTGGGGGGAACGCAACATGCTGCGCGTGGTGCGCGAGCAGTATCACGAGGAGCGCCGGCACCCGCAGGAGGTCATCTACCGCCCGGACTTCCCCGAGTTTCATGAGCAGGCCATGCAGGCCGGGCATGGCGGGGGCGATTTCTTCACGAACTACCACTTCGCCGAGGCCATCCGCCGCGACGAGCCGCCCTTCCTCGACGTGTACCGCGGCGTGACCATGTCGATCATCGGGCCGCTGGCCTACCGCTCGGCGCTGAGCGACAGCAACACCATCGACGTGCCCGACTTTCGCCGCGAGGCCGACCGTGTCGCGTACGAGAACGATGACTGGCGCCCCGACCCGGTCAACGGCGACCCGTGGCCCAGCATCGAGGGCCGCAAGGAGCCGACGCCGGAGCAGATCGCCTTCTCGCGCGAGGTCTGGCGCACGAAGGGCTACGAGGGAGAGTAGGCCCGAAGTCAGTCCCCCGGGCAGCGGATGTCCGCATAGGCGAAGCCGGTGGCGCGGCGCTCCTCCTGCTCCGCGATCCACGCGTCGAGGCCTGTCTCGCGCAAGCGCACGCCATCGGCGATGAGGGTCGGATAGCTGCGCCCGAGTCGCTCGATGTGCTCGCATGGGTAGTCGGCGCACAGCGGGCAGATCTCGACCTCGCGCTCGCGGGCGCAGGTGCGGATCTCGCAGCCCGGAGAGCCGCAGCCGCCCCGGCAGCCCGGACAGGTCGCGTCGGTCTCGGCCAGGCGCTCCAGGATGTGCCAGAACTCGCCGAAGCCCGGATGCACGGCCTCACCGTAGTGCTCCCAGCCCTCCTTGCGCATGGTGGCGCGCAGCTCACGGGCCTGCACCGGCATCCGCGCCATGTGCGCGCACAGGCTGCAGTACAGGCCGCAGTAGGTCACGTACTTGAGATCGGCCATCGGGATGCACCTTTCCTTTCGCCTGCGCGTCGGGCCGGACAACGGCGGCGGCTCCGAAGAGCCGCCCTCCGAACGACCTTTGGTTGCGGGCGTCTGCCAGACTCCCGGCTGTTGCCGGCCGGTGCCGTGCGGAGGGCGCATCTTCAGATGCGCCGCCGTTCGTGCAACCATCGCGCCTACGCCACACGCCAACGGCGGCGGCTCTGAAGAGCCGCCCTCCGAACGACCTTTGGTTGCGGGCGTCTGCCAGACTCCCGGCTGTTGCCGGCCGGTGCCGTGCGGAGGGCGCATCTTCAGATGCGCCGCCGTTCGTGCAACCATCGCGCCTACGCCACACGGCAACGGCGGCGGCTCTGAAGAGCCGCCCTCCGAACGACTTTGGG
>CAZTZN010000282.1:0-4822 GCA_964617715.1 uncultured Armatimonadia bacterium | reverse complement strand
CGTGAACGCCTGGTTGAGCAGCGCCCGGTCCTGGGGGCTGAGCGCCTGCCAGGTGATGACGTTGTCGGGAGCCTGATCGGTGTCGCGGTCCTCGGCCTGGTGCTGCAGGCGCAGGCGCATGAGCTGCCCCCATGCCGCCACGGTCTGCTCGAGCGTGGCGGCGGTGAGCACGTCAGCCCGGGCGAGCGCCTCGAGGCGGTCGAGGGTGTGCGTCTGATCGAGGCGGTGGTGCAGTGCGTACAGCCTGGCGAAGCTCACGATGGGGATCAGCGCTTCCTTGATGTTAAGCTGCCCCGGCTGCTCGCCGCCGGTGCCGCCGAACATGATCCTGCCGAACAGCCGCAGCGGCGGCCTGAACACCAGGGCATTCTGAGCGAGATACATAAAGAACCCCGGCCGGTCCGCAAGCACCTCGAACACATGCGCGCGCAGCTCGTCGGCCATCTCGGTCGCGCCACACACGGCACGGAAGTCGAAGAAGGTCACGAACTCGACAAGCTCCTTCGCGTCATCCCCGTGCACCCACTCCGTGAAGTAGCGCTTCCACACCGAGAGAGGTTGGCACCACCTGGGGTTGCGGGCCATGATCTCGCCCTGACACAACGGGTAGCCGGCCTCGTCGAGCCAGTCGCATACCAGTCGCCCAAGGTCGCGGAACCATGCCGCGGCGGCCTCTGGATCGTCCACCTCGTCGGCATAGACCAGCGCATTGTCCTGGTCGCTTGAGAGCACCAACTCCTGCCGACCGTGGCTGCCCAGTGCCAGGAATACAAAGGGCGCAGGCGGCGGACCGAGCTGCTCCTGCGCGAGGTCGATGAAGCGCGCGGTCGCCGCGTCGCACACCGAAGTGAGCATGCGCGTCACGCGCTCCGCTCCCGCGCCCCCCTCCAGCAACGCCCTGACCAGTCCGGGAGCGCGCTGACACGCCGCGATGACCTCTGCCGCTGTGCCGGCGGAGGCTATCTCGCGCGCCAGTACGATCGGGCCGTAACTCGAGAAGCCGAGCAGTTCGCGTTCACGGATGACGCCCACGATCTCACCGGTGTCATCGGCGACGGCCAGATGCTGGATGCCGTGTTCCTCCATCGCCATGAGCGCTTCGTAGATCCCGGCATCTTCGGAGACGGTCTCGACGGGCGAGGTCATCACCCGATAAACCGGTGTGTTCAGGTCGGCGCCCCTGGCGACGATCCGTTCGCGCAGGTCCCGATCGGTGAAGATGCCGACCACCTCGCCCGAATCCGAGCGAACCAGCATCGCAGTAGTGCGGTTGACGGTCATAGCGGCGGCGACCTCACGAACCGGCGCATCGAGGCGGCAGAAAACCGGGGCGCGGGCGATCCGGCTGACCGGCTCATGCAGAAACAGCATGGAGGCCTGCAGGCGCTCGATGATCGCCTCCTGCTCGGCCACACGCTTATCCTGCAGGGTCACATCCTCCACCACGCCGTCGAGGAAACGCCGTTCGCCCTCCTCGACGGCCACCGCACGGATCGCCAGCGTGCGGCCGGCCCCATCGCCGCCCGGCACGCGCAATCGGCGTTCGGCCGCGCCTTCTCGCTGCACCTCGGCCAGAAAGTCCTGCCACAGGGCCGGGCTCGGGAACAGCCGCGCGAGCGTCAGCGGTGCGTCATCGGCGGCGTCGGGGGTGCGCAACAGCCGCGCGACCGCCCGGCTGCAGGTGACGATGGTCCCCTGCGCGCTGGCTCGGGCGCGGAAAATGCCGGCCGGCACGGCGTCCGAGATGCGCTCAAGGCGCTGGCCGTCGAGCTCGCCCACCGCTGCTCCCGCCTCGATCGCCTCGGGTAGGGTGCCGATGGGCTTCACCAGCAGGACCAGCTCGTTGCGCGCCGAGAAAGCGACGCGACTGAGCGCGAAGATGCACTCGATCAGGGTGCCGTCGCGCGCTCTGAGCACGCCGTCGAAGTGCCCCGACGGCTCCTCGCCGTCCCGCACGCGAGCGATCTGCTCCCAGACCGCCTGGTTGGTCTCATCGCGCGGGATCAGATCCTCCAGGTCGAGCAGCTCCAGCTCCTGCTCGGTCGCGCCGATCATGCGCAGCATGGTCGGGTTGGCGTAGCGGCAACGCCTGTCGAGCACCACGAGGGTCCCCTCGGTGGCCGCTTCGACCACAGCCCGGTAGCGCTCGGTGGACTCGCGCAGGCCCTCCTCGGCGTCGCGTCGCTCCCGCTCGAGACGCAGACTCTGTTGCATTACGTAGAGCAACAAGAGCGCCACCAGGAGCGTTATGCCGATGGACGTTTGCACCAGGCGCCGCTCGATAGCCGCGATCTCGCGCGCGACGTCGTCGGTGTACAGGCCGGTGCCGATGATCCAGCCCCACGGCGCGAAGCCCTTGATGTACGATTCCTTGGGGGCCAGCCGTCGCGGGTCGTCCTTCCACTGCCAAACGTAATCGATGTATCCCTCACCCTGACGGCGCACCAGCTCGACGAACTCGACGAAGATACGGACGCCGCGCGGGTCGCGGAAGTCCGAGACATCGCGGCCGTTGAGGTCCGGGCGGTACGGATGCATGATTATGCGCGGATGCATGTCTTGCAGCCAGAAGTAGTCCTTGCCCTCAGGCCCGTAGCGCAGCGCCTCGATGCGGGAGATCGCGGCCCGCTGAGCCTCCTCGCGCGACATCAAACCGGCCTGCACATCGCGCTCGTAGGCGGCGAGCATGCTCCACGCGGCGTTGGTCAGCTCGCGGATCATCTCGCGCTTGCGCTCCATCAGCGAGCGTTCGAAGGCCGGCAGGAAAAGGGCGAAGATCGCCACCACAAACAGCGCGATGGCGAGCAGGGTCGGGAAGACCACGTGAAAGAGCAGGTGCCGCCGCCTCAGACGCACGCCGGGCTGGGTCGTCGCGTCGGCCGCAATGTTCATCTGCGCTGCGTCGCCACCGCAGCAGACGCCGTCACGGAAGCGCTTCCAAAGCTCCGTGGGCATGTCCACCCCCAGCCTGCCACCGACTCCGCGCCGATCATGCACGTCGCTGCCGCCGCACACCAGCAGTCCCAGATCCTCCGCCAGCTCCGTCAGGGCCTCGCGCTCCTCGGGGGTGTGGGTGGCGTAGAACGCCTCGATGCCGTCGAGGCCGCTGTCTTTGAGGTCCGCCACCAGGGAGCGCAGCCGGTCCAGCCGGGGCTCGAACATCAGTGGATGCGCCAAGAAGGCGCGACCACCGGCGCGGTGAATCAGGTCGATGGCATCGGTAATGTCGATCCAGCCGTTGGCGGTGGGGGTGATCTCTGATCCCGCTGCGCCCGGCGTTCGGCGTTCCACCCGATCGCGCGCGACTCGAGCGACGCTTTGCGGCGCATGGGCGCGGCGCAGGGCGGCCAGCGTCTCTCGGAGCTGCGGGTGGTCAGGGTCGAAGCCATAGGCGAGCAGGTGAGCTTCTCTCCCCCGACAGCGCACGGTCATCTCCACGCCGGTGAGCAAGCCCACGCCGCGGCGCGCAAGTCCCTCCCGGAAGCTGCGCAGGCCGTCCACGCAGTCGTGGTCGGTCAGGGCGGCGAACACGACGCCGTCGGCAGCGAGCCGGGCGGCGACCTCACGAGGGGTCAGGACGCCGTCGCTGTAGGTGGAGTGACAGTGGAAATCGACGCGGGTCACGGAGCTTTGATGCACGCAACCGGCTCCCTTGCGCCAGTATGAGCCTGCTGCTCATCGATTCGCCGGGCCGGCCGCGTTTCCTGCCGGGGCAGAGATGGGGCTTCGGCTGCCGTTTCGTGCTCCCGTCGCTCACGCGGGCTCTTCGCCGCTTTCCTCCTCCGGCCACTCTTCGGCGTGCGCCTCTCCGGTGACAAGGCTGAACAGGTAGCCCAGCACGAAGGTCGCCAGGCACCCGATCAGAGCGTACCAGAGGAAGGAGACGTCGGTTTCGAAGACCACGAAGGCGAGCACCAGCGAGCCCAAGAAGGCCCCCAGCAGCGCCCCCTGAGAGGTCGCGCGCCTGGTAAGCATCCCCAGCAGGAATACACCCAGCAGCGGTCCGCCGAGCATGCCCATGATCTTATTGGTCGCCTCGATGAGCGTTCCCAGCAGCGGCATCAGGAAGGCCAGCGCGGTCGCCAGCAGGCCGTAGAGCCCGGTCAGCCACCGGGAGATGCGCAGCAGCTTATCCGGATCCGGCTCGGTGCGCAGGTTGCGCTTGTAAAAGTCCATGATGCTGGCGGTGCCCAGCGCGTTGATGCCGGAGGAGACCGTGGACATGGTGGCCGCCAATATCGCCGCAACCAGCAGGCCGGGCACCCCGGCCGGCAGCTCGTTGACCACGAAGTACGGCAGGATGCGGTCCTTCTGCGCCAGGTCCAGCGGCATCCGTTCGGGATGGGCCTGATAGAAGGCGAACAACACCGCGCCCATCAGGTAGAAGACGATCACCACCGGCACGGTCACCGCCAGCTTGAACCATAGCGACTTCACGGCCTCAGACCGACTCTTGGCGGTGAGATAGCGCTGGACGGAGATCTGATCGGTGCCCATCTGCACCAGGTTGTTGAACAGCCCGCCGATAAGCGCGCCCCAGAAGGTGACACGTACGGTCAGGCTGAGGTCGAAGTTCATGAAGTTGAACTTGCCCGCCGCATCCGCAATGTTGAGGGTCCCCATGAAACCGCCGGGAATGCGGCTCATGGCCACCCATGCGATGGCGACCTGGCCGCCGAAGAGCACGAAGAACTGCATCACGTCGGTCCAGATCACGGCCTTCATGCCGCCGAGTGTGGTGTAGATGGTGGTCAATACGCCGATTACCGCGATCGAGAACCACAGCGGCAGACCGGTGACCTGCGCCAGCGCCAGCGACGGC
>CAZTZN010000281.1:0-4823 GCA_964617715.1 uncultured Armatimonadia bacterium | reverse complement strand
CGGGCGCGCTGACGCGCACGATGCGCATGGTCTCGCCGGACTTGAGTTCTACCTCGGACAGAAGCTGTTCCATGATGGTGTCTCCCTCGTCTGAACTTCCCGCACTCTTCGTGGCACGGGCATCCTCGCCCGTGTCCCGTCATCCTTCCCGTTGGAGCGACCGGCTTCAGGCCGCCCAGATCGTTTGCAGTCATTCCGCCCGCCGTCAGCAAGGCTGCATCCCTCGGCCATCCACCGACAGGAGTATCGGCGCCACGGGATGACCCCCTGCTGGCCCCTCACACAGAACGACCCCGGTTCCCCTACCGAAGCGGATCCCGCAACTCGATCTCACCGTCGCCCAGGAACGCGGTCACCGGGCTGCCCCGGCCGGCGCGGGTGTGCACCAGGTTGGCGCCCGCGACCTGCTGAGCCGCGTCCACCAGCGCCACCGTCGAACGCTGCGAGGCCGCCGTCGGGTACTCGGGCGCAAGCTCATCAAGGTCCGCGCCCAGGAAGCGCCGGCGCATGATCGCCGAAAAGCCCGCGGTCAGACTGTCTTTCCCGTATCCCTTCATCTCGTCGAAGCGCTCATATGCGGGCGTGCGGCCGTTGAAGAACGGGTTGGTCGTGCGCGAGCCCTCGCCGGTAATGCAGTAGCGCAGGCCCCGATCCTGCTGGTCCATGAACGCCGAGCCACGGGTGCAGAAGACCTTGATCTCCTGGTTGACCGGCCCCTCGAAGTCCGCCGGGTTGATCCACGCGTTAACGTAGAGCGCCTCCATTCCCGAATCGTAGGTGACCTTCACCTGCATCGAATCGAAGGTGTCGATGGGCCGCAGCTCGCCGGTCTCGGGGTCGGTCCAGCTCGCCAGCAGGTTCTTCTGCCCGGTGGCATGCACCGAGACCGGCCGCACCCCGAGGTAGTGGTGCACCACGTCGGTCCAGTGGCAGCCGACGTAGCTGAACGGGTTGGAGCGCGCCGCCCACTTGAACACCTCGGTCGAGACCTCCAGCGGCTCCTCCAGCACCGCGCGCACGTAGTTGACCTCACCCATGCGCGGCACCAGGTCCCGGAAGAGTTTCACGTTCATCGGGTCGTAGCGCTTGTGCATGTCGCAGGAGACGATTCGATCGGCGGCCTCAGCGGCCGCGATGATCTCGTCGGCCTGCGCAAGCTGCAGGCACAGCGGCTTTTCGGTGATCACGTCGAGACCCTGTGAGAGGGCGTACATGATCGGCGCATAATGCACATCGTCGGGCGTCGCCACGATGAGCACGTCCGGCCTCTCCGCTGCGATGACTTCCTCCCAGACGGTGGCGCCGTAGAACGGCCTGACCGCCGCGTCCGACACGCCCTGTCGGTACCACTCGCAGATCTTGTCCGCGGTGCCCCGCTCGGGCGAGTAGGTTCCCACCGCCACGAACTCGATGTGCACATCGGCGAGGTCGCGCGCCAGCCGCCCCTGACCGATGTCGCCCAGGTAGGGCGCGAGACCGTAGCGTTCGAAGTCCATGAGGGCGCTGCCGATGACCTCGTCGAAGAACATGCCGCCGCCCACGACGGCGACGCGCAGGGTGCGCTCTGCCATGATGCTCCCTCCCACCGTCGGCTGAATCCGGGTGGGCGATTCGCCACGCGTCGCGCGCCGGCCTCCTCGCGCGCGGCGCACACGGAGGCGAGGCGCGCATTCCGGCGAATCCTCCCACGACGCGAAGCAGCACCAGGAGGTGGGCGTGATGCGCCTGACCGACGAGCAGATGCGCAGCTTCCTCAGCCGCTACGACATGGTCTGGGAGGTCGCGCCCGAGCAGTGGCCCAGCGGCATCCCGCTGGGCAACGGCCACATCGGCGCGCTCATCTGGGGCGACGGCGCCCCGCTGAAGATCACGCTCGACAAGTACGATTGCTGGGAGCTGCGCGAACAGGTCCCGGACCCGCAGTTCTTCAACTACGCACACCTGCGCGAGCTGGTCGAAGCGGGCGCCGAGGAGCAGTGCGACTGGGACCTCAACCGCGCCTGGCGCCTCGATGACAGGCCCTATCCCACGCGCCTGCCCATGCCCCGCGTGGAGATCGACCTGCCCGGCGCGGAGCAATTCCACGCGCGCCTGAACCTGCACAGCGCTACCGCCGACGGCCGCGTCGGGCACCTCGGGCCGGATCGGGAGGGGCGCGAGAGTTCCAATGGCCGCGAGGAACCGGTCGCATGGTCGGCCTGGATCGCCGACGGCGCCAACCTGGTCCTGGTCTCTCTGCGCGGCGGGGACTTGCTCACGACGCGCGATGTCACGATCCATGTCGGCCTCGACCACCTGGACGACGACGCGAAGCAGACGCTGGCCGACTGGGGCTATGACGAGCCCGAGACCGGCCGCGACGGTGACGCGCACTGGCTGCGCCTGCGTTTCCCGGCGGGCGGCGAGTACGCGGTCGCATGGCAGGTGCACGAGGTGCGACGCCACGACTTCCTCGTCGCCATCGCCCTCCTCAGTCACCGCGACGCCGACGATCCGCGGGCCAGGGCCGTCCGGCTGGTGCGAGAGGCGCGGGAGCGCGGGCAGGAGCTGTGGCGCGAGCACGTGGCATGGTGGCGAGAGTGGTGGCGCGCGTGCTGGCTGACCATCCCCGACTCGTGGCTCGAGAACCTGTTCTACGTCGAGATGTACAAGCTGGGGTGCTGCTCCCGGCCAGGGGGTCTACCCATCACGCTCCAGGGCCTGTGGACCGCCGACGGCGTCATGCCACCGTGGTCGGGCGACTACCACCTCGACATGAACGTGCAGGAGAGCTACTGGCCGATCTACGCCTCGAACCACCTCGACGCGGGCCTGCCGCTGTATGAGACCTTCAGCAAGTGTCTGCCGCGCTGGCGCGAGGAGTGCCGCGACTTCTTCGGCTTCGACGGTATCTGGAGCGGCTGCGCCATCGCGTACGACGGCGCGCACGTGCACGGCTACCATGGCGTCGAATTCTGGCCGGGCAACGCCGCGTGGCTGGCACACCACTACTGGCTGCACTGGCTTTACTCCCGCGATGACCGGTTCCTGCGCGAGCACGCTCTGCCCATCATGCGCGGAGCGATGCAGACGTACATGAACCTGCTGCAGGAGGGCGATGACGGGCGGCTGCACATCCCACTGGGGTACTCACCCGAGTGGGGCGAGGGCTCAGTGTCGCGCTACGCCCCCGACCCGAGCTGCGACCTCGCGCTCATCCGCTGGCTCGGGCAATCGCTGCTCGCAGTCGCGGCCGATGACCCCGACGCGCCCCGCTGGCAGGAGACACTCGAGCGCCTGGCCGACTACCCGACCGACGATGGCGGGCTGATGGTCACCGCGCGCGACCCGCTCTTCGAGTCGCATCGCCATCACTCGCACCTGATGGCCATCCACCCGCTGGGCATGCTGACCGTCGAGCAGGGTGACGCCGAGCGTTCACTGATCGGCGCGTCCATCACCCGGCTTATCCGCGAGGGCCGTGGCCGCTGGACCGGCTGGTCATGGCCCTGGGCGTCACTCATCGCCTCGCGCGCGGGGCTGGGGAACATGGCTCACGAGATGCTGCGCCAGTACCGCGCCTTCGTCACGCCCAACAGCTTCCACATCAACGGCGATCCGCGCGTCTTCGGCCTGTCGCATGCGCGCTACTCGCCGATGACCCTGGAGGCGGGCTTCGCGGCTGCGGCGGCGATCATGGAGATGCTTCTGCAGAGTTGGGACGACGTCATCCGCGTCTTCCCCACGGTTCCTGAGTACTGGGCCGAAGCGCAGTTCGAGGACCTGCGCGCCCAGGGCGGCTTCCTGGTGAGCGCGCGCCGGGAACGCGGCGCAGTGCGGTGGGTACGCATCCACAGCGAGATCGGCGGAGCGTGCGCGTTGCGTAATCCGTGGCCGGGTGAGGACGCGATCCTCCGGCGGGCCGGGGAGAACCGTGAGCTGTCGGGCGACACTCTCAGGTGGGAGACCGAGGCGGATGCCGAGTACGTGATCTTCCGCGCCGACGCGCCGCCGGCCGACGAAGACCTGCGGCCGGTCCTCTCCGAGACCGATCCCGAGCGCAGCTACTGGTTCGGGGTCAAGCAGGTGCCGCGCTTC
The DNA here is from genome assembly GCA_964617715.1 of uncultured Armatimonadia bacterium. Lineage (GTDB taxonomy): Bacteria > Armatimonadota > Zipacnadia > Zipacnadales > UBA5352 > JALGVA01. Next base: position 746 of record CAZTZN010000281.1, on the reverse strand, counting down.
TGAGCGCGCAGGCGGCGGACGTGCAGCGGGCCGGGCGAAACCGCCCGGCCCGCGCGCTGCGTTGACGTCGAGAGCGTGCTCGTCAGTCGCCGGCGAGCGTAGTCCACATGCCGGGCTGGCTCTGGTTGAGCCACTTGGCGTGACCATCGCAGAAGGCGGAGTTGAAGCCGTCGTTGTGGCGCTTGGAGACGCGGGGGTAGCTGCCGGTCCCCAGGTCGGTGACCCCGTTGGGTCCGGCGATGGTGAAGCTATGCGAGCCGCCCGTGTAGATCTCGGCGGTGGTGGAGTCGCAGAACAGGATAGTGCCGGTGGCGTCCTGCAGGATCGCCAGCGAGTTGCCCGAGATGCGCGGAGTGGCCGCACCATCGTCGCGCGTAGTTATCGCGGGGAGAGCGTAGGAACATATGAGCGGGTTGGGCAGCCCTGCCGGGCGTGCGTAGGTGTAGCCCCACGCCCCCGAGGGGCACTCGAGAAGCTGGTAGTTCTTCACGTACGGCTGCAACATGTCGCCCCACCAGAATAGCATCCGCACCCCGCCTACGTAGTAGTACCGGTAGTACCAGACCATGCGCTCATCGTAGTCCTGGGCGTACATCATGGCAGCGACACCCAACTGCTTGAGATTGCTCACACAGGAAGTCTGCCGCGCCTTCTCCCGAGCCTTGGCAAAGACGGGGAACAGGATCGCCGCGAGGATCGCGATGATCGCAATCACGACCAGCAGCTCGATCAGAGTGAAGCCCAAC